>JAZNAK010000019.1:0-12680 GCA_045586485.1 Faecousia sp. | reverse complement strand
TAAATCAATTGTCCAAGGTGTTATTTGTTCGTCTTTGCGTTATTCAATTTACAAGGTACATACCGCTCCCCTCTGCGCGGTGAGCCTGTTCATTCTAGCATAGCTATACCCCCTTGTCAAGAACTTTTTTCACTTTTTTTCTTTTTGTGTTAAGCGCTGTAATTTACCCCCGTCCAGTCCCGCAGCTTTGGTGGTTTTTGATGGATTTCCACATATTCCAGCGCATCTTTTACCATTCCTTCGGCCTCGCACACGCAAACCCGCACCGATGGTTTCAGATACTGTCGCAAGCTGTCCACCTGACCGACTGCGTTCTCTGCCACCAGCAGGTAGCGGGCCGTATCCAGATAGACCACTTTGGACGCGTTTTTCTTCAGCTCTTCCAGCGCCTGCGTGACCGTTTCTCCCTTGCCGGTATGGGCAGTGTCGGTCTCCAGCACCACACCCTCCCCGTCCAAATAGACCGCCACCGCCTCTATGGGCATTAGGTTTGCGATCTCCACCCGCTTAAGGGGCGCGAACAGAAGAGACAGCAGGATTGCAAGGTAAATAACTTTTCTCAAGCCTGATTCCTCCTGTCCAGGGGGTGCAGCTTTTCGCTGCGGAACTTTGTCTTTTCCAGTCTGCGCCGCAGGAGTCTGCCGGTACGGGACAGGTAGGACACTCCCAGGCATTTGAGCCCCGCCAAATGGATCAGTAGGATAGCAAGACCCGCCGCTGTTCCGTACAGTCCCCCTACCGCTGACAATGCTGCTATCCCAAACCGCCACACCCGCAAGGCATTCGCCAGGTCCCGGTTGGGCAGCACAAAGCCGCAGATCCCCGCCACGGACACCGCGATCAGCGCCACAGGGGATATGATTCCGGCCTCCACCGCCGCAGTACCCACCACGATGCCGCCGATCACAGACACGGACTGCCCGATGGCCTGCGGCAAATGGATGCCGGATTCCTGCAGCAGCTCGAAGGCGATCAAAAGACCAAGTACCTCCGATGTCGTGGTAAAGGGGACATTTTGTTTGCTCTCAATAATGGAAACCAGCAGCGGCAGGGGGAGCAGCGCCTGATGGTAGGCCGCAAGGGCAATATACAAGCCCGGCAGCAGCAAGCCTGTCAGCAGCGCCAGGTATCGCAGGACACGCACCGCCGAGGCCCCGATATAATCCCTGCCCCGGTCCTCCGGACTCTCCATCAAATACATCAGATCCGCAGGCGCCAGATAACCCAAGGGCAATCCGTCCACCAGCAGTCCCACTCTTCCGTCCAGCAGTCCCTGGCAGAAGCGGTCAGACCGCTCGGTATATTGCAGCAGAGGAAACGCTGTCGTCCGGGAGCCGGTGACATACTCCTCCACTGCGGAAGGGTTGATGAGACCATCAATATCAATTTGGGATAGGCGGGCTTTCATTCTCTCCACGAGGACTGGATTGGTAATACCCTCCAGCCAAAGGACGCTCACATTGGTCAAGCTCCGTTTGCCCACCTGGGTTTCATAAAGCCGCAGATCCGGGGAACGGAGATGGCGGCGGACATAGCTGGTATTGGAGCGGATCGTCTCCACAAAAGCGTCTTTTGCGCCCTTTACCGTATTCTCTACTTCGGGCGCGGAAGTTCCCCGTTTATCCGGAGTTCTTACCTCATAACCTACCGCACCCACGCCCGGAAACAGCACGACGCAAAAGCCGTTTACCAGCAGCAGCGCCACAGTATTCAGATCCTCACAGGCTTTTGCGACATTATTGTAAATCATTCCGTCCAGCGCGCCCCGATACAGCGATTGCATGGTATCGCCGCGCAAATGCTGGGTAATTGGTTTGAAAATATAGTCGGAAGCATAAGCAGACGCGATCAGCCCGTCAATGGCGTAGGCATACAGGGTGTGGTCACCGCATCGCAGCTCTCTGCGGATAAAATCCGCCGCATCCCGAAAAATATTTGTGATATTTTCATCGGTCAGTTTGCCGGTATAGGACAGTTGTTCCACATCATCACCCTTGGATAGCATACCCAAATATGGGCTGTTTATAATTGCATTTTACAAAAGAAAGTGATATAGTAGGAGTACTGTATCATTTTGGAGGTTTTTCCATGTCTTCTGTGATCGCTGCCATCTCCACCGGCAATCAGGTGAGCGCCATCGGCATCCTGCGGCTGAGCGGGGATAACTGCGCCCGAGTTGCCGGCAAGGTTTTTTCCCTCAACAGCGGTCTGCCCCTTTGGGAAGCGCCCAACCGGAAGCTGGTGCTGGGCACATTGCAGGACAGCCAGGGGCGGGTCATTGACCAATGCATGGCCGTGTACACCCGAGCGCCCCACACATACACCGGCGAAGACACGGTGGAGTTTCACTGTCACGGTTCACCTGCCGTTTTGGCAGAGGGACTGAACGCGCTCTTTGCCGCCGGCGCAGTACCTGCCAAGCGGGGTGAGTTCACCAAGCGGGCCTTTTTGAACGGGCAGCTGGATCTGACCCAGGCGGAAGCCGTCATTGATCTGATCGAGGCGGAGACCGCCGATGCCGCCGCCAATGCCGCAGGGCAAGTGGGCGGCAGACTGCAAAAAAAGCTTTCCCCCATTTACCGGGATCTGACAGATCTGTGCAGCCATTTCCACGCGGTGCTGGACTATCCCGACGAGGACATTGAGGATTTCGGTTTGGACCGCTACAGCACCGTTCTGCGGAGTCACGCGAAGTCCCTTTACGAGCTGCTGCAGACCTATGGCCAGGGCCGCATTTTGAAGCAGGGCGTTTCCGCCGCCATCGTAGGCAAACCCAATGTGGGTAAATCCAGCCTCTTGAATGCCCTTGCCGGCTATGAGCGGGTGATCGTCACAGAGATCGCCGGCACTACCCGGGACACTGTGGAAGAATCCGTAATGCTGGGCGCTACCCGCCTGCGGCTGATCGATACCGCAGGTATCCGGCAGACCGACGACCGGATCGAGGCCATCGGCGTGGAGCGCTCCCGGAAGGCCGTGGAGGAAGCGGATCTTGTGCTGTTTGTTTGCGACGGCTCTGCGCCGTTGACCGACGAAGACCGGGAAGTGATCGATGTCTGTCTGGAAGCGGATAATGCCATCGCTCTGATTAACAAAACGGATCTGAAGACCGTTGTGCAGCCCTCTGACCTGCCCTTTATGCAGGTGATCTGTATCTCTACCAAGACCGGCGAGGGAATTGACCAGCTGGCAGACGCAGTGGATGTGATGTTTGCAAATGACACCCCCTGCGACGGCTCTGTTCTGACCAATCCCCGCCAGTATGACGCCATCCGCAGAGCCTACAGTTCTATGCTGGAGGCACTGCAGGGACTGAAACTGGGGCAGACCCCCGATGCGGTGCTCACCGATGTGGAAGCCGCTATGGAGGCTATGGGGGAAGTGACCGGCAATACCGTTCGGGAGGACATTACCGCACGGATCTTTGAACGATTTTGCGTAGGAAAGTGAGAAATATGATCTATTTGGACAATTCCGCCACCACCAAGCCCTGCAGGGAAGCGGTGGAGGCGATGACTCTGGCTTTGACAGAAGGCTGGGCCAATCCCAGCGCCCTGTACGGTTTCGGAATCGAGGCCGCCCGGCAGCTGCGGACTGCCCGGGCAAAGGTTGCCGCCGCCATGGGCGCTGAGCCGGATCGGGTGTTCTTCACCTCCGGCGGTACGGAAGCCGACAACTGGGCCATTATGGGAACGGTGAAGCGGTTCGGCAAGCGCAACCGCCATATCATCACCACTGCCATTGAGCATCCCGCCGTACTGCGGTGTATGAACGAGTTGGAGCATCAAGGCTTTGAAATCACCTATCTCCAGCCGGATAATCTCGGAAACATCTCTGCGGACGCACTGAAAGAGGCGCTGAGAAAAGACACGGTGCTGGTATCCGTTATGATGGTCAACAACGAGACCGGCGCTGTGATGCCCATCTCCCAAATGGCCAAGCTCACCCACAAGCTCTCCCCCGACGCCATCTTCCATACCGACGCGGTGCAGGCCTTTTTGAAGATCCCCTTCGCCGCCAAAACCCTGGGAGCGGATCTCATTTCCGTCTCCGGCCACAAAGTCCACGGTCCAAAAGGGGCAGGCGCGCTGTATATCAGTCCCCGACTGAAGTCATTCCCTCCCCTGCTGCTGGGCGGCGGGCAGGAATCCGGTTTCCGCAGCGGCACGGAAGGCACGCCCGCCATCTTCGGTTTTGCCGCTGCCTGCGAGGCCGTAGGCAAGACCTTCCGGGAGGATTCCACGCGGGAAAAAGCTTTGCTGGAAAGTCTGGCAGAAAAGTTATGTAAACTTGATGGAGTGACTGTTAACGGCACTCACGAAGCGCCCCACATCCTCTCCGTCGCTATTCCAGGCGTACCCACACAAAATAGCATCAACCTTTTGCAGGATGCCGGCATTTGCGTGTCCGCAGGCTCTGCCTGCGCCAAGGGACACCGCAGTCATGTAATGACCGCCATGGGGCTCTCCCCCGAGGTGATCGACGGCTCTTTCCGGATCTCCCTGTGCAGAGATACCACTCAGGAAGAGCTGGACAAAGTGGCATATGTGATTGAGCACGAGATCATACCCCGGTTCTTAAAATAAAAAACCCACCTGTAAGCAGGTGGGTTTTTATTATATGCTATTAGTAAGCCACGCCCCAAAGGATCATCTTCTTGGCGGGTTTGCCGCAGATGGGGCACACATCTCCCAGATTCTCCTGGGCAAAGGGCATGCAGCGGGACGACATGCCGGCCTGCTCCTTCATCTTCAGCTCGCACTCCAGCTCGCCGCACCACATGGTCTTGATGAAGCCGCCGTTTTCCTCCTGCAGGCGCTTGGCCTCTTCCAGGGAATGGGCCTCGTAGATGTGCTCGTCCAGGTTCTTCTTTGCCTTGGCGAACATACCCTGGTGCACCAGTTCCAGCTGCTGGGCAACAGCAGCTTCCAGGTCTTCCAGCTTCACCACGGTCTTCTCGCCGTCGTTTCTGCGGACCAGCACCACTTCCCCGTTCTCCAGGTCACGGGGGCCACACTCCACCCGCAGGGGAACGCCCTTCATTTCGTACTCGGCGCACTTCCAGCCCATGGAGTTGTCAGAATCGTCCAGCTTGACACGCAGGCCCGCATTGACAAGGCGGTCCTTGATCTCTCCCGCTGCCTCCAGAACGCCGGGCTTATGCTGGGCGATGGGCAGGATGATCACCTGAATGGGCGCCACCTTGGGAGGCAGGACCAGGCCGTTGTTGTCACCGTGGGTCATAATGATGCCGCCGATGAGACGGGTGGACACACCCCAGGAGGTCTCATGGGGATTGGTCTTCTGATTGTTCTTGTCGGTAAACTCGATGCCGAATGCCTTGGCAAAGCCGTCGCCGAAGTAGTGGGAGGTGCCAGCCTGAAGAGCCTTCCGGTCGTGCATCATACACTCGATGGTGTAGGTGGCCTCAGCGCCGTTGAACTTCTCCTTTTCGGTCTTCTGACCCCGGGTGACAGGCATTGCCAGCACATTCTCGCAGAAGTCGGCATAGACATTCAGCATGGTCTCAGTGAACGCTTTTGCCTCCTCGGCGGTAGAGTGAATGGTGTGACCCTCCTGCCACAGGAACTCACGGTGGCGGAGGAAGGGGCGGGAGGTCTTCTCCCAGCGCAGGACGCTGCACCACTGGTTGTACTTCATAGGCAGCTGCCGGTGGGTCTGCAGGACATTGGCAAAATGCTCACAGAACAGTGTTTCGGAAGTGGGACGGATGGCATACCGCTCCTCCAGCTTTTCACCGCCGCCCATGGTCACCCAGGCGCATTCAGGTGCAAAGCCCTCCACATGGTCCTTTTCCTTCTGCAGCAGGCTCTCAGGGATCAGCAAAGGCATATAGACATTCTCTACGCCCTGCTTTTTGAACTCCTTGTCCATAATCGCCTGGATGTTCTCCCAAATGGCATAGCCATAGGGACGGTAAATAAATACACCCTTAATGGAGGAATAGTCGATCAGCTGCGCCTTGGTACACACATCTGTGAACCACTGGGCAAAGTCTACCTCCATATCGGTGATCTGCTCAACCTTTTTTTCTTTCGCCATAGTTATCACCTCTCGCATTATTTGCGCTTTCTCGTACTTTATATTGTAGCACGCCTGTCAAGGGTTTGCATAGGATAAGACACAGTATTTTTCAGGAGGCCATTATGACACAGGTCACGCTTCTGCTGGAGCCGTCCGTGGCTCTTTTTTATACCCACATCGCCCAGTCCGCAGGGGTCTCCCTGGAGCAGCTTCTCAGCGACGCGCTGTTCAAGCTGGCTGGAGAGCTGTCCCTGCAGGCTCTGCACTCGGAATAATTGGCAATTGTATTTTGCCCGGGGATTTGCTATACTGTACATAACTACACTGCGGAGGTATGCTATGAAATCCATCCGAGAGATATATAAGGTCGGTAAAGGCCCCTCCTCCTCCCACACCATGGGGCCGGAACGCGCCGCCCATTTCTTCAAAGACAGCCATCCGGAGGCTGACGCTTTCCGGGTGGTACTATACGGCTCTCTCAGCAAGACCGGCGTTGGTCACGGCACGGATCGGGTGATTCGACAGGTGCTGTCTCCCCTGCCCGCTGAGATCATCTTTTCGGACCAGACCCCCGAAGCCCATCACCCCAACACCATGGACTTTATTGCCCTGTCCGGCGGCGAGGAGACCGGATCTCTCCGGGTGGAATCCATTGGCGGCGGCGACATCAAGATCCCCGGCCAAAGCCATCTGGACTCCCCCGAGGTGTATCCGGAGAACTCCTTTGCGGAAATCGCAGACTTCTGCAAATGGCGCTACATAGACAAGCTCAGTGACTATGTAGAGTTGAACGAGGGGGCGGAGATCTGGGAGTTTCTGCTGAACATCTGGTCTGTGATGAAGCAGTCCATTGCCGACGGATTGGCCGCCACCGGCGTACTGCCCGGAGGACTGAAGGTACAGCGAAAGGCCAAGTACCTCTATGACCAACAGGTAAAAGATATGCCTGCCGCCCTCAGTGAGTTCCAGCAGATCGCCGCCTACGCCTACGCGGTGGCAGAGCAGAACGCGGACAACGGTACCATCGTCACAGCTCCCACCTGCGGCGCCTGCGGCGTAGTGCCTGCCGTGCTGAAATACGCCCAGGACACCAAGGGCTTTACGGATCTGGAGATCGCCCACGCCCTGGCCACTGCCGGCATCATCGGCAGTCTGACCAAGCGCAATGCCTCCATCTCCGGCGCGGAAGCCGGCTGTCAGGCGGAGATCGGCACGGCCTGCTCCATGGCAGCTGCCGCCCTCGCCCAGCTGTACGGGCAGAACATTGACCAGGTGGAGTACGCGGCTGAGGTAGCTATGGAGCATCACCTGGGTCTGACCTGTGATCCCATCTGCGGTCTGGTGCAGATCCCCTGCATAGAGCGCAACGCGGTTGCCGCTATGCGAGCCATGAACGCCTGCAACCTCAGCTACTTCCTCACCGGCTCCCGGAACATCAGCTACGATATGGTCTGCCGGGCCATGCACGAGACCGGCGTGAATCTGAACCACCGTTTCCGGGAAACCAGCGAAGGCGGTCTGGCCAAGATCTACGACCGGAGAAAATAACAAAACAACTGCAGCGCAACCACAACGCCCCGCCTTTGTAATAAGGCGGGGCGTTTGCTTTTGTTTATATGGGTTGGTTAGGGCAGTAAATCAAGGAGCTGGGATATATTCTTCTTGCCAAATAACACCTTGTCATCATTTATGATCAGACAGGGCACACTCATCACATTGTACTTGCTTTTGAAATTTTCAAAATGGCGGATGTCATATACATTGGCTGTTATATTGGGATTTGCCGCTGCGATTCGCTGAGACGCCACCACCAGATCCGGACACATTGTGCAGGAAAGTGTGACCAGAATCTTCATATCGGTCTTATTTGTAATGGCCGCGATCCGTTCCCGGATGGCTTCGTCCAATGCCTGTCCGGGGCCTGCAGCATTGTACAGTCCCAACACAAAGGAAGTAAACTCGTGACCACTGGGCACACCGTGAAATGCAAGGCCTGTTGGTGTTCCGTCGGCCAGGCAAACCTCCACACAGGGCGCAACGGTTTCTTCTGCCTGTCTGTCACACACCTCAAGTTCCAGCTTATCAGATAGCGCCGCAAGGGCGGTAATAAAGCTTTCCAATTCGTCTGAAACTGAGCGATTGTCCAAATACAGTTTCAGCAGGAGCGGCCTTTCCATCCGGCTGAATACGGTATCCAGCTGCTGCCGCATTTGCGTTGTGAACAGTTCGCCGGAGTCCTTAGATTCGTGGGGAGCGGCTGTGACAGTTGCTTCGCTCTGTTTTGCAGAAGGCGCATCAGCACGCACACCGGTCTTTCGGTGTACTGCCGCCACATACTTTTCCAGTTCTGTTGCCGCCAGCGCGCCGTCACTGGTGGCTGTCACTACCTGCCGCAAGGGTTTGATGCACACGTCTCCCGCCGCATAAACGCCCTCCGCGCTGGTCTTTTGTGACGGGTCGGTGATGATATATCCCTGTTCGTTCAGCTCTACAATCCCCTGAACCGCTTCCGTTGCAGGTGCATAACCGGCAAACACAAAGACACCAAAGGATTCTCCGTCTTTATATTCCGTCACCTCTCCCGTTAAGCTGTTTTTGTACCGGGCGTAGATCAGTCCGTTCTCTCCGGACACTTCCTCCATCACCGTGTTATACAGCACCGTGATCTTCTCGTGATTTTTTGCCTGATCCGCCACCGATGCGGCGCAAGAGAAGTCGTCCTTGCGAACAAGAATCGTCACATGCCGGGCAAACTTCGTCAGAAACACGCTTTCCTCCGCGGCTGCGTAGCCACCGCCAACCACGAAGATCTCTTTACCGGTGAAGAACTCACCGTCGCAGGTGGCGCAGTAGGCAACCCCCCGGCCCTTGTGTTCTTCTTCCCCCTTGAATCCAACCATTCTTGGGTGTGCGCCGGTTGCCAGCAGGATACCAAAGCAGCGGTATTCTCCCTTGTTGGTGTACACCGTTTTCATATCACCGGAAAGGTCGAAGCCCGTGGCCTCCGCCAGTTGGAACTCCGCACCGAAGCTCTCTGCCTGATGCTGTATGGTATCTGTCAGGGCCTTGCCACTTGTCCTGGCAAGGCCGGGATAGTTGACCACCTCATGGGTGATGGCGATCTGCCCGCCAAACTGTTCCTTTTCCAGAACCAGCACGCGATATTTTGCCCGTGCAAGGTACAGCGCGGCGGTCAGCCCCGCAGGGCCACCGCCGACGATCACCACATCGTACAGATTGTCCATCAAAGCTGTCCCACCAGATCCAGACTGGGTTTCAGCGTTTCCGCACCGGGCTTCCAGTTGGCGGGGCAAACCTGGTCGCCGTGGGCGTGGAGAAACTGGCAAGCCTGCACCTTCCGCAGCAGCTCCTCTGCGTTTCTGCCCACATTACCGGCAGTCACCTCATAGCCCACAATTTTACCCTCGGGATTGATAATGAAAGTGCCTCGCTCGGCAAGACCATCGGCCTCAATCAGCACCTCAAAATCCTTGGAAATGCTGTGGGTTGGGTCCGCCAGCATGGGATAGTTGATCTTTTTAATGCGCTCGGAGGCATCGTGCCATGCCTTGTGGACAAAATGGGTATCGGTAGACACAGAATAGACCTCGCAGCCGATGGCGCGGAACTGCTCATACTTGTCTGCCAAGTCCTCCAGCTCCGTGGGACACACGAAAGTGAAGTCCGCAGGATAGAAGAAAAAGACGCTCCACTTACCAAGGATGTCTTCCTTGCTCACAAACTTAAAATCGTTTTCGTGGTAGGCATAGGTGCGGAAATCGGAGATCTCCTTGTTGATCATAGACATACTTATTTCCTCCATAAATCGTGTTGATTGCAAAATGCATATACTGCCCGGACTTCATCCCCTTCACAAAGAGCGAATTTTACTCGTGGCTCGTCATCCGGGTCCAGATGGGCATACTGAATACCGTGTTCCGTTTCCATGCACACCCATTGGATATAGTGCTCCTGTGTCATGGGATGTTCTGCAGATCCAACGGTCACATGGACGGTGTTTCCATCAACCTCATATACCGGAATATGCTTTTCCCCGGATGCTTCTGTTGTACCGGGAATCAGCTCCTGCATTTTCTCGCCGCAGCAATAGACCGGAACGCCTTTATCCCGAATCATGGCCACAATATTGCCGCAGTGCCGGCAAATCAAAAACTTCTGCTTCATATTCCATCCCTCCTGCAAAAAGTGTGTCCACAACGGCAGCAATAATGCATCGAAGTTTGGACATACTACAGCCAAAAGGATGTGAAAAGATGGCATATAAACTTGGGTTTATTCCATATGCACTGGCTGCCCTTTTAATAGGTTTGGTGGGCGGCTTTTCTACGGTTTTAGGGCCGGCTTTTGTGCAAGACATCGGTATTGCCTATAATAATACTACATGGACTGCTCTTGCGCAGGCCATGTCTACTGCCGCCTGCGCGCCCATTCTTGGCAAGGTCGGGGATGTGATCGGACGCAGAAGGACGCTGCTCTTAGGCGTTGCGGTATTCACCCTGGGCAATATTCTATCCGCCTTGGCAAGTTCCCTTGTGTTTATGCTCATTGCCCGTTTTATTGTCGGTATCGGCACAGCCGCCATGGGGCCTGTGATTCTTGCGTATATTACGACCGAGTTTCCACAGGATAAAGTCGCGAAGGGTTTTTCCTTGTATATGCTACTGTCCAGCGCGTCAGTAATCATCGGGCCAACCATTGGAGGTCTGATTGTTTCCGCCTACGGATGGCGCAGTATGCTGTGGGTATGTGTTGCTGTTTGCGCCGGTATTTTTGCCGCCTGCGCCTTCACTTCCCGCAATCAAGTCTCCCCCAAGAAGCCCCTGCAGGATTTCGATGTGTCCGGCGCTGTTTTGATTCTATTCTTCTTTAGCCTGCTGCTGTGCGTCCCCTCCTTTGGACAGAACTTCGGCTGGACATCCACGCCGTTTCTGATCGTATTGGGTCTTGCAATCAGCAGCCTGCTTGGCCTTGTCCTTGTGGAAAGAAAAAGCCCCTATCCCATTTTTTCGGGCAGCTTTATAACACGCAGCGCTTTTGTTCTGAGTGTCCTTGCGCTGTTCTTGACCCAGGGCTTGATGCAGGCCAATATGACGGGCACCATCGTGTTTGTGAATTACACGCAGCCGGATAACACCGTCATCTCCGGCTATGCCATCTCCGTGATGTATGTAGGCATGGCCCTGGGCGCGATTATTTTGGGACCGCTGGCAGATAAGTTTGAACCAAAGCGAATCCTCATAGGATCCTTTCTGCTCACCGGGATCGGATGCGGGATTCTGCTGCTGTTCACAGAGGCCACCTCTGTACTGCTGTTGATGGCCGCGCTGGGTGTTCTCGGCTTGGGTCTGGGTGGAAACGGCACGATCTTTATGAAAGTCGTTCTGTCCGGATTGACGCCCCGGGAGGCCGGCGCGGGAACCGGAACCTACGGTCTGTTCCGGGATCTGGCTGCGCCCTTTGGCGTGGCCGTGTTTGTCCCGTTATTTACCAACCAGATTACAGGAAGAATTGCAGCAGGTACAACTGCGCCTACCGCTGCAGTTGCCTCCATCCATTTTCTGGCGATCGTTGAGATCCTGTGCGTGGCATTGGGCATTGTGGCAGTTCTGTTTCTGCCAAAACGAAAAGTCGTAAAGGAGTCATAATATGAGATTAAAAGACAAAGTCATTCTGGTGACCGCGTCCACCAGGGGAATCGGTCTTTCTATTGTAAAGAAATGTGCGGTCGAGGGCGCGAAGGTTTATATGGCCGCCCGGAATGTGGAACGGGCACAGGAGATTGCAGATACTCTGAATGGAGTAAAATGTGTGTACAACGATGCCACCAAACCGGAGACCTTTACCACTATGGTGGAGGAGGTAGTTCAAGATGCGGGTCACATCGATGTGCTGGTCAACAATTTCGGCACATCCAATCCCGGAAAAGATTTGGACTTTGCCAATACAGAGCCCCAAATGTTTCTGGACACAGTAAATCTAAACCTGAGAAGCGTCTTTATGGCAAGTCAAGCTGCAGCAAAGCATATGGCAGACCAAGGGGGCGGCAGTATCATCAACATCTCCTCTGTGGGCGGTCTTGTGCCGGACATTTCACAGGTTGCCTATGGTACCAGCAAAGCAGCAATCAATTATTTGACAAAACTGATCGCCGTGCAGGAGGCGAAACATCATATTCGGTGCAACGCTGTCCTTCCCGGAATGACTGCCACTGAGGCGGTGGAAAAGCACCTGTCTGACGATTTCCGAAACCTATTTATGCGGCATATCCCTCTGGGACGCATGGGGCTGCCGGAAGAGATCGCAGAAGCAGTCTGCTATTTTGCCAGCGATGCCTCTGCCTATACCACCGGGCAAATTCTCGCCGTTTCCGGTGGTTTCGGTTTTGCCACCCCTGTCTATGGTGACCTTATAAACAACAAACATCGGCGGTAATATTAAAACAAAGAAACAAGACACCCCAAAAAAGACGGGGTGTCTTGTTTCATTTAATCATATCAATCCCACGCTGGAGCGTATCTGCAGATATAGCTCCGGTTGCCTGTGCAACAAGATATCCTTCTGCATCGATAAAGTATGTGGTGGGCAGCGAATACACACTATAGGTGGTTGCCGCA
>JAZNAK010000018.1:0-11231 GCA_045586485.1 Faecousia sp. | reverse complement strand
TACTTGTCTTCCTAAGACCGCTTGGCCTCCGACTTTATCGCTGTTTGGTGCGAAGAGAAGGCTACCGTTGAGGGCGTCATCTCCGAGGAGAACAAGGGCGGCCTGGTTGCCAATGTTAAGGGCATCCGCGTCTTTATCCCTGCTTCCCAGTCCGGCATTGCCAAGGGCGGCGATATGGCCGGGCAGGTTGGCAAGGCTGTTCAGCTGAAGGTTACCGAAGTTAACCGTGCACGCCGCCGCGTGATCGGCTCCATCCGCGCTGTTGCTTCTGAGGCTCGCAAGGCTGCTCAGGAGAAGCTGTGGAACGAGATCGAGGTCGGCGCAAAGTACCACGGCACCGTTAAGTCCCTGACTTCCTACGGCGCATTTGTGGACATCGGCGGCGTTGACGGCATGGTCCATGTTTCCGAGCTGAGCTGGAATCGCATCAAGACTCCCGCTGAGGTGGTGAAGGTTGGCGACGAGATCGATGTTTATGTCATCTCCTTTGACCCCGAGAAGCGCAAGATCTCTCTGGGCTACAAGACCGCTGAGATGAACCCCTGGAATCAGTTTATGACCAACTACAATGTTGGTGATGTTGTGAACGCTAAGGTTGTTAAGCTGATGACCTTCGGCGCATTCGCTGAGATCCTGCCCGGCGTTGACGGCCTGATCCACATTTCTCAGATCGCTGACCGCCGCATTGGCAAGCCCGAGGATGTTCTGTCCGAGGGTCAGGAGGTCCAGGTCAAGATCACCGAGATCGACGCCGAGACCAAGCGCATCTCTCTGTCCATCCGCGCTCTGCTGGAGCCGGTGGAAGAGGCTGCTGAGGAAGCCGCTGAAGAGACTGTTGAAGAAGTCGCCGAAGAGGCTGCTGAAGAGGTTTAATGCACATTACATACCGGGACCGGTGAACCGGTCCCGGTATTGTTTTTAAGGGAGGAAAATCCTATGGTCAAACATATCGTAGTGTATACATTAAAAGAGGGTGTGGATAAAGAGCAGGCTGTGTACATTATCAAAGACCAGCTGGAGCCTCTGGTTGGGGTGATCCCCGGCCTTACCCATATGGAGATCCGCAGGACTTACCAGGGTGGTATGGACTATGCGCTGTATTCCGAGTTTGAGAGTCGGGAGGCATTGAAGAACTACGCTTCCCATCCCGCCCACCTGGCGGCCAAGGAGCATTTCTGGCACTTCCTGGATACCCGGGTGTGCGCTGACTACGAAGTGTGAGGAGAAAGAGAATGAAAGCGATTGTCACTGTAGTGGGCAAGGACCGCGTGGGCATCATTGCGGCCGTGTGCGTAGACCTTGCCGAGTTTAATGTCAATGTCCTGGATATCAGACAGACCGTTATGCAGGGATATTTCACCATGATGATGGTGGTGGAGGTGTCCCAGTGCGTTTGCCCGCTGGCGGAGCTGGCGCAGAAACTGGAGGAAAAGGGCAAGCAGATGAATCTGTCCATCCGGCTGCAGCGGGAAGAGATCTTCCAGGCGATGCACCGGGTATAAGGAGTGGCTATGCTGGATTTTAAGGATATTTTAGCCACCCAGGATATGATTGATAAGCGCCACCTGGATATCCGCACCATTACCATGGGCATTTCCTTGCTGGACTGCGGCCACGAGGATGTGAATGTTTGCGCCCAGCGGATCTACGATAAAATTACCCGCCGGGCAGAAAATCTGGTAAAGGTGGGGCAGGAGATCGAGTGGGAGTTCGGCATTCCCATTGTCAACAAGCGTATCTCTGTCACACCCATTGCTCTGGTGGGCAATACCTGCAAAACAGATTCCTATGTACCGCTGGCTATGGCTATGGATAAGGCGGCAAAGGAATGCGGCGTGAACTTTATTGGCGGCTTCACCGCGCTGGTGCAAAAGGGTTGCACCAAGGGCGACTGGATTCTGATGGACTCCATCCCCGAAGCCATGGCCGTCACCGAGCGGGTCTGTGCCAGTGTGAATGTAGGCTCTACCAAGGCCGGTATCAATATGGATGCCGTTGCCAAAATGGGCCGGATCATCAAGCAGACCGCAGCCCTCACTGCTGACAATGGCGGCCTGGGTTGCGCCAAATTGGTGGTGTTTGCCAATGCGGTGGAGGATAACCCCTTTATGGCCGGCGCGTTCCACGGCGTTGGAGAACCGGAATGTGAACTGAATGTGGGTGTCTCCGGACCGGGTGTGGTGTACCACGCGCTGCAGAGCGTCAAGGGTCAGCCCTTTGATGTGGTGGCGGAGACCATTAAGAAGACTGCCTTCCGGGTGACCCGTATGGGTCAGATGGTGGGTGTGGAGGCCGGCAAACGGCTGGATGTGCCCTTTGGCATTGTGGACCTCTCTCTGGCGCCTACCCCCGCGGTGGGTGACAGCGTGGCCCGCATTCTGGAGGAGATGGGCCTGGAGGTATGCGGTACCCATGGCACCACGGCGGCCCTTGCCCTGCTGAATGACGCAGTGAAAAAGGGCGGCGTGATGGCATCCAACCATGTGGGCGGCCTCTCCGGCGCGTTTATCCCCGTGTCCGAGGATGAGGGCATGATCGCTGCCGCCGAATCCGGTGTGCTGACGCTGGATAAGCTGGAAGCGATGACCTGCGTGTGCTCGGTAGGCCTGGATATGATCGCCGTCCCCGGCGATACCTCTGCCGCTACAATCTCTGCTATTATCGCTGACGAGGCGGCCATTGGTATGGTGAACTCCAAGACTACCGCTGTGCGCATCATTCCCGCCCCTGGTAAAATTGTGGGCGACCGGGTGGAGCTGGGCGGCCTGTTGGGCAGCGCGCCGGTGATGCCGGTGCATAAGGAGTCTGCTGAGGACTTTATTGCCCGCGGCGGCCGGATCCCTGCGCCTCTGCAAAGCTTGAAAAACTAAAAAAGATCGCCTGTGGCTGAAAGCCACAGGCGATTTGTTTGTTATAGGGAATCAATGACACCTTTGATCCGGGCGACCGTTCTGTCATAACCCAGGATCTGCATAACTGTGTACAGGTCGGGGGAGTTGGTCTTGCCGGTGGTAGCCTGCCGGATGAAGGTAGAAACATCAGCAACCGTGCCGGGGAAGGCGGCAGGGTCTGCCTTGTAGGCCTTCATATCGGTGGTAAAGCCCATCTCCTCGGTGATGGCCTTGACCTTATCGAACCACATAGCAGAGTCGTCGGAAATGTCGAACCTCTCCAGGAACTTGTTAAGAGCGGTCTTCACAGTCTCGGAAGAGAACTTCTCGTCAAATACAGGTGTTTCCAGATACTCGTCATAGAAGAATCCCATGTAGGGCTTTGCTTCTGTCCAGACGGCAATATCCTTTCTAGGCTTTTTGCCGCCCCGGCCGATGGCCAGGATCTGCTTGGCGTAATCGGGATCGGCGGAGAGCTTGGCGGCAAAATCGGCATCAAACTCCGTTGCCCATTCCACAAGGAGCTGATAGACAGTTTCAGCGTCCATGGTTGCGATCACATTCTTACTCACATCCGTCAGCTTGGCGTAGTCGAACAGGTTGCCGGCGGGATTCAGCTTCTTGGGACTGAACTTGAACTCTGTGGCGGGGGCAGTGGGATTGGCCCGACGCCAGTCCTCGTAGTTGGAGTTCAGCAGTGTCATAATATACTCGTAGACGGCAGCGACAGGGAAACCCTCCGCTTTATAGAAGGTCAGCGCCAGCTCCGGGTCTTTCCGCTTGCTGAGCTTTCGCTTGGAGTTGCCGTCCATCTTCATGAGAGGCCCAATGTGGACATACTTGGGCAGCTTGAAGCCCAGTGCCCTGAACAGCTGGATATGGAAGGGCAGGGTGGGCAGCCATTCGTCACCCCGCACCACATGGGTGGTGCGCATCAGATGATCGTCCACTGCGTGGGCAAAGTGGTAGGTGGGAATGCCATCTGACTTCAGCAGAACATGGTCGATATTGTTTTCCGTAATGGTCAGCTGGCCCTTGACCAGATCGTCGAACTTAAACTGATTCTCAATGCTGCCGGTGGAACGAAAACGGAGCACCCAGGGATTGCCGGCATCCAGCTGCGCCTGCACATCCTCCAAAGGCCGATCACGCCAAATAGCGTACTGACCGTAGTATCCGGTGGTCTCCTTGTTGGCTTCCTGCCGCTCGCGCATGTTGCTCAGCTCCTGCTCGGTGCAGAAGCAGGGATAAGCCATACCCTCGGACACCAGCTTCTTGGCATATACATGGTAAATGGCCGCTCTCTGCCGCTGGCGGTAAGGGCCATAGCTGCCGCTGTCGCCGTCGATGGTGGCGCCTTCGTCAAAGTGGATGCCGTAGTGCTTCAGAGTGTTGATCAGCACTTCCACCGCGCCGGGAACTTCCCGCTTTGCGTCGGTGTCCTCCACCCGCAAAAACAGCACACCGCCGCTCTGGTGGGCCATCCGTTCACTGGTCAGACCCTGCACCAGGTTGCCCAGATGGACAAAACCGGTGGGGGAGGGAGCCATACGGGAGACGATAGTGCCCTCCGGCAGATTCCGGGAGGGGAACTTTTCCTCCAGGGACTCGGGGGTGTCGGTCACATTGGGGAACAGCAGTTGGGCAAGAACAGTATAATCCATAGTTGCTACCTCGTGTTAAAAAACTTTTTGTTATTGTAGCACAACCATAGCGCTAAAGTCAATTTCCCGTTGCGTTTTTCCCGGGAGTATGATAAAATACTAGGACATTATGGAAAACGAGGCGATTTTTTATGGAAGAGATCGTAGCAAAAAAGAGAATGCTGTCCGGCATCCAGCCCAGCGGTGACTTGCATCTGGGCAATTACCTGGGTGCTATTAAAAACTGGAGCAGCCGCGCGGAGCAGTATGAGTGCTTCTACTTCATGGCGGATATGCATACCATTACTGTGCGGCAGACCCCCGCAGACCTGCGCCGTCGCACTTTGGAGCAGCTGGCCCAGTACATCGCCTGCGGCCTGGATCCCGAGAAGAACACCCTGTTTGTTCAGAGCCACGTGCACCAGCATGCAGAGCTGGGCTGGGTACTGAACTGCTATACTATGTTTGGCGAGCTGAGCCGCATGACCCAGTTTAAGGATAAGTCCGCCAAAAATGCCGAGAATATCAACGGCGGCCTGTTTACCTATCCCGCTCTGATGGCGGCGGATATTCTGCTGTACCAGCCGGATCTGGTGCCGGTAGGTCACGATCAGAAGCAGCACTGCGAGCTGACACGCGATGTCGCCCAGCGATTCAACAGTGTCTACGGCGATGTGTTCAAGATCCCCGAGCCTTACATTCCTGAGACCGGCGCAAGAGTGATGAGCCTGAACGCTCCTGACAGCAAGATGAGTAAGTCTATGCCCGAGGGTTGCGTGTTCCTGATGGAGCGCCCGGAGGATATCCAGCGGAAGTTCAAGCGTGCCATTACCGACTCCGACACGGAGAATTGCGTCCGGTTTGATCCCGAGAATAAGCCCGGCGTTGCCAATCTGATGAGCATTTACTCTGCCGTCACCGGCAAGACCTACGGCGAGATTGAAACCGAGTTTGCCGGTCAGGGCTACGGCGCATTCAAACCCAAGGTGGGCGAGGCGGTCATTGAGACCCTGCGTCCCATCCGTGAGGAAGCCAGCCGCCTGCTGAAGGATAAGGCGTATCTTGAGAGCGTCTATCGCAACGGCGCCCAGCGGGCCGCCTACGAGGCAGAGAAGACTCTGCGGAAGGTCTATAAGAAGATCGGTTTCCTGGCGAGATAATCATTGCAAGGGTGCATTTAGCACCCTTGTTCCATGAAAGCGAGTTGACGAAGCGTGAAAGCGTGGCAGCATTTTATAACCATTACCAAACACCGCTTCCTGGTGCTTGGGGGCTGTTTCCGTGTTGGCCTGTACTGGCAGGGACTTATCCACGACCTGTCCAAATACTCCCCCACAGAGTTTCTGACCGGCGTTAAGTATTATCAGGGCAATCGCAGTCCCAACAGCGCCGAGCGGGAAGATAAGGGCTATAGCGAGGCGTGGATGCACCATAAGGGCCGCAACCGCCATCACTATGAATACTGGACGGATGTGAACTCTGCTACCCGCCAGTACGAGTCGTTGCCTATGCCCCGAAAGTATCTGGTGGAGATGGTGATGGACCGACGCGCGGCCTGTATGACCTACCAGGGCAAGGCCTATACCGACAGCGCCGCGCTGAACTACTTCCGCAAGAGTATGGAGCGTGACCGGATGCATCCGAAAACCCGGCAGGAGCTGGACTATTTGCTGGAAATGCTCAGCCAGCGGGGCGAAAAAGAGACCTTTGCCTATATGAAAAAGTCCGTATTAAAGGGTGAACCGTTTCCTTGGGAGCAAGCGTGAATAGCGCGCCGGTTTTTGGGGAAGATACCATAGAACGGGCGGGAGAAAAAAGTGGCAGAATTGTAAAAAACCGCTTGACTTTTTCCGTATTTTGCGTATAATAAATCTCGTCCGTGTGATAGAGGATTAGTGTAACGGTAGCACACCGGACTCTGACTCCGTTTGCGGGGGTTCGAATCCCTCATCCTCTGCCATTAGATTCACCCTGGATTCTTCCGAATCCAGGGGTTTCTTTTTGCGTTTCACCGATTTTGAGGTTCAGAATATTCTGAATTTCAAAGGCGGTATTTTATTTTCCCTTACGGTTTCCCTTATCAGCTTACGGATCTTATAAACGCTTCCATACGGTTTGCACTGTCCTTTTTCATCTTTTCGGTGACGTGACCGTAGGTATCCAGGGTAAAAGCAGAGGTCGCGTGACCCAAATTTTCCTGAACGGTCTTCACATCATCACCGGATTTTAACGAAATAACGGCATAAGAATGGCGAAGATCGTGAAAACGAACCATAGGCATTTCCAATTCTGTCACAATGATTTTGAATGCCCGGTACAGTGCCTGAGGCGTTACCCGATTACCGATTTCGTCGGTAAAAACCAAATTGGTTTCCAGAAATCCCTCACCCCAGAGCTTCCGGTTGGTATCCTGTGTCCGCTTGGTTTTCCAAAGCAGATCCATCACAAAGGGCGCGGCGGTGATGGTGCGCTCTTTGCCGTTCTTGGTGGAAACCAGTGCGTACTTCTCTTTGTTGCCCCGGGTTTTTCCACGCAGACTCTGCAATTGCTTGTCAACGAGAATCGTGCCGTTGTCGAAGTCTACACACTCCCATTGCAGACCGCAGACCTCACCCTGTCGCATTCCGGTGAACAGGGCAACCAGAAACATATTCTCGTATTTGTGACCCTTGACGGCCTTGAGAAAATCTGCGATCTGATGCTCATTCATGGGTTTGACCTTTTTCTTAACTGCTCTGGGAATGACGCAAGCATTGGCTGGGTTGGTTCGAATGTAATTGTTGCGCAGGGCTTGCTCCAATGCGTGGTGGAGAATGCCGTGGATGTTCTTGATAGTCTTGGCGGACAAGCCTTTCGCATCCTCCTCGGGGGAGAACAGGTTGTTGTAGAACTCCTGAATGTCGTGGGTAGTTAGCATATCCAACCGGATGGCGCCAATCCCAGGCTTCAGATGATTGCGGATGGTAGCGTCGTAAGAACTGACAGTGGAAGGCTTTACATTGCTTAGGTACTCACTCTGCCAGATATCCAACCATTGCCCTACGGTCATTTTGCTGGGGGCAATGTAAGTACCTGCATCCAGAGCAGCAGTCAGCTCTTTGAGCTTCTGCGCAACCTCTTTCTGTGTCTTACCGCTGACAGATTTCTGGACCTGCTTTCCTGTGCCGGGATCGAAGCCGACAGTATATCTGGCTTCCCAGTATTCGTATTCCTTGTCGCCTTTGCGAACGGTCTTCTTGCGGACGTTGCCCATCCCGGAAGCTGCTTTGCTGTTTTTCTTCTTTTTGCTCTGCGGCATAAATATTACTCCTTTCGTCGCCGCATAGCAGGTACATTTATATTATACCATAAATGCGGTCAATCCGCAACGAGATTAGTGCTTACGAAGGTAGTCAATTACCGCTTCCAGAGGGATGCGATAGTTGCGTCCAACCCGGACACTATGAATCGTTCCGGAACGAACCAATTCATACGCGGTGTTATGACTGACCACCAATATTTCAGCCACCTGCCTCACACAGAGGACAGGTGGATATTTGTTTTGCAGGTTAGACGATGTCATAGTATCAACCTCCTCTGTCGTCGAACCAATAGGCTTGGAAAAGAGTGCCGTCGTGGAGCAGGAAACGACCACGGGCATCTTTGGGGATCTGCTCTGCTGCGGCGGTGCTATCCAGGATGATTTGTGACAGGATAGTATCCGCACGGCCGCAGATCCGGCAGTTCACATTGTTCTTGATTTGACCGGAAAGAATGTTGGCATCCGGACGCTGGGTGGCAAGGATCAGGTGGATGCCAAAGGCACGGCCTTGTCGGGCAATCATAGAAAGCTTGCTTTCGATCTTGCCGACGATCTCCTTCTGCTCCTTGGTTAGGCCGGTCTTGTCCAGCACCTCCGCAATTTCATCACAGGCGAAGATATACCGGGGCAGGTCTTCTCCTATGGCTTCGTTATAGCGGTCAATATTGGGCTGCCCAGAGGCTGCCAGTAGGGCTTTGCGCCGTTGCAGCTCGTCCACTAGCTCCGTAAGGAGTGCGAGAGTAGATTCCTCCTCGATACACATACGGCACTGCTTGTGCCAAATGGGTGGAAAATCCACACCGCCTTTGAAATCTGCAATGCAGACGATAGCGCCTTTCTTTAATGCCTGCATGAGGAGCAGCTTCAGCAGAACACTCTTGCCGCTGCCGGTAGAACCGCCTAAGAGAATGTGCGGGACTTTTACAAGATCCACAGTAACAGGTCCGGTAAAGCTCTCGCCCAAAGCAAGTATGAAGGGTTTCTGGGAAAGGTACTTGTCATTCCAGTCTATCACATCCGGCAGATCTGTTCTGGCAGGAACAGTGTAGAGAAGAACACGGCTTTTCCCAGACCCATATTTCATCTTAACGATGGTGATGTCCAGGATGGTCTCAATGGCTGCCTGCTTGTCCTCCCATGTTTTCAGAGGGATTCCTTGTGAGCTGAACTCCCAGACTGAAATACGAGGATTCTGTTTATCCTTGTATTTCTGTTTGAGGGCAGGAACCATATCCGCATGGTTCACAAGACCGATGCTCCGCAGTTGATCCTGAGCAGCCTTCTTTCCAAGGGGAAACAGAATAAGTATGGTGAGGAACACTCCGCCAACCAGCAGGTATACCGCAAAGATGTGCTGCATTACAAAACTGGCTATGGGTGAAAGCAGTGCAGTGGTCTCAGCGGTCAGTGCGATCTCATCCTGCTTGCTCCACACCAGGATTGCCCCAAGGATGTAGAGGGCGACGAAAATCAGTTTCACAGGCGTGTCGGAGGTAGGATTGGGTCTGGGTAGGTGTTCCCGGAGACTGGAACGGCGTTGCAGCCGTTCCTTTTCAAACCGTCTCATGGAGCACCTCCCGTGGGGGCAGACCACGACGGAACTCTGTCACCGTATGAATGCGCCGCAGAAATGCGTGCCAGGTCTCCAACTCCTTACGCTGGATCTCTTGGTATTGCTGTTCCAGCGGAATGTTGGAGGTGATGTACACCGTGTCAAAGCAAGCAACGCGGTCACGGTATCGGGCAGGAAGCCTCAGCGGGTAAATGTCCAGAAAGTTCAGCATCGCTGAAATGGGCACCTGGGAATGAAATTCCTCAAACACAATCACAGGCTCTCCGTGGTAGTCGTCAAAGCGAGCACCGGATTGTCCACTGTAATCGGTGATACGGTAAACATCCTCCGGAGAGTGCTTTTCATAGATACTCCGGGTCTTACCGGTACCACTGTCACCGAAGAGGTAATTCACCTTCACAGGGCGGTTTTCTTTTCGGAATCTTTCAAAGAGCAGCTTTTCTCGCAGAGCATCAATGTCATTGATCTTAAAAGCAAAGCTGGGATCGTTTTCGATGATCTCCGTGGTGGAATAGCCGTCTTTCACATCCTGCATCAGCTGCGCCATTTTGGGACTCTTCTCAGAAGCCTCATTAGGCAGCACACCGAACTCCTTGAATGTGCCCTCAACACGGGTCTCAGCTTTGGCGGTTTCTGCCCATTTGCCCTCCTTGCGCATATAATCCCGGTTTTCTTGGGATGTTCCAATGGCTTTTTCAATGTGGGCCGTAGGAAAGCGCCTTTTGAGTGTGCCGAACCGCATAGGCGAGGTTGAATAAAGGTAAACATGGGTGTGATATGTACCGCATGCACCGATCTCGTCGGCCATGCAGAAGTAGTCAGGATTAAACTTCTGCGCGCGGTCGATGATCACATCATGGGTCATACCGTGGTCTTGGGGGTTATTAATGGTCAACTGCCACTTGCGTGACTGGGTATTGCTTGCGTACATAGACAAAATTCTCCTTTTTGCTACTGCTACTTCGCTCGCATAGGTAATACTAACCTATGCGAGCAAGGACTTCTCCCGCGTTACGGCGGGGGATATTTTTCTTTAGGGAAAAATATTAACCCCCAGCCGCCCCGCGGGATCGTCCTCAGACGAACAGGTGTGGATTAATCCACGGGGAAAATGCCGCTGGCTTTCGCGGAGAATTGAAGCTTGCCCTGAGACTCATAGC
The DNA here is from genome assembly GCA_045586485.1 of Faecousia sp. Lineage (GTDB taxonomy): Bacteria > Bacillota > Clostridia > Oscillospirales > Oscillospiraceae > Faecousia. The sequence continues at coordinate 663 of JAZNAK010000018.1, read as the reverse complement.
CGGTGACGACCAGGTCGGTAAACTCCACATCCACAAAGCCTTCCGGCTGTTCCATCTGCTGAGGTCCGTCGATGCGCACACTCAGTTTTTCCAGGCGATGTTCTGCCAGGCACACCACATAGCGATAGCCGGTAACGGTCTCAGTCCGTTTGCCGTCCTTATACTCGTAGGCGGGCATCACATCGACCAGCAACATTTTACGACCCAAGCTGGCAGGGTCGATCCGAAGATCACGGATATTTAACATATGATCATCTCCCAAACATAGAAGTACTGCCATCGGCCGATAGCAGCCTAAATAGTCACGAGCTCCTTGACTGACTTCATTATAAACCACACATTGGCTCTTGCGGTTTCGCATGCGAAACAGTATTTTTGAGTATAAAAAATGCCGATACCCAAATGCTGTTTTGGGTATCGGCGCTTTGCTTATTCGCTTGTGAGTGCGTTCAAACCTCTTGCCTCTAGCATCTCGTTGGTGTCTTCTACAGTATAACCATTATTCATGGCTTCGATGTAAATTGCTTCTTCTGGAAAAACCAGATTTAGCAGTTCCCATCGCTGCTCTGTAGACACTCCCAATGCAAGACATACGGCTATTACGGACTCTCTCTTAGGGCGGTAGTAATTTCCCCGATGATCAGTATTATTGATCATTCTGGT
>JAZNAK010000017.1:0-5849 GCA_045586485.1 Faecousia sp. | reverse complement strand
CAATTCAAGGTTTTCATGAACTGAAAGACCGACTGCAACCGCAGTTTCCTGCGGAGAAACGGCTATGAGTGTTTTCACAGCGGCAGTATCTTTGCAAATGCTTTTTCCTTTAATAAAGGCATCTCCGCTTGTAGGTTGTGTAAGGCAGGACAGCATTTTAATAGTAGTCGTTTTGCCAGCACCGTTTACACCGAGCAAAGAAAACAATTCGCCTTTTTTAACCTGCAAATTTAATTGGTCTACCGCAATGATATCCTTATATTTTTTAGTTAGATTAGCAGTCCTTATAGCATACATACAATCTGTCCTTTCCGTGAATGTGTTTACTGAATTATAGCATTTCAATTATGAAAAATCTCGTTTTTCCATCTATTCGGTTCTATTTCTTATGTAAGCGGTAATCCTGTTGGTACATTGCGTTTACGACACCTTATTGTCGTAATTTCCAAGGACTGTTAACTGCTCATTTGTCGTAAATCTGTCGTAAACCTCATTTTTGAGTGTCAAATTAGATTAACAAAATGCCGCAAACGCTATTAAATCAGCGTTTGCGGCTTAAGTTTACTCTGTGAGGGGTTTCATCGTGGGGAACAGGATGACTTCCCGGATGGTGTCGTTGCCGGTCAGGAGCATGACGCAGCGGTCAATGCCGATGCCCATGCCGCCCGTGGGAGGCATACCGTACTCCATAGCGGTGAGGAAGTCCTCGTCCAGCATCTCGGTCTCGTCGTCGCCGCGCTCACGCTGCTCTACCTGCTTCATAAAGCGGTTTCTCTGGTCGATGGGATCGTTCAGTTCGGAGTAGGCGTTGCCCATCTCAGAACGGCAGATAAAGGCTTCAAAGCGCTCAGTCAGTCTGGGATCTTCCGGACTGCGCTTGGTCAGGGGGCTGACCTCAACAGGGTACATCGTGATGAAAGTAGGCTGGATCAGGTGCTCCTCCACCCGCTGGTCAAAGCAGGCGTACAGGGCATTGCCCCAGGTCTTCTCAGCTGCGTCTGCCAGCTCCACGCCCTTGGCGTTGGCGGCGGCAACCGCCTCTGCGTCGTCGGTGATAGCGCCAAAATCAATGCCCACATACTCCTTGACGGCTTCCACCATAGTCATCCGGCGCCAGCCGGGAGCCAGATTGATCTTCTCACCCATCCATTCCACTTCGTAGGTGCCCAGGATCTCCTTGGCAGCGCCGGAAATGATGCCCTCGCAGATATCCATCATATCGTGGAAATCCGCATAGGCCTGGTACAGCTCCACGGAGGTAAACTCCGGATTGTGCTTGGGATCCATACCCTCGTTGCGGAAGATACGGCCGATCTCGTACACCCGGTCCATACCGCCGATGATCAGCCGCTTCAAAGGCAGCTCGGTAGCGATTCGCATATACATATCGATATCCAGGGTGTTATGATGGGTGACAAAGGGACGGGCAGATGCGCCGCCGGCGATGGTATTCAGCACCGGTGTCTCTACCTCGATGTAATTCATATTGTCCAGATAGTTGCGCATGAACTTGATGAACTTGGAGCGGATCACGAAGTTCTGCTTGACCTCGGGATTTACCATCAGATCCACATATCTCTGGCGGAAACGCATTTCCTTATCGGTCAGGCCGTGATACTTTTCCGGCAGGGGCAGCAGGGACTTGGACAGCAGGGTGACGGTCTTTGCCCGGACGGAGATCTCCTCGGTCTTGGTCTTAAAGACCTCGCCTTCCACGCCCAGAATGTCGCCGATGTCGTTCTTCTTGAAGCGGTTGTATTCCTCTTCTCCCAGCTCGTCGATCTTCACAAACAGCTGGATGCGGCCGGTGCTGTCCTGCAGGTCGCAGAACATGACCTTGCCCTGACCGCGCTTGCTCATCAGGCGGCCGGCCACACGGACAGTCTTGCCCTCATAGCCTTCATAATCGGCCTTGATCCCGGCAGAGTCTGCAGTAAAATCAAACTTCGTCTGCACAAAGGGGTCACGACCCTCAGCCTGCAGCGCCGCCAGCTTGTCCCGGCGGATCTGGGCCTGTTCAGATACAGGCAGTTCTGCCTGCGGTACAAAGTTAGCCATTGTTTAGCCCTCGCGAATAATGTTGACCACCTTCATGCTGTAAGAGCCGGAGGGGGCGTTGACGATGAAGGTATCGCCAATTGCCTTGCCCACAACGGCGCGGCCGAAGGGAGAGTCGTCGGACAGCTTGAACTCCATGGGATTGGCTTCCTGAGAGCCGGTGATCTTATAAGAGGTCTGCTTGCCCTGCTCATTTTCCACCACAACGGTGCAGCCCAGGCCAACGCGGCCGGAGGCTTCGTTCTCGTCCTCAATGATCACGGCGTGGGACAGGATCTCCTCGATCTCGGCAATACGGCCGTAAAGACGAGCCTGCTCATTCTTGGCCTCATCGTACTCGGAGTTCTCAGACAAGTCACCGTAAGAACGGGCCTCTGCGATCATCGCAGCGACCTCACGCTCACGGGTGGTCTTCAAATAATTCAGTTCCTTTTCCAGGTCAGCAAGACGCAAACTGGTAATCTTAAATTCCTTAGCCATAAATAAAACCCTTCCTTACTAAAAACGTTCCATAGCTTCAAACATTATAGAGAAAAAATGCCTTCAAGTCAAGATTTTTTCCGCCTTTTATGGGATTTTACCCCACCTTTTCTGCGAGAATCTCCATAGCCGCCCGGATTTGGGGGTCTTCCTCAACCGGCAGGAGCTTTCCGTAGATCATAGCGGCGGTGTCCTCGTCCACAGGGATCACCGCATCCGGTGTGATACCGCCCACCTCCGTCAGATTGACACCGTTGGGGGTAAAGTACTTGCCGGTGGACAAATTGACTGCCGAGCCGTCAGACAAGCGCAGGGTTTCCTGATAGTAGCCTTTGCCGGTGGTCTGCTGGCCAACCACTGTTGCCCAGTCATATTCTCGCAGGCAGGCAGCAAAGAACTCTGCTGCGGAGTAGCTGTCTCCATTGACCAGCACGGCCATAGGCAGTTCCAGGCAATCGGCATCGGAGACCCGCCGTCCTTCTTCGCCCTTATAATCCACTTCCCGGAACAGAACGCCCTCGGGCAGCAGATAATCCAGCAGCCCCACCATTTCGTGCACATAACCGCCGGGATTGTTTCGTACATCCAGAATCAGCGCCTTTGCGCCTTGCTCCTGTAGCTGTCCAATCAGCGCCATTGCCTCTTTGGCGCAGCCGCTGTGGAAATTGGTGATCTGCACCAGGCCGATGTCTCCGGGCAGCATCTGGCCGGAGGCCACCACCACCTTGATGGTGCGGCGCTGCAAAATGAAGGGCAGCTTCTCCCCGTCCCGGAGCACCGTAATGGTCACCCGGGTATTCACCTCACCCCGGATCATGTCGCTGATCCCGTTTAGATCCAGCTCTGATGCCGGTGTGTCCTCTACGGCAACGATCACATCGCCCGGGAGGATCCCCGCTTCTTTGGCAGATCCGCCGGGATCTACCTGCTGGATCTCAAAGCCTGCGCCGTCGGGCAGCTGGGCCACTGTGACGCCAATGCCCACATAAGCATTGTTCTTGCTCTCCTCATATGCGGCGTACTCCTTGGCAGAGACATAGTAGCTCCACCGATCGCCTAACGCCTCAACCATAGCACTCGCGGCCGCATCGCGGATCTGTTCCACATCCTCCTGGCCGACAAACCGCTGGGCAATGACTGCCTCCAGTTCCTCCAGTTTGGAATCCGTGTCAGGCACCAATACCAAAGTAAGGGCAGATGCCAGTGCCGCAACCAGCAGATAAGACAGGCTTTTCCCTAAAAATCGAAGCCATCCGGGAGTTGTACTCATAAAGCATTCACCTCAATGATATGGAAAGTTCCCACAGCCCAAAACGGGACTGTGGGACGGTGTTAATACAAATCAATGTAATCGGCAGGGTCTTGAGGCTCGCCGTTTTTATAGATGCAGAAATGCAGATGAGGACCGGTAGATACACCGGTAGAACCGCAATAGCCGATAATCTGACCGGCAAACACAAACTGGCCGGGCTCTACGATATCACTGCTTAGGTGCAGATACCGGGTAGTGTAGCCGTCCAGGTGGTCGATGACCACATAGTAGCCTGCGCCGTCGGCTTCATATTCCGTGGTCTTCACCGTTCCGCTGCGGCTGGCCACAACAGGCGTTCCCTCGTCAGCCGCCAGGTCCACACCGTAATGGAATGTCACCTCGCCGGTGTCAGGATTCTCCCGGCTGCCATAGGGGCTGGAGCAAAGGATATACTGCATAGGCAGCACCCATTTTTGGCTCTCCCTCGCTCTTGCCTCGCGATAGGCGGTATCCAGTTCTTCGATCTTCCTATTCAGGGTGATCTCCCGCAGAGCCGCTTCATCCAGCAACTCCTGCAGTTCGCCGTTAGTGGCCATCAATTCAGCCATCAGCTTGGCCGTTTCTTCCTGAACTTGCTCCACGCCGGCTTGGTTTGCGATCTGCTGATCCACAAGCTCCATCAGCTGCTTTTGCTTTTGATTCTGCGCCTGCAGCAGCACGCCCAGCGTAATGGAAGACGCCAGCAATGCTACCAGCAGGTAAGTGGCGCCGGTCTTCAGAATCCGGGAGACCCGCTGCCACTTATTGTCCTGATTCATAGTTTCACTCACCTCAAAGATTTTATGCGAGGCACTTACCTACCCTTTAATATACGATGATATAGTCGGCAGGATTCACGGCCACGCCATTGTAGTACACGCCGTAGTGGAGATGAGGACCGGTGGATGCGCCGGTAGAACCGCAGTAGCCGATCACCTCACCGGCCTGCACATACTGACCGTAAGAGACGATAAAATGGGTCATATGCATATAGCGGGTGGCGTAGCCGTCCCGGTGGTCAATGTTCACATACCAGCCTGCGCCGCCTGCTTCATAGGTAGCTGCGGTGACAACGCCGCTGCGGGCAGCAATAATGGGCGTACCCTGGGGGGCGGACAGGTCCACACCGTAGTGGAACCGCCAGTCGCCGTAAATAGGATGCCAACGATAGCCGAAGGGGCTGGAGAAATAGGTGTATTCGATAGGCGTGAGCCACTCCACACCGTTGACGACCTTGCTATAACCGGTGTCGTATGTAGGACGCTGGGAATCCAGCCACTCCTGATATTCCCGCTCCTTGGCCTCATCAAACTCAGCCTCCAGGTCGTCCAGTTTGCCGGCGTTCTCGCTCTCTTTCCGCTCCGCCTCCTCGATCAAGGCTTCAAACTCTGCGCCGATGGCGATCAGTTCCTTCAGCAGGGCATCTGCTTCTGCGCTGGCAACTGCCAACTCGGCAGAGGCGGCCTCTAGATCCTTTTTGCTCAGTTCCAGCTCCGCTTTCTCTGTCTCCAGAGCGGCCTTGGCCTCCTCCACCACCTTGGCGGCTTCATTTAATTCCGCCAAGCGGCGCTGGTCAGAGGCTGCGATCTCCTCGACCATATTCAGCCGGTCCAGCAGATCGGAAAAGCTGTTGGCCTCAAACAGCACGGCCCAGTAAGACACGGTGCCGTTTTCCTCCATGGCACGGATGCGCAGCTTATGAGCCTCACGCAGCTGTTCCAGCTCAGCCTGGGCCAGATCCAGCGCCTCCTGCTGCTCGGCGATCAGCTCCGCCTGGTGGGTAAGCTGCTGCTGGGTGTAGGCAAGGCTTTCCTGGAGCAGGAAGATCTGGCGGTCCAGCACATTCTTTTGGGCGACCATGGCTGTGATCTGATCGCTGTTTTCCGTCAGCTGCTGCTCAAGCTCCTCCAGCTGTTCATCCACCTGCGCCTTCTCCTGCTCCAACTGGTCGATCTGCTGCTGCAATTGTCCAACGGACACAGCCCGCACCTGCACCGCAGGAACCATCAGCAGCGCAAGC
>JAZNAK010000016.1:0-4158 GCA_045586485.1 Faecousia sp. | reverse complement strand
CATGATGCTGTTTACGAGCTTCGTAACCAGAACGGAATTATACTGAGGATCGGGCAGAACCTCTCTCTTGGGAACATTACCTCTTCTGGGCACTTTGCTTCCCTCCTTCATAATATAATGATTTCATCGGTACTCGAAAGTTTGCCTTTCGTTGTGCCTGGCCAGAGGATTTTTATATAAAAAACCATCATGGCAAGGCGTAGCCTTGCTAAAAGGCTGGGATCAATTCAATGTTTTGTTTGGACGATCAAGAATTACTTTTTACCGGCCTTGGGGCGCTTTGCACCGTACTTGGAGCGGGACTGCATACGACCCTGAACACCCTGAGTATCCAGAGTGCCGCGGATGATGTGATAACGGACACCGGGAAGGTCCTTAACACGACCGCCACGGATCAGCACCACGGAGTGCTCCTGCAGGTTGTGGCCGACACCAGGAATATAAGCGGAAACTTCCATACCGTTGGTCAGACGCACACGGGCGATCTTACGAAGAGCGGAGTTAGGCTTCTTGGGGCTGGTGACACGAACAGCAGTGCAAACGCCACGCTTCTGGGGGGAAGGCAGAGTAGTAGCCTTGTTTTCCAGAGTGTTCAGACCTCTCTGCAGTGCAGGGGCAGTGGACTTGTAGGCGACCTGCTGGCGGCCATGTCTAACGAGCTGATTAAAAGTAGGCATTAATGTTCTCCTTTCTGAAAGTCTCGCCAAAAGGCGGAAATATATTCTACGGAAAGATCCGTTAGAATCATAGGGGATTCACTGTCGCCGCGGCGGCGGCGCCCACTTCAATTCCGCAAGCACGGCCCAGGTCAGTCATAGACCGCACCCAGGCAAACTCAACGTTATGAAGCGTACATAATGCTATGATCGGTTCCGTTATGGCAGGATCGGCGTCCTTTGCCAGGTAAACCAGGCCGGCAGCGCCAGAAATCAGGGTCTTACGGAGGCGTTTTGCACCCACGACCACCTTTTTCCCGGTAATCGCCTGGGCGATCTCTCCCATAGCCATCGGATTCTTGCTAATAATGTCCATACGGATTACTATTATAAGCTTTTTTTCAAAAAAGTCAACAAAAATTAGCAAAAATATTCTATGTTTCTGACAATTTTTCGTCTCTCCCCTGCCCCATATTCCCATAAAAGAGGCCGCTACCATCCGTAGCGGCCTCTCAGCGGTTAATTCATTGCGTTTTCCAGGAACTCTTCAGGAACCCTGGGTTCGGGAGTCGCGCCGGGCTGATAGTCCCGGTAGGCCATCAGGCCGGAACCGGCAGGGATCAGCTTACCGATGATGACATTCTCCTTCAGACCAACCAGGTGGTCAACCTTGCCCTTGATCGCAGCATCGGTCAGGACCTTGGTGGTCTCCTGGAAGGATGCAGCGGACAGGAAGGAATCGGTGGCCAGAGATGCCTTGGTGATACCCATCAGCACCACGGAGCCCTCAGCCAGACGCAGTTCTTCCTCACCGGCATCGATCCGGGCCTGGACCTGTGCGTTGGCATCCTCGAAGATGAAGGAATCCACAACAGTACCAACCAGCAGGCTGCTGTCGCCGGGATCGTCCACGCGGACCTTACGCATCATCTGACGAATGATGACTTCGATATGCTTGTCGTTGATTTCAACGCCCTGCTGACGGTACACTGCCTGGACGGACTGGACCAGATAGTTCTGGACAGCCTCCACACCGGAGATACGCAGAACATCCTGGGGATACAGAGCGCCATCGGTGATGGGCTCACCCTTCTGAACGGTCTTGCCGTTGGTCACCTTCAGACCCACGGAATAGGGCACCTGGTAGACCTTGACTTCGCCGTCCTCAGCGGTGACGGTAATGTTCCGCATTGCGCTGCGGTGGGACTCATCCACATTGACAACACCGGTGATCTCGGAGATCTGCGCCATCTTCTTGGGACGGCGGGACTCGAACAGTTCTTCAACTCTGGGCAGACCCTGGGTGATATCGTCACCTGCAACGCCGCCGGAGTGGAAGGTACGCATGGTCAGCTGGGTACCGGGTTCGCCGATGGACTGTGCGGCGATGATGCCGACGGCCTCGCCCAGATCCACTTCCTTGGAGGTGGCCAGGTTCATGCCATAGCAACGGGCACAGACACCGCTTCTCGCGCGGCAGCCCAGAATAGTGCGGATATAGATCTGATTGATGCCGGCATCCTCAAACTTCTGAGCATCCTCGGGCATCATCATTTCGTACTTGGAGTGCAGCAGCTCGCCGGTGACAGGATGGAGCACATCCTCCACGGGATAGCGGCCACGGATGCGGTTGCCGAAGGTATCGATCACATCGCCGTTCTGATAAACTGCGCCCACCCAAATGCCCTTGGTGGTGCCGCAATCGTGCTCGCGGATGATGACTTCCTGGGAGACGTCCACCATACGGCGGGTCAGGTAGCCGGAGTCAGCGGTACGAAGTGCGGTATCGGTCATGCCCTTACGAGCGCCTCTGGAGGAGATAAAGTACACCAGAACAGACAGACCTTCACGGAAGTTTGCCTTAACGGGGATCTCGATGGTACGGCCGGTGGTATCTGCCATCAGGCCGCGCATACCCGCCAGCTGACGGATCTGAGCCATACTACCACGGGCGCCGGAGTCAGCCATCATATAGATGGGGTTGAACTCATCCAGATTGCCGGACAGCGCATTGGTGACTTCAGCGGTGGTCTTCTCCCACTGCTGGACAACCAGGCGGTAGCGCTCGTCATTGGTGATATAGCCCTGGCGGTAGAACTGCTCGATCTCAACGACCTTCTGTTCTGCGTCCTTCACCAGCTCGTACTTAATGGCGGGAACCACCATATCTGCGATAGACACGGAGATAGCGCCCTTGGTGGAGTACTTATAGCCCAGACTCTTGATGCGGTCCAGCATCTCAGTCGCCACGGTAAAGCCGTGCTTGCGGATACACTTGTCAATGATCTTGCCCAGCTGCTTCTTGCCAACCAGGAAGTCCACTTCCAGGTCGAAAGCATGCTCGGGGTTGGATCTGTCCACAAAGCCCAGGTCCTGAGGAATGGGCTCGTTATAGATCAGACGGCCGACAGTGGCATCGATGATCCGGGTCTGGACTTCGCCGTCCACTTCCTTGCTGTAGCGGACACGGATGGGAGCGTGCAGGCCCACATCGCCGTCTGCGTAAGCAGCCAGCGCCTCTTCCACGCTGGAATAGTTCAGCTTGGGACGGAAGCTTGCAGTAGCCTTGCCTTCGGCCTTGGCCTTTCTGTTGGCTTCTACAAATACATCGCCATCCACCAGCTGACCTGCGGGCAGGTCAGTCTCACCGGCGTCGGTGACAAAGACCTCCTCAGCGCCTTTCTCTGCCTTGCCCAGTCTGGTGTAGGTCAGATAATAAGCGCCCAGGATCATATCCTGCGTGGGAACGGTGACAGGCTTGCCGTCCTGGGGACGGAGCAGGTTGTTAGCAGAGAGCATCAGCATACGAGCCTCTGCCTGAGCCTCTGCGGACAGAGGCACATGGATAGCCATCTGGTCGCCGTCGAAGTCGGCGTTAAATGCGGTACAGCACAGGGGGTGCAGCTTCAATGCGCGGCCTTCCACCAGAATGGGCTCAAAAGCCTGAATACCCAGACGGTGCAGAGTAGGCGCACGGTTCAGCATAACGGGGCGGTCCTTGATGATCTCATCCAGAGCATCCCACACCTCAGTCTTGCCCTTATCGATCATCTTCTTGGCGGACTTGATGTTGCTTGCCAGGCCGACAGCAACCAGCTTCTTCATAACGAAGGGCCGGAACAGCTCGATGGCCATTTCCTTGGGCACGCCGCACTGGTACAGCTTCAGCTCAGGGCCGACGACGATAACGCTACGGCCGGAGTAGTCAACGCGCTTACCCAGCAGGTTCTGACGGAAGCGGCCCTGCTTGCCCTTGAGCATATCGGACAGGGACTCCAGAGCACGGTTGTTGGCGCCGGTGACGGCACGGCCGCGGCGGCCATTATCGATCAGGGCATCCACAGCCTCCTGAAGCATACGCTTCAAGGTGTGGTCAATGATGTCCGGCGCATGGAGCTGGATCAGTCTCTTCAGACGGTTGTTGCGGTTGATCACGCGACGGTACAGATCGTTCAGGTCGGAGGTGGCAAAACGGCCGCCATCCAACTGGATCATAGGACGG
>JAZNAK010000015.1:0-15676 GCA_045586485.1 Faecousia sp. | reverse complement strand
CCAAGATTGCTCCCGCTGACGGTGCAACCCTCTGGACCTCTAACTACAACTCTTCTCTCGAGACCACCGCAAGCTGGGGCCCCTACAAGCTCGTTGAGTTTGAGGCAGGTTCTCACTACAAGCTGGTTAAGAACGAGAACTGGTACGGCTGGGACCTGGAGCAGTACAAGAACCAGTACAACATCACCGCTATCAACTGCCGTAAGGTCGAAGAGTTCGCCACCAGATGGATGGGCTTCCTGAACGGCTCCTACGACGATGCTGAACTGCAGACTGAGAATGTCGCCGAGTACCTGGACTCCAAGTACGTTTACTTCACCTCTACCTCTACCGGTACCTTCGGTATGCAGCTGTACAGCAACCTCGCCACTCTGAAGGAGAGCGAGAACAACAACGGCATCCTGGCTATCCAGGAGTTCCGTCACGCTTTCAACCTGGCTCTGAACAGAAGCGACATCGTTGAGAAGATTTGGCCCGGCTCCTCCGTGCCTTGCTTCGGCCTGATCAACGTTGCTTACTACTACGACATCGAGAACTCTCCCGATCTGGAAGACGGCGGCCAGTACCGCAACACCACCATTGCTAAGGAAGGCATCCTGCGCGCCTACGGCTTCACTCAGGACGCTGACGGCAAGTGGAGCAGCGGCGAGCTGTCCGGCCTGTCCACCGACGATGCTTACGAGGCTCTGACCGGCTACAACCCCACTCTGGCAAAGCAGAAGATGCAGGAAGCTATCGACATCCTGCTGGCTAACCCCGAGGAGTATGGCTACGACGCTTCCAAGAACATCACTCTGGTTTACGGTTCCTCTTCCGATACCGACAAGCAGAGATTCCGCGCTACCTACCTGCAGGACGTTCTGGACGGCCTGACCGTTGGCACCGCTCTGGAAGACAAGATCGACGTCGTGTTTGACGCATCCGCAGGTGCACAGTGGGCAGAAGCTTTCCGTACCGGCGCTACTCAGATCGGCTTCGGCTACGGCTTCTCCGGCAACGCATTTAACCCCTTCGACATCATTGGCGCATTCGTTAACCCCGATGATGACCTGAACTACCACATGTACTGGGATACCTCCGTCATCGACATGACCCTCACCATGCCCGCAGGCGACTACGAGGGCGCTGGCGAGACCATCACCATGAGTGTTCAGAACTGGTACTACTGCCTGAATGGTCTGGCAGCTACCGAGAACCAGGCTAAGACCTACAACTGGGCAGAAGGTTTTGCTCCCACTGAAGCAAGACTGATGATCCTGTCCGCTCTGGAAGAGCTGACCATCAAGGAGTCCCGCAGCGTTATGCTGATCGCTGACGGCGGCGGTTCCTTCCTGGGCGCTAAGTTCTCCTACTTCTCCGAAGACGAGCACACCTTCATGGGCTTCGGCGGCATGCGCTACATGGAAGTTAACTACACCGACGCTGAGTGGGCTGATTTCGTTGCTCAGAACAACAACGACCTCTCCGCAGAGTATAAGAAGTCCGAGTAATTTTAGTTAGCTAAAAATTACCTAGATTGAACTAAGGCAAACGGCGGTGGGCCCCTGTGCTCACCGCTAGTTTGTCATTTATGCCACATTTGGCAAATCCCGCAAGAACCTGAAAAATACGGAAAATACCCCGCATAAAAGTGTTAAAAGCCGAAAGATAAGACTGTTTCACGGATGCATAATTGCAAGCAACCGGTTTTATAATAGCGGAAATGAACCGCTACTTATGGAAAGAATTAAGATGGTTTGAAACGCCAAAGTTTGGCGTTGTGCAGCTTTCGTGCGTACAGAGTCCGGCAGACAACTGCCTTCCGACTCGAATCCTATGAATTGGAAAACAACAAGACAGGGGAGAAAAACCTATGTATATGTTTAAATATGTGACAAAGCGCTTGGGCCTGATGTTGTTCACATTCTTCATCATTTTCACAATGTGCTTTGTGCTGATCAAGCTTCTGCCCATCCCCACCAACGTGCTTCCGGGACAAGACCCCGAGATCGTTATGAAAACCCTTGAAGGCAGAGGTTGGATCACCAATATCAAAGAGGGAGAAAACGGCGTCTGGACCTATGACCGGGTACCTATTTTAAAACAGTTCGGGCTCTATATTAAGAGAATCGTGACTCAGGGCGACTTCGGTATCGTGACGACCTACGGCGAATACCTGAACATGAACATCTGGAAGGTCTTCGTCAGCCACCTGCCTCCCACGATCCTGATCAATATTTACTCCACTCTGATCGGTGTCCCCATCGGTCTGGGCTTGGGTATTTTGGCTGCGCTGAAGAAGAATAAGTGGCAGGATCAGCTGATCAATATCTTCATTATTCTGCTGATCTCGGTCCCCTCCATCGTATTGGCGCTGATGCTCCAGTATGTATTCTGCTTCAAGCTGGGCTGGTTCCCGCTGACTATGTCAACCAGCAACGAATACTTCACCTGGGAAGTGTTCCGGTCCATGATCCCTGCTGTGTTTGCCCTGTGCCTGGGCTCCATTGCAGGTTATGCCCGCTACACCCGCGCCGAGCTTTCTGAGGTGCTTACCGGTGAGTTTATGCTTTTGGCAAGAACCAAGGGCCTTACCAAGCAGCAGGCGATCTATCGCCATGCGATGCGCAACTCCATGGTCGTTATCTTCCCCTCCATTCTCAGTGAGTTCGTCTCTGTGCTTTCCGGCTCTCTGATCATTGAGAAAATGTTTGGCATCAACGGCGTTGGCGGCCTTTACCTCAACTCGATCACCTTCCAGGACTATGACTTCTTTATGTTGTTGTCCGGCTTCTACACCCTGGTCAGCCTGACCGCAGGTATCGTCATCGATATCAGCTACGGTTTCATTGACCCGAGAATCAGAATGGGAGCAAAATAAGTATGGAAAATAATATAAATACCATTCCTGTAGAAAAGTTTCGGTTTGCTACGAGAAACGACCTGTATCACGACAGCAAATTTGAAACCAAGCCCGTAAGTTATTTCCAGGGCGCTTTTATCCGTTTCAGTAAGAACAAGGGCGCTGTCGTGGGCGGCGTGGTCATTGCCGTGCTGATCCTTTTCGCGATCCTTGCACCATTTTTCACCCCCTTCAAGCCCGCATACTACGATATGGTGTATGCCTACGTGACCCCCAAGTCCAACCTGTTTGCAAACAGCGGTATTGATTTCTGGGACGGCAGCAAGCAAAAGAATACAAACCAGATCGGCTATCTGAAGGATGTGGCTCTTCAAGCCGAAACCGGCAGAGAGATCATCAAAAACGGCGAGTATGTCATCAGCGAGGACGGCTCCACCTATTCCTACCGCTACGACACCTATTACGGCGTGGGCTTCGGTAAGTATAAGATCATCTCTCTGGAAGAGTTCAATGATATTCAGAGATATCAGAACGAAACCGGCAGACAGGTGCTGTATCCCATCGTCAAGTTCGCAGACAGACCCACCCTTGAGAAGAACAAGTACGACGCCAATATCTACTACAAGGTAGAAAATCCCAAGGTATCTATCCTTCGTCCCAAGCTGGACAAGGACGGCAACATCATTCCCAACTACTGGAAATATGAAGCCGGCGACGCCAGCAGCCTGATCGCTGACTATAACTCCCTCAGAATTGAAGGAGAGACCGGCGTACAGGACAACGGGAAGCAGTACTTCTACGCCTACGGCCGTAAGGTCGACGGCGGTATCGAAGTCCGGGCCGAATACTACGAATACTATATCTATCAGCACAATGAGGTGCTGAAGGACGGCATTACAGAGCCTTTGTTCCTGTTCGGTACCACCGAGACCGGTAAGGATATCTTCGCCTGCCTTGCTTACGGCGCAAGATTCTCCTTTGTTTTCGCCACGGTCGTTGCCCTGGCAAACTTTGTTTTCGGCGTGATCTGGGGTTCCATTTCCGGCTACTACGGCGGCAAGATCGACCTGTTTATGGAAAGATTTGCCGAGATCCTGGGTTCCGTTCCCACAATAATCGTTATTACCCTTCTGAAATACCATATGGGTACGGCGAGCCAGGTGCTGGTCTTGTTCATAGCCTTCTTCGCTACGGGCTGGATCAGCATGGCGGGCAGAACCCGTATGCAGTTCTACCGCTTCAAGAATCAGGAATATGTTCTGGCGGCAAGAACTCTGGGCGCCCGGGATGTAAGAATTATGTTCAAGCATATCTTCCCCAACGGTCTGGGCACCATCGTCACAAGCTTTGCCCTGGTAATTCCCGCGATGATCTACTCCGAGACAAGCTTCACTTATCTGGGTATCATCAATCTGGAAGCAGGCAACACCACTTCTGTCGGTACGCTGATCGCGGCAGGCCAGAAGTCCATTATGGCAGACGCCGGATTTGTGGCGCTGTTCCCCTGCGTGTTCCTGGTCCTTTTAATGCTCAGCTTCAACCTGTTCGGCAACGGATTGCGGGATGCCTTTAACCCGTCTCTCAGAGGAACGGAGGATTAAGCATGAACAAAGAAATTAAATTATCTGTAAATGATCTTAAGATCTCCTTCCGTACAGATGCCGGCAAGGTGCAGGCTGTCCGCAACATTTCCTTCGATCTTTACAAGGGCGAGACCCTTGCCATCGTTGGCGAATCCGGTTCCGGCAAGTCCGTCACCTCCAAGGCGATCATGGGCATTTCCGCTGTCAACTCCATTTATGAGGGCGGCGAGATCCTCTATGACGGCCAGGATCTGACCCGTATTCCCGAGGAGGAGATGCACAAGCTCCGGGGCGATAAGATCGCTATGATCTTCCAGGACCCCCTGTCCTCCCTGAACCCCATTATGCGAATCGGCAGGCAGATCACCGAGGCAATGCTGCTGAAGAACAAGGCAAACCGCAAGGAAGGCCGTGTCACCTTTAACGAGACCCTGGCAGAACTGTCCGGCATGATCAAAAAAGCCCTCGCCGAGACCTCCAACACCAGCATTTCTGTCGCCGATGTGGACAAGTTCATCAAGACCTTTGATAACTTCAACATCCAGGCCATCAAGCTGGAGAACAGCTATAACGCAGCACGCACCACCGCGGAAGAAATGATCGCGACGATCGAAGATCTTCTGTTCCTCACCAAGAACAACCAGAAGGTCGACGCGGTGTCCATGCTGAAGCTCATTGCCCGCAAGCTCAAGGAGACCGGCGACAAGTACTTTGCCTCCGGTTATGAGGATGCGCTGAAAGCCCACGCAGCAGCCCTGGAGGGCGTGCTGAAGGAAGAGCGGGCCAAGCTGACCCTGCTGGACTTCGCAAAGAAGGCCGCCGGCACCGGCGCATCCAAGAACGATGCCTCCCCCGAGACGATCCGGGTCCTTGAGGCGCTGAAGGAAACCGCCCAGCAGATGCTGGACCGGCCTCAGTACAATTTCTTCAGAATCGGTTATTACGTATACAAGCACCCTGAAACCGATCTTAGCCGTATGCCCGCTGACGAAGCCAATGCTATGGCCGGCAAGTTCCTGGACGAGGACTTTATGAATGAGTTCATCGCCATGATGAAGATTGCGGTGCAGTATTCCTTCGACAAGACTCTGAAGAACAAGAAGGCAGCCATCGAAGCACTGGAGAGCACCATCCGCTTCTTCAGAGCCGGCGGCTTTTCCGCCCAGGAGGCAGAGGACGCCTGCAAGAGCGTGAACAAGAGCGTTTTGGCAGCCATCGATACCCTGGCCATCGTCAAGGACAATGTGGCTTACACCTTCGGCGGCGCCATGCGCAGAGAAGTGGAAAAGTATTTCTTCTATGTGAAGAATAACCCCAAGGAAGAAGCCCGTTTTGCCCGCCAGACTGCCCAGAGAGAGGCCCTGCTGGCCAAGGGCAAGAAGGTGGACTGGAAGATCGTTCCCAAGTCTGTCATCGAGCTGAATGTGCAGATCGAAACCATCGTTTCCGTCCTCACCCGTGTTATGAATAAGTTCAAGGCGGACATCGCGGCCGCAGAGAGCTTTGATGTGGACAAGCGCTGTGTTGAGATCATCGACTACCTGAAGGCAAAGGCCTCCCAGGTGGTTTACACCCTGACCAAGCGGATCGCCAAGGAAAAGGCGATCAAGCTGATGGAGGAAGTGGGCATTCCCGAGGCGAGAATGCGCTACAGACAGTACCCCTTCGAGTTCTCCGGCGGTATGCGTCAGCGTATCGTGATCGCCATCGCCCTTTCCGCCAACCCCGATATTCTGATCTGTGACGAGCCCACCACGGCCCTTGATGTGACCATCCAGGCTCAGATCCTGGAGCTAATCAACCGCCTGAAGCGGGAACACAACCTTTCCATCATCTTTATTACCCATGACCTGGGTGTCGTTGCCAACATGGCGGACAGAATTGCCGTTATGTATGCCGGCAAGATCGTGGAATACGGCACGGCAGAAGAGGTCTTCTACGATCCTCAGCACCCCTATACCTGGGCGCTGCGGTCTTCTATGCCTGACCTGGATACCAACGAGAAGCTGGATGCGATCCCCGGTACACCCCCCAATATGATCTATCCCCCCGTGGGTGACGCGTTTGCGGAACGGAATAAGTACGCAATGGAGATCGACTTTGAGATGCAGCCTCCCATGTATGAGGTTTCCCCCACACACTTTGCTGCAACCTGGCTGCTCCATCCCAACGCACCCAAGGTGGAGGTCCCCAAGATCATTACCGAGCGTATCCGGAGAATGAAAGAAAGAGGAGGCAACCATGGAGAATAATGAAGTATTATTGAAGGTTGACCACCTTTGCCAGTATTTCCGCCTTGGCCGCAAGGATCTGAAGGCGGTTGACGATGTGAGCTTCGAGATCCGCAAGGGTGAGTCCTTCGGTCTCGTGGGAGAGTCCGGCTGCGGCAAGACCACAACCGGCCGTTCCATCATCAAGCTGTATGACATCACCTCCGGTAATGTCTACTTCAAGGGCCAGAGAGTGGGCGCGGGTATCCGCTCCTATCAGGACGCCATCTCCGCCGCCCGCAGCGACGCTGCCAAGAAGATCAAGGCTCTCCGGGCAGAAAAGACCACCGATGAGGTCCGTAAGGAACAGATCCGGGAAGAGATCAAGCGCATCAATGAAGAGCTGGGCGCCATCGTTGATAAGAACCGCGCCCTCATCAAGGACGCCAAGTCCGACAGCAAGGAAGTCGACAAGCAGTATGTGGCATCCCTGCTGAAGAACCTGGAGGCGGAGTACGAAAAGAAGTTCCAGGATGCGGAAGGCGACGAGGAGAAGACCAAGGCGCTGCAGAAGGAATACCGTATGCGTTGCCGGGCAGCCAAGAAGAGCAAGCTGATCACCCAGATCCAGATGATCTTCCAGGATCCCATCGCGTCCCTTGACCCCCGTATGACCGTGCGTGACATTATCGCCGAGGGTCTTGTGATCAACGGCATCACCGACAAGGATTATATCAACGAGAAGGTCTATGAGATTCTGGAGATGGTCGGCCTGGTGCGGGAGCACGCAGACCGGTATCCCCACGAGTTCTCCGGCGGTCAGCGCCAGCGTATCGGCATCGCAAGAGCGGTTATCATGCAGCCCGAGATGATCATTGCCGACGAGCCCATCTCCGCCCTTGACGTGTCCATTCAGGCACAGGTCATCAACCTGCTGAATGATCTGCGGGAGCGGTTGGGACTTACCATTTTGTTCATCGCCCACGACCTGTCGGTCGTTAAGTACTTCTCCGATCGCATCGGCGTTATGTATTTCGGCAAGATGGTGGAGCTGGCTGATTCTGACGAGCTTTTTAAGAACCCCCTGCATCCTTATACAAGATCTCTGCTGTCGGCGATCCCGCTGCCCGATCCTGTGTATGAGAAGCAGCGTACGAGAATCCCCTACAGTCCCATTGCAGAGCACGACTATTCTGTAGATACTCCCTCTTTCCGGGAGATCACCCCTGGTCATTTTGTGCACTGCAACAATGCCGAAGAGGAAAAGTACAGACAGATGGTCAAGTGACAGGACGGTTGAAAAACAGTGAAACAGGAAACCAAAAAAACCTTAAGAAATTATGGGATTTGTGTCGCAATTGAGGTGCTGATCGCGTTCCTCGTGATTTGGTCGAAAGGCTTTTTCACATCCAGCGCGGCGGTAAACACCCAGATCCTGGCGGACGCATTCTTCGTAGCGGGCATATTGATGACGCTTTTTGCGGGACTTATGTATGTCAGCAGCGAGGGAGCGTTGATCGGTATCAGCTTTGTCCTCAGAAATGTGGTCCTGGCTTTTATCCCTATGGGCAGAGCCCGGCATGAAAAGTATGCCGATTACCGCGCCCGTAAGCTCAGCCAGACGAAAAAGCACAATGACCGGTGCATTCTTGTGACAGGACTTGTTTTCCTTTTTGTTGGAATCGCCCTCACGGTTATCTGGTGCGAAGTATTCTATAATGGCAGTATTCTGTAATGCATAAGAATAACCCCGCCTGGCGGCGGGGTTTTCTTTTGCCGTTTTGAAAAGGGACAAAAAGGAAGAGCCCGGTAAAGGCGTTGCCTGCCGCCCTTGCAAAATTGCCGCGGTGTGGTATAATGAAACAGGAAAGAAAGGGGGGAGAGTATGCCCAACAGAATTGCCGCAAAACAACAAAATACGGCCCTTCGGGATGTGTCCATGGACAATATCCGCTTCCTTTTGATCCTGCTGGTGGTCTTTGCCCATCTGCTGGAGAGCGTTCCCTCCTCTATGACCAAAACCCTCCTCTACCGGAACATTTACGCCTTCCACATGCCGGCGTTTATCTTCCTGTTCGGCTATTTTGCATCCTTTTCTCCCCGGAAGCTCGCCTTCCGCTGGGTCATTCCCTATTTCGTGTTTCAGGTCCTGTATATTCTCTTTTCTCAGCAGGTTTTGGGGAAAAACATCGCCATGCAGTTCACCACGCCCCACTGGATTCTGTGGTTCCTGCTCGCAGGTATTTTTTATCAGCTGTTGATCCCGCTGTACGCCTCCGCGAAAAAGTTCGGACAGGTCGCAGTGCTGGGTGTGACGGTGGCGATGGCCCTTTTGGCAGGGTTTGATGAGACTGCCGGTTATAAACTGACCATCTCCCGGTTTTGCGTGTTCCAGCCCTGGTTCGTGCTGGGCCTGTACTGCCGGAAAAACGGCATTTTGGAGAAGCTGGCCGCCCCCGGCTGGCGGAAATATACCATCAGCACCCTTTCTGCGGTAGCCGTGGTGGCATCGGTGGTGTTTTTGTGCCGGAACAAAGTTTCCCTTTTGATGCTCTACGGTTCCGGGGCCTATTCCGAAAAGACCGGCACAGTGTGGTTGCGGCTGCGGCTGATGCTGATCGCTTTTTGCTGGATCGCATTTTTGTTTGTGGCGTTCAGACCTTTGCTGAAAAAGAAGCTGTTCCTCATTACGGCCATCGGGCAGACCACGCTGCCGGTGTTTTTGCTCCACGGTTTTCTGGTGAAGACCATCGACCAGTTTTATCCCCAATGGCTGTCCAACCCAGGCTATGCCTTTTTGCTCACCATCCCCATCTTGCTGATCACGGGCAATCCGGTGAGTAAAAAGCTGGTGGAATATATAAGCTTTTCCTGGCTGGAACGGTTTGTAAAAAAGGAAGAATAAGAAAAGTCCCCTCCCGGAGGGGACTTTTTGTTGCATTTATGCCTTTTCGGTGGTAAAATCTAGAAAAAGGCCGGTGAGGGATAAGAATCTGCTCAACCGGAGAGAATGGTAAAAAACAGTAAGGAGGAAGAAAATGAACAATCCTCTGCTTTCGATTGTGATTCCCGCCTTCAATGAGGAGGAGAACATTGCCAACACCGCCCGTGTGGTGCGGGAGGTTATGGATAACGCCCGGATCCCCTATGAGATGATCTTCGTCAGCGACGGCTCCAAGGATGCTACCTTTGACAAGGTCCTTGCTCTGGCTAAAGAGGACCGGCGCATCCGGGGACTGGAGTTCAGCCGCAATTTCGGCAAAGAGGCAGCTATGTTCGCCGGCCTTGCCGCCGCCAAGGGCGGCTGCGTGGCGGTGATGGACTGTGATTTGCAGCACCCCCCTCAGACCATCGTGGAGATGTACCGCAAATGGGAAGAGGGCTTTGAGATCGTGGAAGGCATCAAGAATAGCCGGGGCAACGAGTCCGGCATCTATAAGTTCTTTGCCGGAGTTTTCTATAAGATCATCTCCGCGTTCACCGGTTTCGATATGGCAAACACCAGCGATTTTAAGCTGCTGTCTAAAAATGTGGTGGATGTGCTGCTGTCCATGCCGGAGCGGAAGACCTTCTTCCGGGCTATGTCCTTCTGGGCAGGCTTCAAGAGCTGCCAGGTCCGCTACGATGTGGCGGAGCGTGCCTTCGGCACTACCAAGTGGTCGTTCTTCAAGCTGCTGCGCTACGGCGTGTCCAACATTATGGCCTTCAGCACCCGGCCGCTGAGCATCGTCAGCTACATTGGCGGCATCTCCGTTTTGGCAGGTGTTGTTCTGGGAGTGCAGACTTTGATCCGCTGGGCCTCCGGCAAGGCGTTGGAAGGCTTTACCACGGTGATTTTGCTGATGCTGTTCCTGGGGGGCGGCATTCTGATGGGTTTGGGCCTCATCGGCAAGTATGTGGCGGCAATCTATGAGGAAGTGAAGCAGCGGCCACGGTATGTGGTGCGACTGGATACGGATCAGCTGCTGAAGCGGAATTAAGAACTATGGAAAAAGACATTTTTGACCGCATGATGAGCCTGCCCGGCCTGCGGAAGCTCTATCCCTTTTACGAAAAACACAAGGAAATGCTGCTGTATATCCTCTTCGGGGGATTGACCACGGTGGTGAGCGTAGGCTCTTTCGTTCTGCTGGACACGGTTTTGGAGATCAACGAGCTGGTGGCCAATGTGATCTCCTGGATACTGGCGGTGAGCTTTGCCTATGTGACCAACCGGATCTGGGTGTTCCGGTCCCGGGCCACAGGCAAGGCCGTTTATAAAGAGGCAGCGGCATTTTATGCCGGACGGCTGGCGACCCTGGGCATTGAGGAAGGGGCGCTGCTGGTGTTCGTCACCTGGCTGTCCTTTGACAGTACGGTGGTGAAGGTTGCGGCCCAGGTGGCAGTTTTGGTGGGCAATTATCTTCTGTCCAAGTTTCTGATCTTTAAGCAAAAATAACAAGAGCGTGCCATCCGGCACGCTCTTACTGTTTGCAGCGGGGATTTGTTCCCGACGGTTTACAGGGGAACGGGAACGAAGCCCTCTTTGGTGAGGATATGGTGATGGGTGTAGCCGCAGGATTTGAGCAGCTCCTTGGCCTCGTCAAAATAGCAGTCCATCAGGTGGTGCTGGTGGCAGTCAGAGGAGATCACCGCTCCGAAACCCAGCTGGCGCATGGCCTTTATAAGGAAGGGATCGGGATAGGGCGTGGTGCGGTAGCCCCGACCAATGGCGCCGGTATTCACCTCGAAATAGGGGATCTTTCCGGCCAGCGCCTCAGCGGCCTCCAGGGCGGCATCCCGGTACTGCTTGCTTTCGCAGTCGAAGAATTGTACCCGGTCACGGTGCTTGGTGATCAGATCAAAATGGCCGACGATATCACAATCTGCGTACTCCGGCAGCCAGGCCAGCTGGCGGAAATACTCCTTGGCAAATACCATGCCGTCGCCGCCGCAATGCTCGTCGATCATCTTTTGGAAATGCTCCACCGGACCGTCAAACTCGTAGTCCACCCCGTCGAACCGCAGGCCGTGGAGCGAGCCGATCACATAGTCATATCCCTCCGGCCGCTCCGGGCAGCAAAGGTCAAACTCAATGCCGCAAAAGATGTCGATCAAGTGGCCGTATTTCTCTTTCAGCCGGGCAATTTCCTTGCGGTACTCCTTGGTGGATTCCAGGGTCATAGAATAGTATTTGGCGTACTCCATATAGCAGTGGCCGGAAAAACCGATTCCGCCGAAGCCCTTTTCAATGGCGGCAAGGACCACTTCTTCCGGAGTGTCTTTTCCATCGCAGAAGGTGGTGTGCTGGTGCAGATTCTGCAAAGTGTTCATAAGCAGTCTCCTTTCCGTTTTCTACATTATACGCCCGCCGCAGGAGAAATCAACTGCTTTTTTGCATTTCCTTGCAATTTGCGCTGGGTGTGGTATAATACGCCCGTTAGAACAAGACGATATGGAGCATTTTATGAGCAAGACACTGAATATGACAGAGGGAAGACCCTTTCGTCTTCTGATCCGGTTTGCCCTGCCGCTGATGTTTGCCAATGTGTTCCAGCAGCTATACACCGTGGTGGATACCGCCATTGTGGGCCGGGGCGTCAGTATGGACGCGCTGGCAGCACTGGGCAGCGTGGACTGGCTGAACTGGATGATGTTGGGCATCGCCCAGGGCTTTACCCAAGGCTTCTCGGTGCGGATCGCCCAGAAGTTTGGCGAAGGGGATCAAAAGGGCCTGCAGCTGTATATGGGCCAGTCGGCCGTTGCTGCCGCGGTGCTGGCAGTCCTCTGCACGGTTTTTGGGCAGCTGACCATGCCTCTGTTCTTCTGGATCCTGCGGGTACCGCCGGAATTGGAAGATATGGCCGCCATTTATACCCGGATCCTGATGGCCGGTCTGCCGGCGGTATTCTTTTTCAATTACTGTTCCTCTGTTCTGCGGGCGGTGGGCGACAGCAAGACCCCCCTGGTGGCCATCGCCATCGCGGCGGTCACCAATATCGCGCTGGACTATGTGACGGTTATGGTGCTGGACAAGGGCATTGCCGGCGCCGCGGTAGCGACTTTGATCGCTCAGTGCCTGTCCGGCAGCATCTGCCTGATCAGGATTTTCCGTACCCCGCAGCTGCGCTTTGACAAGGGGGATATGCGTCCTCAAAGGGAGAGCATTCAAAATCTTTTGCGCCTTGGCGCGCCGTCGGCCTTCAAAAATCTGATGGTGGCCGCAGGTGGCATGGCAGTGATGATGGTGGTCAACCAGGGCACCACGGCCTTCATCGCCGGTGTCACTGCCACCAACAAGCTCTACGGCCTGCTGGAGATCGCGGCGCTGTCCTATGGCTATGCGGTCATCACCTATGTGGGGCAGAACTACGGCGCTATGCGCCTCGACCGGATCAAATCCGGCATGAAGAGCGCCACAGTTTTGGCATTGGCCACATCGGTGGTCATCGCCGCGGTTATGGTGGTGCTGGGGCAGCCGATTGTATCTCTGTTCATCTCGGCGGACACGCCGGAGGAGACGGCCGCTGCCTGCAAGGTGGCCTACCAGTATCTGTGCGTGATGGCAGGCGGCCTGCCGGTGCTGTACATGCTGTATCTGCTTCTGTCGGCGCTGCAGGGGTTGGGCGACGCGGTGCGGCCTATGGTCTCCGGCTTTATGGAGCTGGCGATGCGGGTGAGCGTTGCGCTGATCGTGGGCCTTGCCGGCGGAGAGACGGGCATTTTTGCCGCGGAGATCGCCGCCTGGGTAGGCGCGACCGTCTATCTTTTGTACCATTTCATCAAGAGAATGAAAAAAGGACTGTAAAGAAAGCCCCCTCGCCAGAGGGGGCTTTTTGTTTATTCTCCTGCCACACGGGCCTCGATGCGGCCCAGGGCGTAGAGCATTTGTTGATAGGTATCCTGAGAGACCTTGCCGATAAAGTCGTTTTCATAGGCGCCTACCGCCTCGTTGATCCGCACCACCTGCAGAGGCTTATTCTCCTCGTGGATGGTAAAGATGGGGGTGTAGGAATAGCCTGTGATGCGGGTCTTGCCGGTGAGGTTGTCCTTGGTGATCTCCAAATCCAGGACCACAGAGTACTCCGTGCCGGCCCGCTGACCGTCGGAGAAGAAATCGCCTAGAGAGTAGGCCACAAACTGCCCGGATTCTTCGTCAAAGGCCATCTTCTGCACATAGTGGGAGTGGGTGCCGATGATGGCGTCCACACCGTTTTTCTGGAGGAGGGACACGATTCGCTCCTGGCTGGAGCTGATGGTGTCGTTGAACTCGCTGCCCCAATGGAGCAGGGCAATGACCAGATCCGGCTTTTCTTTTTCTGCTGCGGCCAGGATCGAGGTGATCCCCTCGGTATCCACCTCCTGATAGGAGCTGTCGTAGTCTTTGTAGAGGACATTTACGCAGTTTTCACTGCCGGCGGGGAGGGTCATACCGTCCATACCCTTGGTGAAGGCCACGAAAGCCAGCTTCACCCCGTCTACGGTACAGATGGTGTAGCCTTTCCGCTGGCTGAACTCGGCATTGGAGGCGTACACGCCCAGGGGCTCCATGCCCGCTGCCCGGATGGCATCCATGGAGGTGGCAAGACCGGACAGACCCTTGTTGATGGAATAGGAATTGGCCATCTGCACCAGGTCCACGCCTGCCTTTTTTAAGGCTTCTGCCATGGCCTGGGGGGCGGAGAAGGTGCTGCCGTAGGGAGCGCCGCAGAGGGTGCCTTCAAAATTGATGGAGGCGATATCCGCCCGGGAGAGAAGGTGGGCAACATCCAAAAAGGTGTCGTAATAGACGCCTGCGCCCACGGTTTTGTCGTTGATGTTCAGGTCGCCTGCCGCGGCATAGTGAATAACCGTGGTGGGGGGCAGGGTCTCCTCCGGCTGACCCGCGGTCTCGCTGGGGAGCGTCTGCTCTATGGCCGGCTTGCCGGAGAGGGCATCCCGGGTCAGGCAGAAGATCAGCACCCCACAGGCGATGAGGATCACCGCCGCCACAGACAGACGGATCAGCATTTTTTTGGTCTGCGCCTGTTTCTGCTGCCGCTGGGCCGCTTTTTCCTGCCGTTGCCGGCGGCGTTCTTCGGGATCTGTGAGCATTGGGTCACCTCCTTGTGTAAAAGTACCTATTATCATACACCATTTTCTCCTTTTTCACAACCCCCCAAAAACGGTCACACCCTTTACATCTGCTTTCTTTTGCGATAAAATAGCGGTAAAGAGAGGTGTTTGGTATGGATCGGGGGGAGAAAAAGGCGTTCGATCGCCTGAATAATGCCCTGCAGGGAGAGGAAAGGCCCCTGGCAAAGGCAAAGAATCTGCCCGTGTACAACACCGACAAAATGGACGGGAACTTCAAAAACTATACGGACACCGTACTCAATGGAGAGAAAAAGAGCATCTCCTTTCTGGGGGTGCTGGTGATCCTGCTGGCGCTGGCGGTGCTGGCGGCGGCTGCGTACGCCTTTTTCCTCTACAGGGAGGTGTTTTTATGAGCGCTCCTGTGGGCAGGTTTGCCCCCACTCCCTCCGGACGGATGCACCTGGGAAATGTATTTGCTGCGCTGATCGCATGGCTGTCCGTGCGCTCCCGGGGCGGTATGATGATCCTGCGTATGGAGGACTTGGACACCCAGCGCACCAGCGAAGAATTTGCCCAGGTGCTTCGGCAGGATCTGCAGTGGCTGGGCCTAACCTGGGACCTGGAGACAGAGCCCCAAAGCCGCCGCAGCGGTGTCTATGACCGCTATTTTGAACAGCTGAGAGATCTAAAACTCTTATATCCCTGTTATTGTACCCGGAGCCAGCTCCACAGTGTCAACGCTCCCCATTTGTCCGACGGTACATATGTCTACCCCGGCACCTGCCGGAATCTGACGGCTCAGCAGCGGGCGGCATTCCAGCGGAAGCCGGCCTGGCGGGTAAAGGTGCCGGACCGGGTGTGGACGGTGGAGGATCTGGTCCAGGGCCATTACGAAGAGAACCTGGCCACGGACTGCGGCGATTTTGTGGTCCGCCGGGCAGATGGGGTCCATGTGTATCAGCTGGCGGTGACGGTGAAGTCGGATC
>JAZNAK010000014.1:0-47218 GCA_045586485.1 Faecousia sp. | reverse complement strand
CCCGTTCGAAACAAGCTTTCTCACGGTAATACCATATCCCTACATGAAGCAGAGCAGTGTATGTGTTATACTGAGGATTTTATATCAGTATTTAAACAGTATTATGTCACATTGGGTAAGGACAAAGATTATAATGTTCCTGTTTTTCTTCGAATTAAGGATTGTTTAGGCAATGACCTTATCCGTAAAGATTCCAGCTACAAATGGGAAGAATACTTATATGGTGGAACTGCACCCAAGATTCAGCTAAGATCCGGTGATTCATATAAGTTATGGATTGAGGTAGATAGTAGTTTCCCCAATTCGTTTTACACAATCAAATGGGTTGTAGTGCAAGACTTGACAACTGTGGTTGCTAAAGGTACTGGCGACACAATCAGCTTTACATTGACTAACAAAAATGTTTCGTATGCTCCAGAAATAAGACTTGAACTTACTACAAAGCGAGTCTGGCATCGGTTCCACGACGTCGACGATATGGTAGCACTGCACTATGGTAAAGTTTTGCCCCCTATTGAGGACACGTATTAAACATGTTTGGGATGTAAAATATTTCCTTTGTAATTATATGAAGTAAGGGCAGTCCTTTTGGGGACTGCCCTCTGTTGTTGTACTCAGTTATTCAATTCTTGTGACAGGTATAAACCAAGTTTGATGCCATCAACAAAGCCGGTCTGCTGGTGGCTGCGGCAGAGCCGGCAGACAGCATATATCACCTCATCTTTCTCTCGTAGTGTTTTACCATTCATAGCCTCGTAAAGGTCTTCAAAGGCTTGCTTAATCTCTTCACTATCGCTATTACAGTTCTGATCATAATATGCTCCACAAAGAAAACCCAGCACACTATCGGCATCGTCACCAAAGTTAGGCGCTGTCTCATTGAGCTTTATTTGCAGAGCAGAAACGAAATCATTTATCTTCATTATCATCTTCCTCCTCATAGTTTTTTATTCGTGTTGTAATCCTCGCCATTCTCGTCGAATGTGATTCCTCTATAGTCGCAGCGTGGGGTTTCTACCAGCTCTTGAAAACTGATCTGTGCTGCAAACCGTTCTTGTGCAGTGGCAGCCACCTGCATAAGCGTCATCCGGTTGGTCTGCCATTCAAGGAGTCCTGCAAGATACTGTGTACGGCGCTTATCATCAATAATGAATGGTGTCACATCGTGACGCAAACACTCTTTAAACATTATCAGACGTCCTGTACGACCATTGCCATCTTCGAAAGGGACTATCTGTTCGAATCGAACATGGAAGTCCAGAATCTCTGTCATTCCTACCTCCCTCAAAGACTCATATTCCTGTATCAGCTTTTTCAAGCTAGAGATAATCTGATTTGCTGGGGGCATTGGGCGGTTTCGTCTCAGGATTCCTTCAGTACGGTATACTCCGGGGGTAACCTGCTGCTTTCGATGATCGACAGTTCCAAACATCAGCAAATAATGCAGCTGCATAATTATCTTTTGCGACAAGGGTTCATTCACGCAGTCGAGGATGTAATTGATGCATACGCAATGATTCATCGCTTCTACCATATCCGACACCTTGGTAGGCTCAAAGAGTGTTTGTATCTTACCTTTTCTATAAATGTCTTCCACTTGCTGTCGAGTTAGACGGTTGCTTGCCAGCCGGCAAGAGGAATAGGTGAAGTAGATCTGCACATAGTCGTACAGTCCGTGAAAGCCTTTCTTTGTTTTCTGATAGAAAAGTTTCTTTGCCAACGGCGACATTGGGGGCAACGCCCTGGTTACAATCTTCTTCGGTTTCTTTGCATTCTCGGGAATAAGCCAACTGCCATTTTCAAATTTGGCACCGGGTATTCGGTGTTGTCGGCAGTACTTACGGACAAGGACATCAGAGATATTCCACTTCTCTGATATCTCCTTTGCTGATATATAATTCATACCCATTTTCCTTTCTTTTAGGAGACGCGCAACCCCGCGAAACATCTGGCGTTTGCGAAACTCCGGCTACACGAGTTTTACACGAAACAGAACAGACAGAGTATAACCAGAAACACAAAATGAGATGAAAATATAGAAAAAATGATACGAAAAGTTATGAAACGATACCAGAAAAATAAGCAAAAACGAACCGCCGAAGTCATGGCATTCAAGAGGTTTACAGTTTGTTTTTGCTTGGCGGCAAGCACCTCCCGAAGGCACAAGACCTTCCGGCGCTTTGTTTATGATTGTTTTTCACAATAATTTATTCTTTTGCACTATCTTCCAAATCGCACACGCTCCGCAACGTACAACAGCACAAACCGGGTGGAGTTATTAAGGTTGCTGTGAAACTATAATCTGGGACGACTAACCCGCCAAATTATTGCCAAACGAAGGGGGGATGTGCAATATTTTGTTCTAACTGTGGTACATATGTCGACTCTAATTTCTGACCAAGCTACGGCCACAATTTAATGATGGCAGCCGCGCACACTGCAGAAAAAACAACTGCGTCGCGAAACAAGTTCAGAAAAGTATCTATTGGAGAGATATGAGGCCCAGGCTCAATACAAGGAAATTTTTGAAAAGCTTCAAACCGGAGATAAATTGGCAGCAATTGAGCGAATTTGTTTATGGACCGCTTTAAGCTTAGCGGATGCTGCTCACCTTACAGATAGTGTTCTGCGTAAAAGAGAAAATGAGGAAGCACAGCTTCCTCATTTTTTCGTCAATTCATAACTCATATCCACCAGGAACCTGATCTTCTCGTCCTCCGCCGTACCGCCCAGGGCCACAGTGAGCCAAGCCTGCGCCATCTGCACATAATAGTGATCGTCGTTGTGCATCAGCGGCAGGATATCGCCGCCGCGATCCGTGCACAGCCTGGAGATAAACAGCACATAGCCCCAACGGCGAACGAAAGGGTCTTCTGAAAGAATATATTCATTCGCGAACTGTAACGCCACATCAAACTCCAAGTCGGCTACATACCGAATCAGCTGGCCCGTATGCCACCAATCCGTAAAGAGCAGATTGTTGTGGATGAGGTTCATCCGCTTGCGCATCCAGTGATTGTGTCCGGGGATTATATTTGGGAAAAACTCCGCTCCAGCGTATTATACGAAGTCAAATAAAACAAAATGGCGCAGCTGATGCTGCGCCACTTTGCTTAGTCGATAATGCTTTTATTTGTGAAAGATGAATGATTGGGATTTAGTACTGAGCAAGGTAATCCAGTACAACGTAGATCATGAGAATCCAATCAATCGCAACATCGGCTGCATCGACAGCACCCTCGACGTTCTCTGCAACAAAGGTGGCTACATCTGCGATGCCTTCGGCACACGCTTTAATCTCGTCGATATGTTCTGCAATGAAATCAGCCGCATCAGCAACGCTTGTGCTTACTTTGATGATCTCTTCAACAAGGTTTTTGTCATTCTCGGGGATCTCAGTTTCGGGAACGTCCACATCAGGAGTGGGCTCGGGCTTGGGCTCGGGCTCGGGTTCGGGTTCGGGCTCGGGAGCGGGAGGCGTGCCTACAGCCGCGCCGCAGATATCGCACTGATAATCGTTGTTGTTATCAGCACACTGAGAGACAGTTTCGCCGCAGGTATCACACTTGTGATCCTTGTTGGCATCTGCACACTCGGTCACGGCCTTTCCGCAGTAGTCGCAGGTGTGCTTACCGGAAGCGGCGGCGTGGGTTCCCATATTTTCATTGTGCTTGTCGCACTTGTGATCCTTGTTCGCATCGACACAATCGCCCAGGTTCTTACCGCAGACATCGCACTTGTTGTCACCGTTGCTATCGGCGCAGCCGGAAGCAACCTGGTTGCAGTATGCGCAAGTGTGAGTGCCTTCGCCATTTGCGTGGGTTCCAAAGACCTTCGTGCAGCCGTAGTCGCAATCGTGGTCCTTATCATTGTCAACACAAGCGCCAAAGACCTTGTCGCAGCCGTAGTCGCAGCCGTGGTCCTTGTCATTGTCAGCACAGGTGCCGAAGACCTTGTCGCAGCCGTAGTCGCAAGCGTGGTCCTTGTCATTGTCAGCGCAGGTGCCGAAGACCTTGTCGCAACCGTAGTCGCAAGCGTGGTCATGATCGTCGTCAGCGCAGGTGCCGAAGACCTTGTCGCAACCGTAGTCGCAAGCGTGGTCATTGTTGTCGTCAGCGCAGGTGCCCATTGCAGCGGTGCAGATATCGCACTTGTGATCCCTGGGGTCAGTATCGACGCAAGTGTGAGGAGTATGTCCCACAATCCAGCCGTTCTTCATCTGGGCCTTGCCGTTGTACTGGCCGATAACGCCGTAAACCCTGATGGTGTCGCCGGCAACAGGCTTGGTCTCCAGAGCGTCATAACGGGTCTCGCCGTCTGCGCTGTAAGTGCCGTACACGGTCAGGGTATTGCCTGCGGCATCCTTGATGTACATATTGCCGTATTGGGTATTATAAACCTCAGTAATGACGCCTTCGACATAATACTTATTGGCGGAGAAGGCGTTAGACGCATAAAGAACGCCCAATGCATTGGCCTGCGGAATGGTCAGAGTGCTGTCAGCTGCGGGAGCAACAACTGCGTCGCAGGTCGCATCGTCGCAGAGGAAATCGCCGTCAAGATCTTCACACTGGTGCACTACCATGGAAGCGCCGCAGAGATCGCACTTGTTATCCTGGGGGTCAGTATCAACGCAAGTGTGAACAGTATGCTCCACAATCCAGCCGTTCTTCATCTGGGCAACCGCTGTGGTAGTACCGTAAGCGCCGATGATGCCGTAGACTTTGACGGTGTCGCCGGCGCCGGGCTTGGTTTCCAGAGCGTCATAACGGGTGTTGCCGTCTGCGCTGTAAGTGCCGTAAATGGTCAGAACATCGCCATTGGCATCTTTAATGTACATATTGCCGTATTGGGCATTATAGACCTCAGTAATAACACCTTCGACATAATACTTATCATTAGTGTATTGGTTGTGACCCTTAGCTTCGCCCAATGCGATCGCCTGGGCAAGGGTCAGAGTGCTGTCAGCTGCAGGGGCGATGAACAGCTCGCAGACATCGCAGACAAAGTCCTCTGTGCCGGAGTGAGCTGCTGCAGTGCCCTCGGTCTCGCCGCAAGCGCACTTCTTAATGTGCTTGTCGCCTTCCAGAACCCAGCTGAAGGAGCAGGTATGGGTGGACTCGCCGCCAGTCTCAGCAAACGTCACCTTAACTGCCTTGAGTCTGGACTGTGCGCTCATTGAAATCGAAACAGATTCTACAGCAGTAGTAAACGTGGCGGTGACAACCGCGCCATTAGCAACCGCCGTGTATCCAGCGTTTGTAAACGAAGTCACCAAAACGGTAGCGTAATTGCCGGAGGCAGTGGCAGTGATTTCAATGCTGGAAATCAGCTTGCCGCCTTTCGCAGTAATGGTGGTCTGGCTGCCGGAGTACATTCTAAAATGGTCGGTATCAGAAGTTCTGATTGCAGTGGAGGAATTAGCTTGCGCATTTTGGAACACAAAGTCTTCACATTCCCAGGTGATGACCTTGGTACCCATTGTGCCTGTCTTGGCGGTAATCGTCATCGAGCTCGAATCCGCTGCGCCGACCGGGACACAGATCATACCCGCGATCATAGCTAGGCACAGAAGGATGCTGAGGAGTTTGCTAAACTTTCTCATGAGGTAAGATTCTCCTTTTTTCTTTTCTTCTTGGCTGCAATACGGAAGATAACAAACTGCCAGCCAAATACCATTTGCTATCCTGCACAGAAACGCTATGTCCGCAGAAAAAGGCGTCTGTGCTGCGCCTCCCTGCGTAAATTAAAAAATGTAATGGGGAAATATGTCGCAATTGGCATATTTCGACAATCCCTATTTCATATGTTAGCACGATTTTGCATATTTTGCAATAACAATAATCTATAAAAAACAAAAATCCTTCATCAATTTTATCTTCTCGTCATAAAAACTGAAAATACAGAAAGCGGCTGTGAAATTGTTTGTGATTTGTAAGTAATTCATAAATATTGTTCACAAACGAGTTGTTTATTTTTGGAAAATATGATAGAATATAGAAGATATGCGTTGCTTAATGCATAATACAATGTTTAAAGAGGAGCATTCGACTATGAAAGATCTCATGAGACGCGGCATAGCGCTTGTCTTGGCCCTCCTGATTTGTATCGGATTGATGCCCAATCTGACACTTGTCAGCGCGGCAGCCGGAGCACTGGTTGACTATCAGTACGGCAGCGGCCAGGTTATTAAAAACTGGGGCACGCGCGGCGAAGTGGCAACCTTCCTGTCCCCCAACGCAGGCGCGTTCTATACGGGGAACAATACATATGATATCCTGTCCGCTTACGCTGGCGGCACCGGAGTCTCCAACGCCCCCAGCAGCCCGCTGTACAGCGCGCTGCAGAATCTGATGGAGAACGCGCACACCCATGAAACCAGTTATAATGAAACCAGAGATTTGTACCAGTATACCGATTGCCAAAACAACGGCAACACCAATAACGGAAGCATTTCTTGTTTCTATTCCGGCGCTTCCCTGGGCCCTGCGTGGGACGGTGGTTCTACCTGGAATCGTGAGCACACCTGGCCCAACAGCAAGGGCTTAGGCGGCAACGACGAAAATGACATTATGATGCTTCGTCCCACCGCCAGCCGCGTCAATACTTCCCGGAGCAACAAGGCATATGGCCAGAGCAGCGGCTATTACAACCCCAACTCTGCATCTAACGGCAGCCTGGATGTGCGCGGCGACGTGGCCCGTATTTTCCTGTATGTCTATGTCCGCTGGGGCAATGTCAACGGAAATGGTGAATATAGCACCTGGGGCAGCAACGGCGTGATGGAAAGCGTGGATGTGCTGCTGGACTGGATCGAAATCGACCCCGTCGACACCTGGGAAATGGGCCGAAATGACTCTGTAGAGTCCATTACCGGCACCCGTAATGTCTTCGTTGACTATCCCGAATTTGCTTTCCTGCTCTTTGGCGAAGAGATTCCTGCCAACATTACCACTCCTTCCGGCGAAGGCTCCAGCAAATGTGATCACAACAACTTTGCTAGTGTTGTGACTCCTCCTACCTGCATCGCCCAGGGCTACACCACCTACACCTGCCAGACCGCAGGTTGCTCCTTCACCTACACTGCGAACTATACCGCGGTTGTTGCTCACAACTTTGTAGGCGGAGTTTGTTCCGTTTGCAGCGCAGAAGAGCTGGGTGAGATGTATATCCATTACCCCGCCGGCGGCACCTATGTATCCGCCACGGTGAACACCAATAAGGATAAGCCTACGCTCGATCCCTCCACGACTCCCGTTGTATGGAATGTTGAGAAGGATACAGACGGCTATTATATCTTCTCTGTGAATGGTCAGTACATGACTTCCGGCGCAACCGGAAACAGCTTGACTTTGTCCAGCGAGCTGACCGATCTGGCTCGCTGGGAAGCCACAGAGGCTGACGGCGGCGTCTACCTGCGCAACGTGGGCGCAAACTACAGCGGCAGCTACAACCAGTATCTGGAGTTTTTCGAGAGTAGCTTTACCACCTACGGCTTCAACCAGTCCAACAGCAGCATCTATACGTTCCGGCTGGTCGCTACAGGCTGTCAGCATACCAATAAAGAGACCATCCCCGCCCAGGAAGCAACTTGCGGCGTAGCTGGTCTGACGGAAGGCACAGAGTGTGCAGATTGCGGCGTTACTCTGGTGGCGCAGCAGGAAGTTCCCGCTACCGGCAACCACAACTATGTAGATAATGTATGTACCGTCTGTGGCGCCCTCCTTTCTACGGGCGAAGAAGTGACCATCAGCTTTGCTGACAAGGCAAACCGCACAGAACTCACCACCGAACAGCAGGTGTGGAAGCAGAACGGCATTACTGTCACCAACAACAAGGGCGAGTCTACCAGCAATGTGGCAGATTATGTGCCCGCTCGATTCTATAAGAGCTCTGAGCTGATCGTTGCATATCCCGGCATGACCACGATCGTGTTCCATTGCAACGACTACAAGGATACCTATGCAGCCGACCTGGCAAGCTCTATTGACACGGCCAACGGCGTGACCGTCACCACGAGCGACAAGTCCGTCACCGTCCAGTTCGCAAGCGCCGTAAACAGTTTCACCATTGCCAAGCTGGCTGCCCAAGTCCGCTTGGATAGCATCGATATTGTTGCAGCAGGCGATGCGCCTTCCGATTGCCAGCATACCAACAAGGAAACTCTCCCCGCCCAGGGCGCAACTTGCGGCGCAACCGGTCTGACCGCCGGTGAAAAGTGCAAAGATTGCGGCAAGGTTCTGGTAGCACAGGAGACAGTTCCCGCCACCGGCAACCACAACTATGTAAATAATGTATGTACCGTCTGCGGTGACAGCCTTATTCCCACCGCTGAAGTGACCATCACCTTTGATGACGAGGCAAACCGCACTAAACTCACCACCGAACAGCAGGTGTGGGAGCAGAACGGCATCACCGTCACCAATAACAAGGCTGCTTCCCAAAATGATGTGGCAGATTATGAAAAACCCGCACGGTTCTACAAGAGCTCTGAGTTGATCATTGCATGTCCCGGCATGACCCAGCTCGTGTTCCATTGCAACACCGCAACCTATGCAACCGCGCTGGTTAACTCTATTAACACATCCAGCGGCGAAACCGTTGCCGTAGACGGCAAGGTCGTCACCGTCCGTCTTGCTTCTGCAGTAGATACCTTCACCATTGCCAAACTGGCTGCTCAGGTCCGTGTTGATAGCATTATCGTCACAGCAGCAGTCAACGATGCGCCTCCCGTTCACCAGCATACGCTGACTCCCGTTGCCAAGGTCGATGCATCCTGCACCACCGACGGCATGGAAGCTCATGACAAGTGCTCCAAGTGCAATAAACTGTTCGTAAACGGTGTGGAGAAGTCCGTTGCCGAGCTGAAGATCCCGGCCGTCCACAATCTGACTCCCGTCGCCAAGGTCGACGCATCCTGCACCACCGACGGCATGGAAGCGCACGATAAGTGCTCCAAGTGCGGTAAGCTGTTCGTAAACGGCGCAGAGAAGACCGCTGCCGAGCTGAAGATCGCAGCATCCCACAATCTGACTCCCGTTGCCAAGGTCGACGCATCCTGCACCACCGACGGTATGGAAGCACACGACAAGTGCTCCAAGTGCGGCAAGCTGTTCGTAGGCGGCGCAGAGAAGACCGCTGCCGATCTGAAGATCGCAGCTTCCCACCTGCTTGTTCACCACGATGCCAAGGCCCCCACTTGTACAGAGAAGGGCTGGAACGCATACGACACTTGCTCCCGCTGTAATTACAGCACCTACGAAGAAATCAGCGCAACCGATCACAGCTACACCCCCGTGGTGACCGCGCCCTCCTGCACCGAAGGCGGATATACCACATATACCTGCAATTGCGGCGCAAGCTATGTGGATAACCGCGTGAATCCTTTGGATCACAACTGGGATGCAGGCACTGTTATTCTGGAACCCACAGAGGAGAAGGAAGGTCAGCGCAAGCATCTGTGCGACCGCTGCGGTGAAAGCAAGATTGAGCCGATTCCCCAACTGAATCATGTCCACAGTTATACTGCTTCTGTTGTGGCTCCCACTTGTACCGAGAACGGATACACCGTTTACACCTGCGCTTGCGGCCACAGCTACACCGCAGATCCGACAACTGCCAAGGGCCATAGCTATGGTAATTGGACTGTGACAAAGGCAGCCACCTGCACCGAAAAGGGTCAGGAGAGCAGAACCTGCACAAGCTGCGGCAATACCGAAACCCGTGAGATCACTGCCAAGGGTCACAGCTATACCGAAAAAATGACCGCGCCCACTTGCACAGAACAGGGCTACACCACCTACACTTGCGCTAATTGCGACCACAGTTATGTGAGCGATTATGTCGCGGCAAACGGTCACAAAGAAGTTGTAGATCCCGCCGTTGCAGCAACTTGTTCCAGCACCGGTCTGACCGAAGGTAAGCATTGCTCCGTGTGTCAGACCATCCTGGTAGCGCAGAACACGATCCCTGCAAAGGGTCATGCAGACAAAAACAATGATTTTGTCTGCGATGTATGCGGCGAGAAGTTGTGTGTTAATCACACCGAGGAGATCATTCCGGGAACTGCAGCTACCTGTGAGCAGGATGGCCTTACCGATGGTAAGAAATGCGCAAACTGTGGTGCAATTCTCCTTGCTCAGAAGGTGATTGCTGCATTGGGCCACCAGTGGACAGAAGCTACCTGCGAGGCTGCAAAGACATGTACTGTTTGTGGCAAGACAGAAGGTTCTGCTGCAGGTCACCTGTTTGGCAATGACTGGGAAAAGGACGCCGACCGTCATTGGCAAATTTGCCAGGTATGCGGTGAAAAGGGCAACGAGGCTGAGCACGTCCCCGGTGATGCAGCTACCGAAACCACGCCCCAGATTTGTACGGTTTGCGGCGAAGTGCTTGTCCCGGCTCTTGGTAATCCCGATGATGTTTTGTTTGGTGATGCAAATGGCGACGGCGTAGTCAATCTGAAGGATCTGTCTCGTCTGCGTAAGTATTTTGCAGGCAACGATGTAGAAATCGACATTGTCTGTATTGACCTCAACGGCGACGGCGTTGTAAACCTCAAGGATCTGACCCGCCTGCGTAAATACCTTGCCGGTGATGATATAACACTCGGCAAATAATGGATACCCTATCCAGCGTTGCACCCCGATCATCCGCAATCATTTAAAGCGGATATCTCCTGTTATAAAAAAGCGGACGCCTGCACTTACGCAGGTGTCCGTTTTTGTTTCTATAGGCATCCGTCACAGCAGCCGGGTCCCTCTGTTTTTGTGCCGAGGTACGCTCTATGGAATGTAAAAAACACCGGGTCGGCAAACTGCCGGCTCGGTGTTTTATGATTGTTCTTATTTTTGCATTTTTGCGGTTATAGCGCCCGCATATTCGTCCAGCAAGAACGACTGGGCATTCTTGATCATAATCACATCCGCATCATCGTCCTCAAAGGCAAAACGGGCAGTCAGATTACCGTAATCAACATCAATGATCTGGCTGCGCAGGGTCAGCTGTCTGTCATTGGTCCAGGCAGCGCTGGTGGCGCAGTTCATGCGATATCCGTCCGTATTGGGTAGCCCGCCGTGCTCAGTGGGGTATCCGTCCTGTGGGAACTTGCTGTAGCAGTTTTCATTCCAGTAGAAGGGCAGCACCTTATCGCCCTGGGCGTTGGTGTAATGCCACTGGCCGCCCTTTTCATCGAAGGTAAAGGAGAACCTGACGATCCCCGGCTGATTTTTCTGGCAAACAAAGGTCTTCCCGGCGATCTTTTCCATCATCGGGGAGAAGTTCCGGCCCTTTTGGCTGGACAGTTTCAACGGGCCCACTTCCACCGGCTGCGCCGCCGGCAGAGGCGCATCTGCCATTGGCTCCACGATCATATGGTAGAAAGCTTCTGTAATCATATCCCGAGCGGCGGAGTTTCCTTGATTGTCGGAATGGATCACAAAGATAAGCTCCTTTTCGGGAATACAGATGGTCAGCTGGTCACCCATACCCACGAAAGCAAAGCCCTGGCGGGTGCGCCAAATCTGATATCCATAGCCCTGGCGGAATGCGCCGTTAAAGCCCGACTCGTCATTGTTAACCAACGCCGAAGTGGCCTCACGCAAATAATCTGCGCTCATCAGCTGCTTGCCGTTCCAGTTGCCCAGGCGCATCACCAGCAGACCGAATGCTGCCATATCCCGGGCAGTGCAAAGCATTGCCGAGTCGCCCCAGCTGTCGTCATTCTTGCACTTGAGCATACGGGCGGTCTGAAAGACCCCCATTTCATTGAAAAGGCGCTCCTTCAAAAATGCCAGCAGGGGCATGCCCGCCAGCTTTTCCACCAGAGAGCAAAGCACCTGGGTGCCGGGGCTGTCATATTTCCAGCGCAGACCCGGCTTGTGGTCAGCGGAGGAATGATTCAGGTAGATGTGAGTGCGGTCGTGGTCATCAGACCAAAGCCAGTGGACCTTGGGATCGCCGCAGGTGCACATCATCAGCATATCCCGCACAGTCTGCATAGCCAAGTATTCCGGTACAGGACCGTCCAGCTTCTCGGGAAAGTAGGACACGATGGGGTCGTCCAGCTTTACCTTTCCGTCGTCCACCAGCAAGCCGATGGCAACGCCCACAAAGCTCTTGGTCTGGGAGTACTGCCGGTGGAGGAAATCCTTATGGAAGGGCTCCCAATAGTGCTCGGCAAAGATCTTATCTCCCTTCATCAGAAGGATATCATGGGTGACGCAGCCAGTGTCTTCCAGAATCTTGATCAGTCCGGCGATCTCAGCAGAAGCAATGCCGGCCTGCTCGGGAGTAATTTTCTCAAACATCGTTATCCCAGCCTTTCGAGTTTGGTCCTTATTAACATCATTATACCACAGCAATCTTGTTTTGCAAGGCACTTATCCGGCAAAAGCCTTGATATTTCGTCTCTTCGTGGTATAATGGGGAGAAAGAAAAGGGGGAAAATGTATGCTTGCCGTTATTGTCAATTCCGCCGTTGTGATCATCGGCGGTCTGATTGGACTGCTTTTGGGCGGCCGATTGAAAGAAAAACACACCAAGACCATTGTCTCCGGCCTTGGCATCTGCACCATGGTCATCGGCATCACCGGCGCCATCTCCACCACCAACATCCTCATTGTGATCCTCTGCCTGGTGGCAGGCACGGCCTTAGGGGAACTGATCAACATAGAAAAGCACCTGGACCGGGCTGGCGATTGGCTGAAGGCCCGGGTGGCAAAAAAGGGCAATAACCGCTTTACTGAGGGCTTTGTGACCGCAAGTCTTCTGTTCTGCGTGGGGTCTATGGCCGTTATGGGCAGTTTTGACGCAGGTCTGCGGGGCGACAACAGCACCATCTTCGCCAAGTCCGCCTTGGACGGCATTATGGCCATTACCTTCAGCGCCACGATGGGCCTGGGTGTCCTGTTTTCCGCGCTGACGATCTTTCTTTACCAGGGGGCGCTGACCCTCCTTGCCGGCGTTGTAGAGCCGCTTCTTTCTGCCGCGGCCATCACGGAGATGAGCGCCGTTGGCGGCGTGATGCTGATCGCCACAGGCATCAACATCGCAGGACTTACCAAAGAGCGCATTAAGGTGGGCAATATGCTCCCGGCGCTGATCTTCCCGGCGGTTTGGTTTGCCATCTCCGGTCTGTTCTAAAAGAAAAGCGGGTGTCTTGAGACACCCGCTTTTCTTACAGTTCGCAGTAGTGCTTTGCTGTCTGGGCAGCCAGCTTTGCGTTGTTGTACACCAGCTGAATATTGGAGGCCAGAGAATCGCCGCCGGTGAGCTCCGCCACACGGGCCAGCAGGAAGGGTGTGGTCTTCTTGCCGTGGATCCCCTGCTCCTGGCACTCGGCAATGGCCTTGTCAATGGCTCTCGTGATGGTCTCCAGAGGCATTGCGTACTCCTCGGGAATGGGATTGGTCACCAGCATACCGCCCTGCAGCCCCAGGTCATTCTGCGCCTTAAAGGCTTCTGCCAATTCCTTGGCTGTGTCAATGCGGTAGTCCACACCGAAGCCGGAGGCGCGGGTATAGAATGCGGGCAGCTCGTCGGTGCCGTAGCCGATGACAGGCACGCCCTTGGTCTCCAGGTATTCCAAAGTCAGGCCCAGGTCCAGAATGGATTTCGCGCCGGCGCAGACAACCATCACGGGAGTCTGACCCAGCTCCTCCAGGTCTGCGGAGATGTCCATGGTGGTCTCAGCGCCCCGGTGGACACCGCCGATACCGCCGGTGGCGAAGATCTTAACACCGGCCATATGGGCGATCATCATGGTGGTGGTGACAGTAGTTGCGCCGTCCTCACCTCTTGCGCACAGCACAGCCAGATCCCGGCGGGAGGCCTTGGCAATGGCCTGACCCTTCTTGCCGAAGTACTCGATCTCCTCGGGGGTAAGGCCGGCCTTCAGGCGGCCGCCGATGATGGCGATGGTGGCAGGCACAGCGCCGTTTTCGCGGATGATGCGCTCCACATTCAGAGCCGTCCCCACATTCTGGGGATAGGGCATGCCGTGGGAAATAATGGTGGACTCCAAAGCGACAACAGGCTTGCCGGCGGCAATGGCAGCGGCAACCTCAGGATTGACATCCAAATAACGGTTCATAGCAAATCTCCTTTGTAATATCAGATACCCATTCGGGTCTTTAATACGGTAGCGTTCATGGCAGGATTGATGGTCTCTGCCGATTCCATGGCGATGGCGCCGGCGGCAAGACCGGCCAAGGTAGTATGTTTCAGATCCAGGTCTTCCAGATAGGCCCACACCAGCGCCGCCATAAAGGCATCGCCGCAGCCGGTGGTGCTGACCATCCGGGCAGGCAGGTTCGGCATCCACAGGGTCTGCTCCCGTGTGGCGGCGCAGACACCGTCAGCGCCCATAGACAGAAACACCCGCTTAACACCTTTCTCCAGCAGCGCCTGGGCGGCTGCAGCGGCATCTTCCTTGCAATGGATTGCCACACCGGAGAGCAGTTCCGCCTCCAGGCGGTTGGGTTTCAGCGTGTGGATCTTGGACAGAATGGGACGCAGCTTCTCTGCCTTCACCGTGGACACCGGATCACAAAACAGCGGCGCAGTACAGTGATCGGCAAGGTAGGCCAGGGATTCGGCGGGGATATTGGCGTCTGCCACCACCACCCGGGCATTTTGCAGCGCAGGCAGCTGGGACGCCAGGTACGCCGGTGTGATCCGGTCGCAGACCTTCATATCCGACAAGGCCACAGACATCTCGCCGTTGGGAGACGCAATATACAAATATGTGGACGTTGGCACATCTGTCAGCCGCAAGGCCTTAGATGCATCGATCCCCAGTTCCGCGCAGGAAGCGGCGATCTTCTGCCCGTGAACATCCTGTCCAAAGGCGGTGAGAAGCTGCACATCAGCGCCCATCAGGGACAAATTATGGGCGATGTTCCGTCCCACGCCCCCAAGGCTCACCGTCACACTGCCGGGATTGGAGTCGCCGGGGATCAGCGCCGCATCAGAGCGGCCGCCGATATCCATATTCACGCCGCCAACCACTACCGCGTAAGTACCGGTGCGCAGGACATAGCCCTTGCCGGCGATATACCCCTTCTTCAGCAGGTTGGAGATATGCACCGCCACGGAAGAACGGGTGATCTCCAGCATATCCGCCAGCTCCTGCTGGGAGATCATAGGATTTCCCGCAATCAGCTGCAGAATCTGCCGCTCGCGCTGGGTCACTTGCATCCACTCCTTAACTTTTGTTTATTTCTTTATCTTTGCTTATTTTATTATAAAATCCCCCTGCTGTCAAGACCCAAAGGCGGCAATGGTGAGAATTGGCAAATTATCCTGGTAGATCTCGTCGAACTGGCTCAACGGCAGCGGATTTGTCCCCTGCCCCACCTCAATGGTATATCCCGGGCGGCGGAACTGCTGGATAAACCAGTCCTTATACCCGGCAAAGCCGGACTCGTAGGGCACGTTGGCAAGGGTATACCCGCTGGCGAGGGCCATTTTCTGCCCCAGCTCCTCCGCTCCCGGCACAAAAATATCCTGAAACTGCCAGTAGATTTCCTTGCCCTGGGCGTGGTACGCCAGCACCAATTCCGGATCGATAAACTCCGTATAACCCGCCAGCGCCCGGGACTCCAGCTGATTCAGCGGCGCTCGGCCCACATAGTCCCGGGGACCGGGTTGGGTGTAGCCTTGGGAGAACTTGATCTCCCTGGCCTGCAGCCAGCCGGCGGGGTACTGCAGATTCAGATCCACCCCCAACAAATTGGCCTTCCACCCCTCCGGGAAGGGAACGCCCGGGTAATTTTGCGCCAGGCGGCGGGCAAGGTCATACTGGATATTCCCCTCTCCCACAGCGCCGGTGACCAGATCCACCCCGTCGGGATTCACCATAGGCACCATGTAGATAGTCGTCTTTTCCGCCAGCTCTCTTGCGTCCCGGTCATAGATCCTGCCGCCGGACCGGATGGCCTGGGCCAGCTCCTCCGCAAACTTCAGCAACACCAGGGTGGTGATCCACTCGTTGGCGTGATGGGACGCGGAGAAGATCACCTTTCGCGGACCGTTTCCCACCACCAGTGTGGAAATGGGCCGCTGAAAAGCGGTGTTGGCGATGACCTCTGTCCGGAGAAATGGATAGGTGCGGACAAGCTGACCGATTATTTGCTCGTTTAACGCCGATGTAATGGGTATATCCGTGGGCACAATGGCCATAAAATCACCTCCCGGCATTCTATGCCGGACGGCAAAGAGAGGTTCTCATTTGAGGGGCTTGCAAGTTAAGTCAAAATAGAGTATGATAAGAAAAATCAAAAGGAGGTAGGCTTATGGAGGAACAGACTCACGATCATACCTATATGCACGCCCACGGTCTGGCCCACTCCCACGGCCATGTCCACGAAAATCAGAAGGCGGTGATCAACCGGCTGGCTCGGGCCATTGGCCATCTGGAGAAGGTCAAGCGGATGGTGGAGGGCGGCTATGACTGCTCCGAGGTGCTGATCCAGCTGGCAGCGGTACGCTCGGCGCTGGAAAACACCGGCAAGGTGATCTTGAAGGACCACATCCATCACTGTATGGTGGACGCGGTGGCCGCCGGAGACGATAGCGCCATCGACAGTCTCTGCGAAGCGGTGGACAAGTTCATCAAATAAAAAGAGCGGTCTTGCGACCGCTCTTTTCTTTATTATTTCAGGATCTTGGAATAGCCTTCTCCGTACTGGACGCACTGGGAGACACGGCTGAGTGTTGCGGAAGAGATGTCTGTCTCGGCAATCACCTGGCTGTAGGTCTTACCCTCCAGCAGCAGTTTGGCGGCGTAGACCCTCTCTGCCATTTTTTCCACTTCCTTTTTGGTGCACAGGTCATCAAAAAATGCTTTGCACTCCTCAGGCGTTTGGATGCCGGCAATAATGCGGTAAAGCTCGTTGATCTTGTCTGTTTTTCCCATCTGCAGTTCCTCCCTTAAAATCCTTCCTGGAAGCCCTGCAAAAATGCCCTGGTCTTCTCGCTCTTGGGATGCTCAAATACCTCTTCCGGCGTACCCATTTCCTCGATCACGCCATCGGCCATATACATCACCACATCCGCCACGCTTTTGGCAAAATCCATTTCGTGGGTGACCACGATCATGGTACTGTCCTCACCCTTTAAACCCCGGATCACCCGGAGCACCTCTCCGGTCAGCTCCGGGTCGAGAGCGCTGGTAGGCTCATCAAAGCACAGTACCTGCGGATGCATCGCCAGGGCACGGGCAATGGCCACCCGCTGCTGCTGACCGCCGGAAAGCTGGTAGGGGTAAGCTTCCAGTTTGTCCGCAAGACCCACCTGCGCCAGCAGCTGCATGGCATGGTCCTGGATCTGCTGGGGCGTTCCCATATTCAAAAGCTTCGGCGCTAATGTCACATTCTCCAGCACATTGTAGTGGGGAAACAGATTAAAGCTCTGAAACACCAGTCCAAAATGCAAACGGTTTTTCCGGATCTGTTCATCCGTCAGGCTCTCCCCCAGATTTAAAAGCGGTTTGCCATCCACAGAGATCTCGCCGACATCGGGTGTCTCCAAAAAGTTCAGACACCGCAGCAGTGTGGTCTTGCCGCTGCCGGAGGAGCCGATAATGGCCAGCACCTGCCCCTTTTCCAGGGTGAAACTCACACCCTTGAGCACCTGGGTGGCGCCAAACCGTTTTTGTAAATCATTCACTTCCAGTAATGCCATGGCTTAACCTCTGTAATAGTTCAGTTTCTTTTCAATGCGGGCAAAGAGCACGGTGAGCAGTCCGCTGAACACCAGGTAGAACGCGCCGGTGTAGAACAGCGGCCACAGCAAGCCCTTCTTAATAAAGGATTCGCCGGCCCAGATGATCTCGTAAATGCCGATGATGCGGGCCAGGGAGGTGTCCTTGACCAGGGTGATCACTTCGTTGCTCATAGGCGCCATCACCCGCTTGACCACCTGCGGCAGAACAATCTTGAAGAAGATCTGCCCCTTGGTCATGCCCAGCACCTGGCCGGCTTCGTACTGCCCC
Source organism: Faecousia sp. (assembly GCA_045586485.1). Classification (GTDB taxonomy): domain Bacteria; phylum Bacillota; class Clostridia; order Oscillospirales; family Oscillospiraceae; genus Faecousia. The sequence continues at coordinate 29,223 of JAZNAK010000014.1, read as the reverse complement.
CGGGGGATGCTTTCAATACCGCCCCGGTAGATCTCTGAGAAATAACAGGCGTAATTGATGGCAAAGGCCACGATGGTGGCTGTAAAACGGGGCATGGCCGGCAGGTCAAAAAGCAGGCCCGGGCCATAGAAAATGATGATCAGCTGGAGCATCAGGGGCGTGCCCCGGATCACCCACACAAAGCACCGGACCAGCGCCTTCAGCGGGGTGAACTTGCTCATGGAGCCTAAACAGACAATAAGACCCAATGGCACAGAAAATGCCAGGGTCAGCAAAAATACTTTTAACGATTCCCAGAAACCGCCCAGCAGTTCCATCGTCACGGGTAGGAACATAACGCACATCCTCGTCGTTTTTTATATGTGGAAACGATCGGTACGGGCGGCTTGCCGCCGCCCGTACCGGCTATTTTTCTTACTCGGCCAAAGTCAGGTTGTACTTCTTTGCCAGAGCCTCCAGGGTGCCGTTTGCGATCAGCTCATCCATAAAGGCATTGAAGGCTGCGGTCAGGTCGGAATCCTTGCGGAATGCAACGCCGTACTCTTCCTCGGTCAGGCTGATGCCGGCGGCCAGATCAGCATAGTCAGTGCCTTCACCGGTCATGGCCCGGGCCATGGTGATGTCGATAATGCAGGCGTCGGAGGTGCCGGCCTTCACTTCCAGAAGGGCTGCGGCCTGGTCCTGCACCGGGATAATGTTGGCGATTTCAGCTGCCACTGCGGCATCCTGGCCGGCAGAGCCGTTCTCAACGGCCACCTTCAGATCCTTCAGGCTGGCGACATCGGTGTAAGAAGCGATCTTATCGGCCTTCATAACCAGCACCTGGGCATTGAGAACATAGGGGTCGGAAACGCTGGCGTTCAACTTAGCCTCGTCGGTAATGGTCATACCGTTCCAAACGGCATCGATGTTCTTGGTCTCCAGCTCAACAAACTTCTTGCCCCAATCGGCAATGACAAAGAACTCGATCTCTACACCCAGCTCCTCAGCAAACAGAGTTGCAAACTCTGCGTCAAAGCCGGTCCACTCGCCGTTTTCGTCCTTGAAGTCCATGGGAGCGTAGTCGGTGATGCCAACCACGATCTTGCCGTTATCCTTGATGTAATCCACGTCGGAGCCGGCCTTCTTGCCGCAGCCTACGAAACAGGTGGCCAGCATCAATACTGCCAAAAACAATGCGATATACTTTTTCATAACTATCTTTCCTTTCTTATCTTGGGGGAGTCATCCCCGGTTTCTTGTGATACCCGCATTATACTTTATCGCTTTATCGTTGTAAAGTACTTTTTTCCATTTTTCGGTACTTTTGGCGATGTGTACAAATTGCTCCCGCAGTTTACCGCTTTATCTTGCTAAAGTGACGAAGGATTGGCAGATTTAGCCGAATAAAAGAACGGGCGTGTTTTGCAACACGCCCGTTTTTCTTATTTTGCGTACTCCACAGCCTTGGTCTCCCGGATCACATTGATCTTGATCTGACCGGGGTATTCCAGCTCTGCTTCGATCTTCTTGGCAATATCCCGTGCCAGCAGGATCATATTATCCTCGGTGACCTCCTCGGGCTTGACCATGATACGAACCTCACGGCCGGCCTGGATTGCGAAGGCCTTCTCAACACCGGGATAGCCGCCGGTAAGCTCTTCCAGCTTCTGCAGACGGCGGATATAATTCTCCACATTCTCGCGGCGGGCGCCGGGTCTTGCGGCGGATACCGCATCGGCGGCCTGCACCAGCACAGCGATCACGCTCTTAGGCTCCACATCGCCGTGGTGCGCCTCGATGGCGTTGACAACGGTGGGATTCTCCTTGTACTTCCGGGCCAGATCGGCGCCCAGCTGCACATGGCTGCCCTCCACCTCGTGGTCGATGGACTTACCCAGGTCGTGGAGCAAGCCTGCCCGCTTGGCCAGAGTCACATCGATGCCCAGTTCAGAGGCCATCAGGCCGGCAATATGGGCCACCTCGATAGAGTGGTTCAGCACATTCTGACCGTAGGAAGTGCGGTACTTCTGACGGCCCAGGATCTTGATCAGCTCGGGGTTCAGACCGTGGACACCGGTCTCATAGCAGGCGCGCTCGCCTTCCTCACGGATGGTGCGGTCCACATCCCGGCGGGCCTTCTCCACCATATCCTCGATGCGGGTGGGATGGATGCGGCCATCGGCAATGAGCTTCTCGAGGGCCAGTCTGGCAACTTCCCGGCGGACGGGATCAAAGCTGCTGACGGTAATGACCTCAGGGGTATCGTCAATGATCAGGTCCACACCGGTGATGGTCTCCAGGGTGCGGATGTTCCGGCCCTCACGGCCGATAATGCGGCCCTTCATCTCGTCAGTGGGCAGGGGCACAACAGACACCGTTGCCTCTGCGGCGTGGTCTGCGGCGCAGCGCTGGATGGCGATGGACAGGATCTCTCTTGCCTTGTCATCAGCCTCGTTCTTCATCTGCTGCTCGATCTCTTTGATCTTCATTGCAGTCTCGTGGCGGACTTCCTCCTCCACGGTTGCCAGAAGGAACTGCTTTGCCTGCTCCTGGGTCAGACCGGAGATCTGCTCCAGGGTTGCCAGGTGAGCTTTCTTCACAGCCTCGGTCTCTTCCTTGACCTTGGCAACTTCCTCCAGACGGCGGGCCATCTCTTCTTCTTTCTTCTCGAAGTTCTCGGCCTTCTTGTCCAGGGTTTCTTCCTTCTGCTGCAGGCGGCGCTCCTGCTTGGTCAGCTCAGCGCGGCGCTCTTTTACTTCTTTTTCGTACTCTGTGCGAGATTTATGGATTTCATCCTTTGCTTCCAGAAGCATTTCCTTCTTGCGGCTTTCGCCGTTTCGAATGGCTTCATTGATAATACGGGTGGACTCCGCCTCAGCAGATCCGATCGCCCGTTCACTTACGCGCTTGCGGTAAGCAATACCAAATGCAAAGCTGACAGCAGCCAATACGACCGCTCCCAGGACAATTAACGCAATGTGTAAAGGTTCCATAATCTTCTAAGCACACCTCCTTTGTAGAATAGGCATCGCCAAAGGGGTGGGCGCAATGGGCCTCATGTTGTTCAGTTGGCAGAATAACTGTGTCGGCTAAACGCGACGATAATGCAAATACCAAAAAACGCCATGTGGCGCAATACGCAAACCCCAGCAGATGCCGGGTTATCATGAAACGCCGGGGCTATGCCCGCCAGCGTACACCATACCGAATCTATTCTACTTGCAATCCTTAGCGTTGTCAAGAAAAAAAGCAGAAATCGCCTTGCCCTGCCTGCACTTTTTTGCTCTTTTCCCCCCACGGGAGTCCTCTCATCCGGCAGATTCTCCGTTGACAACAAATCCGCCCCGTGGTAAAATGTCTCCGACGCGGGCATGGTTGAATTGGGAAGCGATGCGAGCGCCGCCGGTGGCGGATTCAGCGAGCTGAGCGCGTGGCCGCGGTCGGCAAGGCGCAAGCCCGCACTGCCGGGCGTAGCGGCTGCCGGGCACCGCAACAGGAAGACTCGGTGGATTTTGACGAAGTCATCTCATCAAACATCGTCCCAACACTTATAAATAACTGAATATGCGGGCATGGTGGAATTGGTAGACTCGGTGGATTTAGGTTCCACTGCGAGAGCGTGCAGGTTCGAGTCCTGTTGCCCGCACCAAATATAACAGGGGAGGCAACAGCCTCCCCTGTTATATTTCTGTCAAAAACCAGGACTCGAACCCATTTAATGCAACAGTCCGGGGGACTGTTGCTCGCGACGGCTCGACGGAGCGAATCCTTAATCTGCGCCCCGCGCAGATGCAAATCGAGTCCTGTTTGAGCGCACCAAAAAACAGCAACCGCCCAGTGGGGCGGTTGCTGTTTTCTCTTTGACAGATGCAGGAATCGAGCCAACCATCCTGTGCGTTGACACCCGTTGCCGGGCGTGGTAAAATAGATTTGCGCAGGAACACTCCCATTGCAGCACCTGCGCAAAGGAGTATTGCTAAATTATGGAACTTTTGTTTTTTGACCGGCTGGAGGAGACCGCCTTCCGGGATCAGGTCTACACACTATTAAGTCAGTGCGACCGGGAGTTTGTCCCGCCACTGTCCCAACGCACCTCTACCACCCAGAGCGTACTGACCGGCGGCGAGGAAAGTGACCAGGGACTGCAGAGTTATTTCCAGAACCTGCTGAATCAACCTGTGATCCTGGCAACGGAGGGCAGTCAGCTGCTGGGCTTTATGTCCTTCATCGGAGACTTCATCTGCCAGGATGCAGAGGACAATGTAGTGACCGCTTATGTGTCCACCGTGATTGTGGCTCCCCCCCATCGGGGCAAGGGTCTAACCCGGCAGATGTACGAAAAACTTTTATGCCTTACCGCTCTTCCCATCTCTACCCGTACCTGGTCTACCAACCTGTCTCATATCACCGTTCTTTCCCGACTGGGATTTTATGAACTTCTCCGCATTCAGGACGGACGCGGACCGGGCGTAGATACCGTATATTACAGAAAGGACAGAACTGACAATGGCTAAAAATCCGAAAGCTAAGGAGTCCCTGTGGCAAACGCTTCGCTCGTACAAGCTGCACCACAACGTCTATGTGCTTATGGTGCTGCTGATCGCGACCCTGGGCACTACCATCGCCTTCTATTTTCTCTACATCTCCGGCGCGGAAGGTTTCCTGCCGGATCTGACCATCGCCATCTCCACATCTCTTCTGGCTTCCGTTTTCTGTATGATCTCTGATCTGATCCTCAAATACAAGGAATGTGAAAACGACAAGCTCATCAAGGGTCTGCACGATTACGGCATCAGCGACCTGCACTTCGACAAAAAGGCGCTTCTGGAGGATCTGATTCGGGACAGCAATCTGGAATGCTGGATCTCCGGCTATCGGTTGATTATGACCAGAACACTGATCCCCTGTCTGGAGGATGCGGTGGAGCGGAATGTGAAGATCCGCATTCTGGTCTGCCCGCCCTGGAGCAACGCCTATAAGAGTGTGTACGGCAGCAATGATCTGACCGTGGACAATTACTGCAAGATCTTTGAGGCGCTTCTGCGGGCTGCCAGAAGTCCTGCGACGGCTGAAACGCGCTGCTTTGTGAAGTTTACCGACAAGCCGCTGTTTAACGACACCTACAAGGTCGACGGTTATCTCATCAGCGGCTCTTACCTGCACAACCGGGACAAGGTCCATGGCCGTATCACCGCCAGCGATTTCTTCTGCTTTGACCTGGAACGCAAAAGTGAGCTGTACAACCTGATCAACGACGAGTACGAGACCCTCTGGGAAGAAGCGCCTGCAGAGCTGGATTGGGAGAAGTTCAGTCAGATCAGCGCCAAGTACTGGACCGGCGATCTGCGGGAATCGGAAAAGCTGGCATTGCTGCAAAGCGCCTGCAGAACCCCCAGTGCAGAAGAAGCAACAGCTGTTTAAGTTCATTAAATATAAGCAGGGAGGCTGTAGCCTCCCTGCTTATTTATTCGCTCAAAACCTGTTTTTGCAGAGCAAGATACTCCTTGCGGTGCATATTGGGGGTTTTCCCCCGGATGCGCCGGAACATCTTCGTAAAGTACGAACTGCTGCCCCAGCCGGTGCGGATCGCGATCTCGGTGACAGGCAGATTTGTGGTCTCCAACAGTTTCGCTGCAGCCTGGATGCGGTATTCCAAAAGGTATTCCATAGGTGACTGCCGGATGGCAGTTTGGAAACAGCGCAAGCACTCGCGGGTGCTGACCGCGCTGGCATCTGCGATCTCTTGCAGGGTGATCTTCCTTTCATAGTTTTCTTGAATATACGCCAGCATCGTAAGGATCCGGTCCTGGTTTTTAACCGGCGATGTCTTCAGCTGTGTATGCTGCAATTCCTCCAAAAGCAGCAGCCACATCTCACTGAGCAGATTGCGGGTTTGAAACTCCGTATCCTGCTGCTTCTGCAGCCGGGAGAGTTGCTGCAGCTTCTGCAAAAGCTGCTTTTGCGTGCCGGTTTCGCCGCGAATGGGCAGCAGGTCCAGATTCCTGTTCTGAATCACCGGATTCAGATATTTTGTCTCATACACACTTTTGAAATGTCCGCCAAGGAACACCGGATGAAACAAATGGGAATCGATCACGCAATCGTCCCCGTCGGTCATAGCCGTCAGCACATTGCTGTTGATGAAAAAGCCCTCTCCTTTTCCGAAGATCTGGGACTGTCCTGCCGTGGCCACCTTTACGCAGCCGGTTTGGATATAGCAAAACTCCAGCGCTTCGTGCCAATGCCAGGGCACTGCGGTCTTGCTCAGGTCCACATGATGAAAAACATAGGGATACTCATTGTAAAGGCCCTCCACCTCTTCCATTTGGTTGCTTCGGATCCGCAGCTTCACTATCATCAAATCCTTTCATAATTTCGCTTGTTTTGGCGATATTATTATATTATCTGTCCGTAAAATAATGGTAAATCGCATATTATGTTCTATAATAATATTAGCAGGAACTCCTACAAATGTAAAGAGCAACTTAACTGCAATATAAGGAGGATCTGATATGTCACATGTACTGTTCATCTTTGGTCTGGTCGCCACGCTTTTGGGTCTGAATCGTTTGGAAGGTTGGCTGTCACATTAATTCTTTCATACAATGCCGCAATTTGCAGCAAAAAAGAGGAGGCATTTGCCTCCTCTTTTTTATGTAAAACCCTCAGGCAAAGGCCTTGGCCACTTCCTTCAGCAGCTGCCGGATCTGCAGGTGCTGAGGGCACTCTGCCTCACAATGGCCGCATTCCACGCAGGCGTCTGCCCGGACGGAGAGTGCCTCGTAGTCCGTTTCCGGCTGGCCTTCCCCTGCCAGCTTCTGATTCAGCAGGGCAAAGGTGTCGGGAATGGGAATGCCGGCGGGGCAGCCGTCAGTGCAGTAGCGGCAGGCGGTGCAGAGAATCCGGTGTCGGGCCTGATAGAAGGTGCGCACCTGCTCCACGATCTGCTGCTCCTTCTCATCGAGAGGAACAAAATCCGTCATAAAGGAGAGATTGTCCTCCATCTGCGCCATATCGCTCATGCCGGACAAGACCATGGCGACGCCCTCGAACCCGGCGGCATAACGAATGGCATAGCTTGCGGGGCTTCCGTCCAAAAGCGCAAGGGCTTCCGGCGGCAGCTTCACCAGGCTACCGCCCTTTACCGGCTCCATAATGATCACAGGCTTGCCGTGCTTGCGGCAGACCTCGTAGCACTTGCGGCTCTCCACCCGTGGGTCTTCGTAGTCGGCATAGTTAAACTGGATCTGCACAAACTCCATCTCCGGGTGCGCTGTCAGAAAGCGGTCCAGAAAGTCCGCGCTGTCGTGGAAAGAAAAACCCACATGCCGGACCAGGCCCTGCTCCTTCAGCCGGCGGACGACCTCATAGGCATTGGCCTTGGTGTTGTGAGCGTCCCGGCTCTCCCCCACCGCGTGGAACAGATAAAAGTCAAAATACTCCACGCCGCAAGCCTCCAGCTGGCTTTGGAACAGGGGGAGAATATCCTCCTCCTTCTCAAAGCAGCTGCCGGAGAGTTTGTTTGCCAGCACATATCGGTCCCGGGGATAGCGGCTGGTCAGACACTCCCGGATGACAAGCTCACTTTTGCCCTGGATGTAAGGATGGGCAGTGTCAAAATAGTTGAATCCCGCTGCCAGAAAAGCATCCACCATGGCGGTGGTATGAGGGATGTCCACTTCTTCACCCACCATAGGCAGCCGCATCATGCCAAAGCCAAAGTTTTTCTTGATTTCAGGGAAATATACGCTCATAACGCTTCCTCCGTCCGAATATTGGTGTAGCCTCGATAGCAATATAATACCATAAAAACATTTCAATAGCTATCTGTATTTTCAACACGCAAGCAAAACAGCCGCCCCGGAATGGACGGCTGTTTTTAGTCCGTGATCGCCGGGCCGGCGCTGTCTTTCCGCTGGGAACTCCGGGGACGGACAAACCGTCCCCGGTTTCGCGCCGGATTGTCAAGGTAAAGAATCTTCCCCCTGCCTTTCTATGGTGTTATTTCTTCTTGATGTCAAATCCGGGATAAAGCTCCTTGTCTGGATACTGAGAGAATACTGTTTCCAAATACGCCCGGTATTCCTTCTTCGTTGTAGCTACCTGAAAGTGCTTGTCCATATGGGTTATTTCCGAAAAGAAATATCCATTCGGATCGCGGGGATCTTTCGGACCACCCATACCCAGTTCCGATCCGGTCTCTGCATCGGCCCTTTCCCACCACAGTATGTATGGGATATAGCATCCATTTTCCAGGACAATATCCACCAATTCCATAGGCGCGTCCACGATGATTTCCGATATCTCCTCAACTGCCTGCAACGCAGCGCAATAGTCAGCATCATGTACACCGATCTGTACGATCAGGTGCTCCTTTAAAAAATCATTTAATGTCATTAAGTACCTCTTCTTAGTAAAATCTTATACACGTGTCTGGTCTCCAACTGCTATCGTGTATATTGCTGGCTTGTACGACGCTACCTGTAATATTATCGATAACTATATAATGATATTGCACACCAGGATGGCTGTAAACAGAACAGGGGTTACCCGTTGCCTTATTAATTGATTCTCCAGTTTTCCCATTTTGAATAGCCTCCTTTATGTCCTTAAGTGTCCACCCACGCTTCTTTATATAGTTGGGGCCCTTCTGACCATTTAAATTAAAAGACTTTCCTCCACCATTGCCACCGTTTGGAGACGGATTACCTGCACCTTCGCCATTACCACCACCCGTTTTGCCACCGCTAAACTCTTTGTCGTCATCTGTATGATCCACATCATCATCGAAAATATCTACAGAAGTGGCTCCCAAAATGTCTTTTCTGCACACGGGATTATTGAGGCAATAGGCGAACATATTGTTGCCGAGGAATCCTTGTCCCGTACTGACATAAACATCCGCATTAAAAAACCGACCGCTCTCAGGACTGTAATAACGGCTGGATACATAATAGAATCCCCGTTCTTGATCGTAGACATAGCCGTCACGGACATAAGCACCCTAGCCGGAGGCTTGTCTCACCCTACCTTATGTGAGCTCCGGGGACGGACAACCCGTCCCCAAGATTCTTCTTTAGAATGACCTTTGTTAATTACACATCTGCAATAACGGACGGTTCATCCTGAGACAACTGGGAGAATCGATTGACCAAAACACCATCAAAAGGCAAACTGTGGCACATCGCATATTCTGTAATACCGGTCTTAAAAAACGGATCCACGCCATCTCCGTACGACGGGTCACACCCCAAGTAAGTAAATACATCTTTGGGGTTAATACCCTTTGCGCATTTCCAATCCAAATCACAGCAGGTTTCGATTCTTGTTGCCGTTAACCTGTTTATGGTCTCCTGCAACATTACGTCACCTTGTGCAGAAAGAGCCTGTGTTTGTAAACGGTGGAAAAGTGAGGGGCCAAACTCAGACTTGATAATGGCTATTGGGGTAAAATTCAGTCCTTCAACGATCTGCGGAGAGGGAATGGAATCACCGATCCAATCATACAGGCCAACCAGCATACGTTCGTCCCAGCCATCATTGGGCGCTAGTTGTGTAATTGGATTGCGTTTTATTTGGATAATCCGCAGAAGTACGTATTTCCCATAAAATAGGCTTTTCATCACATGTGGATGTTTGGAAGAAATGATCCGGTAAGCTAAAAGACTACCTACAGGCCACGGACAATGTGATACATAGGCCGGGAGACGAATGTTTTTTCGGGGTGGCATAGGGGCATCCATGGTAGCGGATAAAGAGCGCAACGCCGAAGGTGGAATACTTTCCCATTGCTTTGTTGCCCAATACTGTGCGTTTTCCTTGGCTTTCCGTGTAAGACGACCCGCTTGCCATTCGCACAATCCCAAGGCCATCCAAAAACGGCCGGCAATTGCATCGTCAGATTCAATCAATTCTTTGAAATGATTTAGAAGTATTGTCTCAGCGTCTTCCCCGCTTTTTTTAACAGATAACAAATTGCGATATTCACGCTTTATTGTTTCCGCAAGATCGCTACGCAAAATCTCTGTTTCCCATTTTTTCATTGTATTACCTCCTGCGGAGAAGATCATATATAACATCTATAGATGCACCAAAGGTGATTTCTGCAACAGAGTCTATATAGGATTGAAAACTTCCAATGTTTTTAACGGCAATTTCTCGCCGGGCATTTTCAAGATATACTATTGTGTACGCCGAAATTATACACTGCTCCCTTAACATTGCCTGCTCTAAAGTTAAATTGTCTATCAAAACGGTCATTTGATAGTCTTTACGCCAGTAGTGAGCCGGGTCATGGCGGTGTTCATACTCTCTACGCGCAGGATCGTTAGTTCGCCCAACGTACTTAACTAAATAATTGTCGTTGGGATCTTTCAAAACATATACGCAATTACCTTGATTCCGTTCTCGAGTTGTTTGCGCCTCAACCCACGCCCTCACTTTCTCTGCTAGTTCGTTTACGGCATCGGCAATGGATGTGATAAGCCCAACCGTAACATACATTCCTATGATGCCACCGCCACCACAACCACAAGTACACATTAATGTATTTTCGACATTGCTGCTCAGTTTTCCGTGAAGCGTATTCGGACAGTATCCGTTAGGATCACAGCGGCTTATCGGGTTGTTGCCACAGTAGGCGAACATGTTGTTGCCGAGGGGGCCTTGGCCGGTAGAGACGAGGGCGTCGGCGTTGATAAACCGGCCCCAAGTGGGGTTGTAATACCGGCTCTGCAAGTAATAGAGACTATGTTCTTGGTCGTAGACATAGCCGTCACGGGCATAAGCGCCCTAGCTGCAGGCTTGGCTCACCCTGCCCCCTTGTGAACTCCGGGGACGGACAACCCGTCCCCTTTGTTTACCGATTTGTTTTAGTACAAGCTTTCTGCTTAGCTGTCTTGATAAAACGATATTTCGTGTTAGGATCACCGATTCTGTTCGCGCCAAAGATGGGTGGTGGCGAACCGCCGCCTTTCGGATGTAGAGTTCTGTTTGCGCTTCATTGGAGAGAGTCGCTTATCCATAAGTATAGTCGGTAATCTCTTCGCCGAGGAAACGGGAGACTAAATCGAAAAATTGTTCTCTGTGGAATGTATAATTTACTTCGTAAATTTTTCCGTCCGGGGTGATATACGCATTGTTATAATTCCCAATCATTTCCTGCTCGTTGTCTTTATATGTAATCCTAATATAATACAGGCCAATACCTCTTGACGGTTCACAAAAAATGCGGAAACCCTCCAATTCAAGCAAAGCATCAATTAAAGCTTTGTGTTCCTCCGGAGGAATCGTCTTGATCACTTTCGCTGGTGTAGATGCATCAATTGAGTCGTAATCTTTCCTTAATATATCAATGGATACAATTTGATCGAACTCTTGGCGACATTCATACTTTTCTTCCCGGCTACAGAAACAACCTGTGAGACTCAAGCTCAAAACGATGGCTAATACAATAAAGCGTTTTTTCATAAAGCATCCTCCAGTATCCATTACATTTCGGATTCCCATCGCTTGATGTTAATCTTCCATACGTATGCGCTCAACTCATCTATCTCAGGGCGCAACAGCAAACGCTTTGCTGCAGTAAGCGCAGCTAATTTATGCGCCGCATTCGCGTTATGTAAACCGTGCAGCACTGAGGTAAATGTTCCGGCAATACTATAATCCGGATGTTCTAGAAAGGCGGTAAACAATTCCATTTTGTCAGGATAGTTATCGCAAAAAAAGTTTGCATTTTTCACTATCCGGTCCATTGCGGCATTATAGCGGCGCACAGAGTTTTTATCCCAATAGTCGACAGTTTCTCGCTTTTTAATGTCTCTTAGAATACGCGCTAAGCAAGCTTCTGCAGTAAGCTGTTTCATATTTACTTCCTCCTATAGGAGTTAAACAATACATAGTTGATAATAGTAATAATTAATAACAGACCAACCGAATGTTGAGATATGCTTCACATTTCTTCTCCACGTCAATCAATATCCCATTTCAAATTAACTCCATCGCCAGCAATGTCAGCAAATAGAATATGCCTTTTAGGGAAGTGTAATCCCCGGAAGCCATACTATGTTGCCCCAATACCCAACATCCGGCGCAATATCGTTGGCATTAATTATGTACAGCGATTGGATGCCTTCATTACGGCTATCGTTTTTATCGGTCAGGCGTATTTTTATAGCAAGACGATAGGATGCATTTGTCGTTTTTATATCACAGCCTACATCTGACTCTACGATACCATCATGGGTGGAAAGATAGGTCCTACCTAGAACGATGTCATACGACTGAATATCACCATTAAAGTATGACATCAGGGACTGAAGCTTGCTATCAAACTCGTCTGACTCCTGCAAATTGGCTGCAAACAACGGTTTTAATATCTCTGGATTATCGGCCATAAGCGCACTTATGGTATATTCCATCCATTTCTCCGGATCATCTTCGGATTCTCGGTCAAAATTATTAATGCTCGAATTGTTGACCCCATGAGATGCAGCGCATCCATAGCAGAACAAAAAGAGAAGTGCAGCTAATAACAAAGCAATCGGTCTGCGCACCATAGTATCCCTCCTTAAAAAGTAAATGTTGCTGTCCAGGCAAAATCATGCCCTCCTAAATATACAAAAAGGCGCACTCTGTTTGCTTCTTTGGAAGGAAGAAAACAGAATGCACCCACAAACGCAGCGGTTTCTATAAAAGCACACAATGATCAGATTCTTAAAAGCGCAGCAATCGCCCACTCAAAATCCGTATTTGACTGTTGCCTGCGACAGGTATTTGAATAACTGCCCCAATGCGACAGCCATTTGGGATCAAATGGCTTTGCTGCGCCGAAAATCCGGTGCCCATTCTCTTCCTTGTGATCATTATTTTACAACATTTTCCTCTTCATGTCAATATACCAACGGCCATGCGGCATTGCAGCGCAATATCTTTCCTATTCTAATGCAAATCGAAAAGGAATCCGCTTGCCAAACGACAAGCTTTGTGGTAAAATGACAGGTAATTGATTTTTTAATGTCAGAAGGTGATATTTCGTGATATTCGGCAGACATATCAACCGATATTACATCAAGTTTGCGCCCCATCTTTTGCTGGGTCTGGCAACGCTGATCCTCATCGACTATCTGCAGCTGCGGATCCCCAATCTGTATCAGATGGTCGTTAACGGTATGAACGACGGCTTCGTTATGATCGACAATGTGCCGGTCACTTTCGATATGGCTTTCCTGCTGGACCGGATCTGCATGCCCCTTGTGACCATCATTCTGTGTATGGTCTTCGGCCGGTTTTTGTGGCGGATCTGCTTCTTTGGCGCCGGCATCGGCGTGGAGACCGATCTGCGCAACCGGATGTTCAGCCACTGCAAGGATCTGAGCCGGGAGTTCTATCAGCAGAACAAGGTTGGCAACCTTATGAGCCTGTTCACCAACGATCTGGACACCATTCAGGAGTCCTTCAGCTGGGGCATGCTGATGATGTGCGACGCTGTATTCCTCGGCCTGCTGGCCATCTTCAGAATGTGGCAGATGAATCCCCTGCTCACCGGACTGTCTCTGATCCCCATGGCCCTTTTGCTGTCCTCCTCCATTATCGTGGGCAACCATCTGACCAAAAAGTGGGACGCCCGTCAGGAGGCATTTTCCAATCTCTCCGATTTCTCCCAGGAGAGCTTTTCCGGCATCGCAGTTATCAAGGCTTTCGTAAAGGAATCCAAGGAGCTGCTGTTCTTTAAGAAGCTGAACAAGGACAACGAGGACACCAACATTGCCTTCACAAAGGCATCCATCACCTTCCGGGTGCTGGTGATGCTGTTTGTGGAGAGCGTGATCTGCGTGATCCTGGGCTATGGCGGCTATCTGGTACACGAAGATGTTTTCAACGCCGGCCAGCTGGTGGAGTTCATCGGCTACTTCAACGCAACCATTTGGCCCATTATGGCCGTGTCCGAGCTAATCGATATGACCTCCCGGGGCAAAGCCTCCATCAAGCGAATCGCCGAACTGCTGGACGCCAAACCCGATGTGGCCGACCGCCCCGGTGTGGAGCGGCTGACCGGTGTCCGGGGCGATATCCAGTTCCGGAATCTGTCCTTCCAGTACCCCGACGGAGAGTTTGACGCTCTGGAGGATATCAGCTTCACCATTGCCGCCGGTGAGAATGTGGGTCTGGTAGGTAAGACCGGCTCCGGCAAGACCACTTTGGTGGATCTGATCCTGCGTACTTATAACGTGCCCGACGGCACGCTCTTTATTGACGGCCACGATGTGAATCAGGTGGCCATCGAGGATGTCCGCGCCGCCTGCGCCTATGTGCCCCAGGACAACTTCCTGTTCTCCGACACCATCTCCAACAACATCGGTTTTGGCGTAGATGACAAGCGGGATGACCGCATCCGCAATGCGGCAAAGCTGGCAGATGTCCACAGCAACATCAAAGAGTTCTCCCTTGGCTATGAAACCGTGCTGGGTGAGCGGGGCGTGACTGTCTCCGGCGGTCAGAAGCAACGAATCTCCATCGCGCGGGCTCTGCTGAAGGATGCGCCCATTCTGATTCTGGATGACTCGGTCTCCGCAGTTGACACCAAAACCGAGCGGACCATTCTGGAGAATCTCCGGGCCACCCGGGCCGGAAAGACCACCATCCTCATCGCCCACCGGATCTCCACCATTGAGCAGATGGACAAGATCCTGTTCATCGATGACGGCCGTCTGGTGGCCGTGGGCACTCACGGAGAATTGTACGAAACCAATCAGGACTACCGAAAGATGGTAGACCTGCAGCGTCTTGAAGAGGAAGGAGGGGAATACCACAATGGCTGAGTATTTACCGCTTTTGATCGTAGGCGCCATTATCGGCGTGTTCGCCCTTGTCTTCATCATCGCATTCCTTTCCATCAAGAACAAGAAGGCCGCTGTAGGCTTTGAGCGCAACATCGCCGACAAGGAGATCGTCCGCCGCCTTGCCAAGTACGCCATCCCCTTCTGGAAGGATTTTGTGCTGGTGTTCTTCATCATGCTGCTGTCCATCGGACACAACATCCTCTCCCCCCTGCTGGTGGGTCACATTGAGGAGATCGTCAAGGACCAGTTTGAGCTGTCGTACCTGTTCACTTTGGTTGGCTTTTACGGGGCGATCCTGCTAGTCAGTCTGATTTGCACCTACTTCCAGGCCATCCTTCTGCAGAAGATCGGCCAGAAGATCCTGTCCAAGCTCCGTTTGGACATCTTTACCCACATCGAGAGCCTGTCCCACGATCAGCTGAACAACATCCCTGTGGGCAAGCTGGTCACCCGTGTCACCAACGACACCAACGCCATCTCCATGATGTTCACCAATGTGCTGGTGACCATGGTGAAAAACTGTATGGTGCTGTGCGGCGTGCTGGTATCCATGCTGGCGGTCAACTACGCTATGACCCTGATGATGCTGTGCTTCGTGCCCTTCGTGGTGCTGTTCACCGTGATCTTCCGGAAGTTCTCCCGGAAGGCCCACCGGGCCGTGACCGACAGCCGTACAGATCTGAACACCTATCTGTCAGAAAACCTCTCCGGCATGAAGATCATCCAGATCTTCAACCGGGAAGACCAGAAGATGTCCGATTTCCTGGTCAAGAGTAAGAACCTCTCCGGCGCCAAGAAGCAGCGTATGTTTGTCTTCGGCATCTTCCGGCCTATGGTCTATATGCTCTACATCAGCTCTGTGCTGTGCCTTCTGTATCTGGGCGCCAAGAGCTACATTCAGGACTTTACCTTTATGGGTCAGACCATCACCAGCGGCACCGTGGTTATTTTCTACATGTACGCCTCCCGGTTCTTTGACCCCATTCAGACCCTTGCCGAGCAGTTCGACACCCTTCAGTCCGCCTTTGCCTCCGCGGAAAAGATCTTCACCATTCTGGATATGGTACCCGAAGTGGTGGACGAGCCCGACGCTATTGAGCTGGAGGAGATCAAGGGTGAGATCGAGTTCAAGGATGTATGGTTCGCCTACAAGCCCGGCGAATGGGTGCTTCAGGGCGTTTCCTTCCATGTCAGCCCCAAGCAGACCGTGGCCTTTGTTGGTTCTACCGGCTCCGGTAAGACCACCATTCTCAGTCTGATCTGCCGGAACTATGACATTCAGAAGGGTCAGATCCTCATTGACGGCATCGACATCAAGAAAATCAAAATCAGTTCCCTCCGCCGCCACTTCGGCCAGATGCTTCAGGATGTGTTCCTGTTCTCCGGCACCATCCGCAGCAACATTCTTCTGCGTATGGAAGGGGTGTCTGACGAGGAAGTCATGGAGGCCTGCCGGTATGTGAATGCCGACTCCTTTATCAACAAGCTGGAAGCCGGTCTTGATGAGCCGGTACGGGAGCGTGGCAACAACTTCTCCGCCGGTCAGCGGCAGCTATTAAGCTTTGCCCGGACCATCATCCACAAGCCGTCGGTGATGATCCTGGACGAAGCCACCGCCAACATCGACACAGAGACGGAAGTGCTGATCCAGGATTCCCTGGAGAAGATGAAGAACATCGGCACCATGCTGATCGTTGCCCACCGTCTTTCCACCATCCAGCACTCCGACAACATTATCCTGCTGTCCCACGGCAAGATCCTGGAGCAGGGTACCCATCAGGAGCTGCTGGCCCAAAAGGGTCGGTACTACAACCTGTACACCCTGCAATACAACAAGCAGCAACTCACACAGAGTTAAATGGCACCCGGATGCGTTTTTTGCGCATCCGGGTCTTCTCTTTGCGGTTTGTGCTTGCATAAGCAGCAAGATTCAGATATAATAAATGTACAGCACGGAGAAAGAGAGGCTCTTTTATGGCAAAACTCTATTTCAAGTACGGCGCCATGGGCTCCAGCAAGACCGCTCAGGCGCTGATCACCAAATATAACTACGAGGAAAACGACCTGAAGGTGTGGCTTTTGAAGCCCAGCGCAGATGTGCGGGACGGCGTCAGCATCCTCAGAAGCCGGATCGGCCTGGAGTCCGTGGTGGACATTCTCACTCCCGATGCCGATGTGTACCGGCTCTTTGCCGACACAAAAAAGGATGTGTGCGATGTGATCATCGTGGACGAATGCCAGTTCCTCACCCCGGAGCAGATCGATCAACTGCGCTACATCGTCAACGATTTCAATGTGCCTGTCATGTGCTTCGGTTTGCGCACGGACTTTCAGACCAAGCTGTTCCCCGGCTCTATGCGGCTGATGGAGGTGGCAGACACCATTCAGGAGATCAAGACCATCTGCGACTGCGGTGCGAAGGCCACCGTCAACGCCCGTATCGATGCCGACGGCTACATCGTCACCCAGGGCGCTCAGGTGCTTCTGGGCGGCAACGACGCCTACATTGCCATGTGCCACAAGTGCTACATAAATGGCATCCGGGAAAAGAGAAAAATTAAGCTCCACGGACAAAATTAAGGAGGACACTATTATGGAACTGTCTGAAGTCTTAGCGAAATGCGACCATACCCTGCTGGGTCAGGCCGCCACTTGGAACGACATCAAAGCCATCTGTGACGATGGTATGTTCTACAAGACCGCATCTGTCTGCATTCCCGCCTCTTTTGTAAAGCAGGCTAAGGAATATGTAGGCAGCAAGCTGGCCATCTGCACCGTCATCGGCTTTCCCAACGGCTACGCCACCACCGCCAGCAAGTGCTTCATGGCCGCCGACGCGGTGAACAACGGCGCTGATGAGGTGGATATGGTCATCAACATCGGCTGGGCCAAGGAGGGCAAGTGGGCGGAGATCACCGCTGAAATTGCCGCAATCAAGGCCGCCTGCAAGGGCAAGCTCCTGAAGGTCATCATTGAGACCTGCCTGCTGACCGACCAGGAGAAGATCGCCCTGTGCAAGTGCGTGACCGACGCAAAGGCCGACTACATCAAGACCTCCACCGGCTTCTCCACTGCCGGCGCAACCTTCGCCGATGTGGAGCTCTTTGCCAAGCACATCGGTCCCGATGTGAAGATCAAGGCCGCCGGCGGCATCTCCAGTCTGGAAGATGCTGAGAAGTTCATCCAGCTGGGCGCCTCCCGTCTGGGCACTTCCCGGATCGTTAAGATCGCCAAGGGCCTGAAGAACGACGGTTCTTATTAATTTCGCAGGGGAGGGTCTTACCTCCCCTCTTTCTGTCAGGAGAGTATATATGAAACGGATTTTTTTAATTGTATTGGATTCTCTGGGCATCGGCGCTATGCCTGACAGTGAGCGCTTCGGTGATGTGGGTGTGAACACCCTCGCCGCCTGCGCCACATCGGCCCATCTGCACATCCCCAATTTAATCAAAGCGGGTCTTGGCAACATTGACGGTGTCACCTGCCTGCCCAAGACCGATGCCCCCACCGGCGCGGTGGCGCGGCTGGCAGAGGCCTCCATGGGCAAGGACACCACCATCGGTCACTGGGAGATTGCCGGCATTGTGTCCAAGCACCCCCTGCCCACCTACCCCGAGGGCTTCCCCGAGGAGATTTTAGCGCCTTTCCGCCAGGCCACCGGCCGGGGCATTCTTGCCAACGCCCCCTGGTCCGGCACGGCAGTTATTGAAAAATACGGGCAAGCGCATATGGACACCGGCGATCTGATCGTCTACACCTCCGCCGACTCTGTGTTCCAGATCGCCGCTCACGAGGACATCGTACCTCCCGAGCAGCTGTATGAATACTGCCGCATCGCCCGGCGGCTTCTGCAGGGCAAGCACGGCGTGGGCCGGGTGATCGCCCGTCCTTTCATTGGAACTGCCGGCAATTTCACCCGCACATCCAACCGCCACGACTTTTCTCTGGAGCCCCCTCAGGAGACTCTGCTGGATGCTTTGCAGAAAGCAGGCCTTGCCTCCATCGGTGTGGGAAAGATCCACGATATTTTCGCAGGCAAGGGTGTCAGCGAACATGTTTACAACAAGTCCAATGCTGACGGTATGGCTCACACCACAGCCTACGCAGGGAAGGATTTCCAGGGCCTGTGCTTTGTGAATCTGGTGGACTTCGATATGCAGTTCGGCCACCGGCGGGATATTGACGGCTACGCCAAGGCCCTGAGCGAGTTTGACGCCTGGCTGGGTGCGTTTCTGCCCACGCTTGGTCCGGAGGACATGGTGATGATCACCGCCGACCATGGCTGCGACCCGGCCTACACTGCCACCACCGACCACACCCGGGAGTATGTGCCCCTGGTGATCCTGGGGCAGCGGATAAAGCCGGTGAATCTGGGTACGAAAGACAGTTTCGCCCACATCGCCGCCACTGTGGCGGACATTCTCGGCGTGGACCTTACCACCTACGGACAGAGCTTTGCGGGGGAGATTTTATGAGTAAAGACGCTTTGATCACTTTGGCCAAGGAGGCCATGGAGCGGGCCTATGTGCCCTACTCCGGCTACAAAGTAGGCGCGGCGCTGCTATGCGCCGACGGCACTGTCTATCAGGGCTGCAACATCGAAAACGCCGCCTACGGCCCCACCAACTGCGCTGAGCGCACCGCCTTTTTCAAGGCCGTATACGACGGCCACCGGGACTTCACCGCCATCGCCGTCTGCGGCGGCAAGGATGGCTATATCACCGGTTTCTTCCCGCCCTGCGGCGTGTGCCGGCAGGTGATGCGGGAGTTCTGCCAGGATGATTTCATCATTTACCTGGTGGGCGCCGGTGACGACTGCGAGACCGTCACCCTGGCGGAGCTGCTTCCCCACAGTTTTCAGGCAAGCGAGCATATGTGATCGCCCTCCGCAGACACCTTTTTGTTTGGCATTTCGCTGAATATTGTAAAAAGAGTTGATTTTTCTCTGTAAGTATGCGACAATAGACAAAGGCAAATATGCCCAAGAAAACATTTTTTGGAGGAAGACACAATGAAAAAGATTTTGGCTCTTTTGCTGGTCGCTCTGATGGTTATCGGCATGTTCGCAGCCTGCGGCAGCAGCGCAGCGAATCCCGCTGATAAGATCGCTGACGAAATGACCAGCGCAGACGGCAAGTACGAGATCGCTTTCGTCACCGACGTTGGCCAGCTGAAGGACAAGTCCTTCAACCAGGGTACATACGACGGCGTAAAGCTGTACGCTGATGCCAACGGCAAGTCCTACAAGTACTACATGCCCGCCAACGGCGATCAAGCTACCGACGATGACCGTTTCGACGCCATGAAGGCTGCCTGCGAGAACGGTGCTAAGGTAGTTATCGCTGCCGGCTTCCTGCAGGCTAACGCTCTGGTCGCTGCTGCTGAGGCATATCCCGATGTCAGCTTCGTCTTCATCGACGGCTGGAACCTGGGCTATGACAACATTGCCGCCATCTACTTCAAGGAAGAGCAGTCCGGCTACCTGGCTGGCTACGCTGCTGTTATGGAAGGCTACACCAAGCTGGGCTTCACCGGCGGTGGCGGCGGCACCAACCCCGCTTGCCAGCGTTTCGGCTACGGCTTTGTTCAGGGCGCTAACGCTGCCGCTGCTGCAAAGAATGTAAAGGTCGAAGTGAACTACTCCTGGCTCCACGGCGCAAGCTTCACCGCTTCCAACGAGCTGCAGACCATGGCTACCGGCTGGTACCAGAACGGCACTGAGGTTATCTTCTGCTGCGGCGGTTCTATGTTCGCATCCGTTGCCGCTGCTGCCGGCGCTGAAGACTGCAAGGTCATCGGTGTTGACGTTGACCAGTCCAGCCAGTCCCCCACCGTTATCACCTCTGCTATGAAGGGTCTGTCCGACGCCGTTCAGTGGGCTCTGGGCAAGTACTACGGCAACAAGTTCAACGAGATCGGCGGCGCTGAGACCGCTCTGGGCGCTTCCGACAACGCTGTCGGCCTGCCTGTTGCTACCTGGTCCCTGAAGAACTGGAAGGTCTCCGAGTACGAAGCTCTGCTGGGCAAGATCGTTGACGGCTCCGTCGTTGTGGACAACTCTCTGGTTGAGTTCCCCGCAAGCACCGCTAACGTGACTGTTAACCCCGTCAAGTAAGCACCAAAAACCTATAAAGAGGAAGACTTCGGTCTTCCTCTTTTTTGTTTTCTGCCCATTATTTCCAAAAACATTGAAAAAAGTTGTTGACCTGGCTTGTTTTATCGGTTATACTATGTTAGCGTGACTATGTATGGTCACTGTATCTTTGTTCCGCTGCAGCCCACCGGGCTGTCGAGCTATTGTGATTTCAAGGAGGTGTACACCAAATGAAGCGTACCTACCAGCCCAGCCGCCGCCACCGTTCCAAGGTTCACGGTTTCCGGCAGAGAATGGCTACTTCCAACGGCCGCAAGGTTCTTGCCCGCCGCCGTGCCAAGGGCCGCAAGGTCCTGTCTGCTTAAGCGCAACTTGGTAGCTGAATGATAGCAGGCCACCGCTGAAAAGCAAAATGGGAGTCCACGCGGGGCGAATGGCGATTCGCCCCGCTCCCTTTTTATCAGGACTGTGCCGTCACAGTCGGATTTGCACTTCCCGGGAAACCCCGGGTGGGAGAAAGTATATGAAGTTTTCCTGTTCGCTAAAGCTCAATCACATCTTCCGGCGCCTTTACGCCACCAAAGGCTATGCCAACGGTTATCTGGTGCTCTACGCCAAAGCCAACCGTACCGCCACCAATCGGGTGGGCATTACCGCCAGCAAAAAGCTGGGTCACGCCGTGGTCCGTAATCGTGTGCGCCGCCGCCTGCGGGAGATCTATCGGCTCAACGAGGACAAGTTTGCCCCGGGATGGGACATTGTTGTGGTCGCACGGAGCCGGTGTGTAGAGGCCAATTTCAAAAAACTCACCGCCGCCTATCTCTCCCTGGCTGAAAAGGCAGGTATCCTGAAATGAAAAACCTGCTTTTATCACTCATCCGCTTTTATCAGCGAAGCATTTCTCCCTACCGTTCCGCCTGCTGCAGATTCAGACCTACCTGTTCCGCCTACGCAATGGAAGCCATTCAAAAATACGGGGCTTTCAAGGGCGGCTATCTGGCCCTCAGGCGCATTCTGCGCTGCCACCCCTTTTACAAGGGTGACCCCTACGACCCCGTCCCCTAAGGAGGAGTATCCATGATTCTCGCATTCAAACTGGCTGATATCATCCAGGTGCCCTTCGGCTACCTGCTGTCCCTGCTGTATCAGCTCACCACCAACTATGGCGTGGCTCTGATCATCTTTGCCATCGCCATCAAGCTCATCCTGCTCCCGGCCACCGCCAAGGGCAAGAAGAGCACAATGAAGATGTCCCGGCTGACGCCCCGTCTCCAGGCCATCCAGAAGAAATACGAAGGCGATCAGCAGAAGATCAACGAAGCCACCCAGGCTCTGTACAGAGAAGAAGGCATTTCCATGGGCGGTGGCTGCCTGTGGAGCATGCTTCCCCTTCTGATCCTGCTGCCTCTGTATGCAGTCGTGCGTCAGCCCATCACCTATATGCTCCACGAGAGCGCTGAGGTTGCCGCTGAAGTGGTCGCCACCATCAAAGCTGCGCTGCCCGATCTGTTCGGCAAAAACGAATACTACCACCAGATGATCGCTGCTCCCCTGATCCCCCAGTTCGCGGAGGAACTGAAGGAGCTCGTCAAGCCCGCCACACTGGAAGGTCTGAACTTCTCCTTCCTGAAGATCGACCTGGGCGCGATCCCCACCTTTAATGTCTTTAAGTGGGAGAGCTGGAGCTGGGCAAACATCGGCGCATTCCTGCTGCCTGTACTATCTGCCGGCGGCCAGGTTCTGAGTATGTTCATCTCCCAGAGAATGAACAACTCCGTGATCACCAACGACAAGGGCGTTCAGGACAAGGAGACCGCCAAGAACTCTCAGGCAAATCAGTCCGGCAAGATAATGATGTACACTATGCCTCTGATGTCCCTGTGGATCGGTTTTACTGTTCCCGCCGCACTGAGCCTTTACTGGTTCGTGCAGGGCCTTGTTTCCACCGTGATGGACGTATATCTGACCCGAAAATACCGGAAGATCTACGACGCCGAGGACGCCATTCGTCTGCAAAAGGCTATGGAGCAGGAGGCCATCGAGGCTGAGAAGGAGCGCCTGCGCGCTGAGCGCCGGGCTGCCAACCCCGACGGTATCACCACCAATACCAGCAAGAAGAAGCTGCAGCAAAAGCAACAGAAAGAGCAGGAGGCCGCCAAGGCTGCCGCTGCCAAGGAGTATGCCGCCAAGAAGGGTATCGTTATTGAAGAACTGGAAGCACCCACTGTGCTCTCCGGCATCCCCAGCCGCCCCAATTGCAAGGGCCGCGCCTACGATCCCAACCGGTATGCTTCCAACACTACGGAGGAATAACCAATGGAAAAAACCATCGTGATAACGGGCAAGACCATCGATGAAGCGGTGGCCAACGCCCTCGCTCAGCTGGGTCTGGGCGAAGACGACATCTCTTATCAGGTGCTGGCTCTGCCCAAGGCAGGTTTCCTGGGCATCGGCGCCACCCCCGCAAAGATCGAAGTGACCTACGAAGCACCGGACATCCCCGCTGCCCCCAAGGTTGCCCTGTCTTCCGCATCCCGCTCTAAGCCCAAGGCCGCTCCTGCTCCCAAGCAGGAAGCACCCAAGCCTGAGGTCAAGCGGGAAGCGCCCAAGGCTCCCAAGGCCGAAGCACCCAAGGCACCTAAGGCACCCAAGGCTCCTGCCAAGGAGTACGCTCCCGCCCAGCCCGGCTCTGTGGAAGAGAAGATCGAGGTCTTCCTGAAGGGTCTGCTGGAGCATATGGGCTCCAAAGCCGTTCCCCACGCCTGGAGTGAAGGCGAGAACACCTATATGGTGGAACTGACCGGTGAAGATCTGGGCTACCTGATCGGTCGCCGGGGCGACACGCTGGATGCTTTGCAGCATCTGGCCAACTACACCATCAACCGGGGCATCGAAGGCCATGTCCGCATCAATGTGGACGCCGAGTGCTACCGGGAGAAGCGGGAAAGCTCCCTGCGCCACTACGCTCACAAGAAGGCGCAGCAGGTGCTGAAGGCCCGCCGCCGCACCACTCTGGAGCCCATGAACGCCTATGAGCGCCATGTGATCCACGCAACTCTGCAGGACACCGACCGCATCACCACCTATTCCATCGGCACCGAGCCCAACCGCCGCGTGGTAATCGAATACGTCCGCTAACGCTTACCGGGAACGCAGTCGCGTTCCCGGTTTTTTCTGCCATTTGGAAAAAGACCTTGCTATCTTTCTGTGGATATAGTAAGATATTTTTGTAGAAAACAGAGAAATGGGTGCATTTTTATGAAGATCAAAACCAAGACCCTGTCCTATGATGAAGTAATGGCGCTGCCCCGGGGCAAGCGCGGCAACCCCTTAAAGCCGCTGTTTCCGCTGCAGCTTGTGGTGCGCCTTTTGGGGATCTTTGATCTGATGGCCACTAAGTTTACCTACGAAAAACATGGTATGGAGCAGATCAAAAAGGGCGAGCCTTGCCTGATCCTTATGAATCACTCCAGTTTTTTGGACTTAAAGATCGCCTCCCGCATCTTTTTCCCCAAACCCTACGGCATCGTCTGCACAGAGGACGGCTTTGTGGGCAAGCGGCTGCTGATGCGGTTTTTGGGCTGCATCCCCACCCAGAAGTTCGTCAGCGATCTGACGCTGATCCGGGATATGGAGTATATGCTGAAAACCAAACGCACCAGCGTGCTGATGTTCCCGGAGGCCAGCTATTCCTTCGACGGCACTGCCACCGCCCTGCCCCGAAAGATGGGCGTTCTTCTTAAAAGGCTGGGCGTGCCGGTGGTGACAGTGATCACCCAAGGCGCGTTCGCCAGAGACCCTCTGTACAACGGCCTGCAAAAGAGAAAGGTGACTGTGCGGGCAGATGTCACCTGCCTTGCCACCGCTCAGCAGCTGAGGGAGCTGTCTGTTGCCCAGCTGGATGAAATGCTGGACAAGGCCTTCTCCTTTGACAATTTCCGCTACCAGCAGGAAAACAAGGTGCAGATTGATGAGCCCTTCCGGGCCGACGGTCTGAACCGGATCCTCTACCGCTGCCCCCACTGCAACGCAGAGGGCAAGACCGTGGGTAAGGGCACTACCCTCACCTGCCAAAACTGCGGCAAGGTTTACACTTTGGACGAACACGGCTATCTCGCCGCCGAGGACGCAGCGTTCACCCACATTCCCGACTGGTACGCCTGGCAGCGGCAGCAGGTGCGGAAAGAGTTGGAAGACGGCACTTACTATCTGGAACGGAATGTGCGGATCGGCATGCTGGTAGACACCAAGGCACTATATATGGTTGGCAGCGGCAAGCTGGTCCACGATGCCAACGGTTTCCGCCTCACCGGCTGCGACGGCAAGCTGAACTACTCCCAAGGGCCCCTGTTCTGCTACAGTCTGTACGCCGACTATTTCTGGTATGAGATCGGCGATGTGATCTGTATCGGCAACAAAGATGCCCTCTACTACTGCTTCCCCGAGGGCGGCGACGTGGTGGCGAAAACCCGCCTGGCCACAGAGGAGCTCTACAAGCTGAAAAAGGTCCGAAAAACGCCTGTGACCGTATGATCCAATCCCCCGTCAGCCGACGGGGGATTTTCTGCTGCATTATGGCCCATAAAGTCTAAAAGTCCTTGCATTTATTTCCCACAACCAGTATAATTAACCTGTATAACTTCGCAAATAGGCGGGAAGGAGGGCACGTTCAATATGCAATCAGAATACATTATTGAAATGCTCAACATCAGAAAAGAGTTCCCCGGAATTGTGGCCAATGACGACATCACGCTCCAGCTGAAAAGCGGCGAGATTCACGCGCTGCTGGGCGAAAACGGCGCAGGCAAATCTACCTTGATGTCCGTTCTGTTCGGACTGTATCAGCCGGAAGCAGGCGTCATTAAGAAAAATGGCGAGGTCGTCACCATCAACAATCCCAACGACGCCACCGCTTTGAACATCGGTATGGTCCACCAGCACTTCAAGCTCATTGATGTGTTTACCGTACTGGACAATATCATTTTGGGCCGGGCTGACACCAAAATGGGCTTCCTGCAGAAAAAGGCTGCCCGGAAAAAGGTAGAGGAGCTGTCCCAGCGCTACGGCCTGCAGGTGGATCTCAACGCCAAGGTTGAGGACATCACCGTGGGCATGCAGCAGCGCGTGGAGATTCTGAAGATGCTCTACCGGGACAATGAGATCCTCATTTTCGACGAGCCCACCGCTGTGCTGACTCCCCAGGAGATCGACGAGCTGATGGCCACTATGCGAGGCTTTGCGGCTGAGGGCAAGTCCATCCTCTTTATCACCCACAAGCTGAATGAAATTATGGCGGTTGCCGACCGCTGCACCGTCCTGCGGAAGGGCAAGTGCATCGGCACCGTGAATATTTGCGACACCACCAAGCAGGAGCTATCCAATATGATGGTCGGCCGTCCCGTGCAGCTGCAGGTGGAAAAGGACGACGCAAAGCCCGGCGATGTGGTGCTGGATGTGCAGAACCTCACCGTCCCCTCCAAGCTCCACAAGAATGATGCCGTGAAGAACATCTCCTTCCAGGTCCGCGCCGGTGAGATCGTGTGTATCGCCGGCATTGACGGCAACGGTCAAACGGAGCTGATCCACGGCTTGACCGGCCTGGAGAAGGCCAGCGGCGGCACGATCCATCTGTGCGGCAAGAACATCAGCAGAGAACCCATCCGCCGCCGCATCGATGCCGGTATGAGCCACATCCCCGAAGACCGCCACAAGCACGGTTTGGTGCTGGACTTTACCCTGGAGCAGAATATGGTCCTGCAAAGCTTTCAGGACCCCCGATTCCAAAAGCTGGGTTTCATTCAGGACAACGCTGTCCGGACCTATGCGGAAACCCTCATCGAGCAGTATGATGTCCGTTCCGGACAGGGCCCTGTGACGGTCGCCCGGAGTATGTCCGGCGGCAACCAGCAAAAGGCCATCATCGCCCGGGAAATGGATCAGAACAAGCCGCTGATCATCGCTGTCCAACCTACCCGCGGTCTGGATGTAGGCGCGATTGAACATATCCATCGGGAGCTGGTGACCCAGCGGGATACAGGCAAGGCCGTTCTGCTGGTGAGCCTGGAGCTGGACGAGGTCATGAACCTCAGCGATCGGATCTTAGTCATGTACGAAGGCGAGATCGTGGGTCAGCTGGATCCCAAGGCCACCACTACACAGGAGCTGGGCCTGTACATGTCCGGCGCAAAACGGGACTGAAAGGAGGCAAACGATCTATGAAAAAAGCAAGATCCCTGCTGGGTTCCGACAGCAGCCGCAAAGTATTTGCCTCCCTGTTGTCCATTCTCATCGGCCTGGCCGTAGGCGCAGTGGTTGCGGTGATTGTGGGCATCTCTAAAAGCAACATCTCCCTCAACGGCATTTGGGACGGCGTGCGGCTGATTTTCCTGGGTCTGCTGTCCACCGGCCGTGACGCGGTGGGTCACCTCACCTGGGGCTTCAATCCCGCCTCCTGGGGCAATATGCTCTTCCGGGCAACGCCGCTGATCATGACCGGTCTGTCTGTGGCCGTGGCCTTCAAGACAGGTTTGTTTAACATCGGCGCCCCCGGCCAATATCTGATGGGTACCCTCGCCACATTGGTGATTGCCCTGAAGATCCCCTCCGATGTGGTTGCTCCCGGACTGATCTGGTTGCTGGCCTTCCTTGGCGGTATGCTGGCAGGCGCTTTGTGGGGCGCCATCCCCGGCCTTATGAAGGCATTTCTTAACATCAATGAGGTGCTGGCCTGCATTATGACCAACTGGATCGCCGCCAATTTTGTCACTTGGATCTTTGACATCAGCAATCTGAAGAATGTTGCCGAAGGCACCAAGACCGGCTACATCTACAAGACCACCTTCAACGGTGTCGCCACCCCCAAACTGGGACTGGACAAGCTCTTCCCCGGCTCTCAGATCAACGGCGGCATCCTCATCGCCATCGTCATCGCCGTTGTTGTGTACATCATTATGAACAAGACCACCCTGGGCTACCAGCTGAAGGCCTGCGGCGCCAACCGCCACGCCGCCCGGTACGCCGGCATCAAGGATAAGCGGAACATCGTGCTGAGCATGGCCATCGCAGGCGCTCTGGCTGCTGGTGGCGCAAGCCTGTACTGGCTCTCCGGCAACACCGAGTTCTACTGGATCACCTACCAGGCTCTGCCCGCTGCAGGCTTCAATGGCATTCCCGTTGCCCTGCTCGCCCTGAACCACCCCATCGCGGTGGTGTTCTCCGGTATCTTTATGGCAATGCTGGACATCGTGGGCCAGCAGCTGACCGTTCTTACCGCCTACAACGAATACATCACCGATGTGGTGATCGCCGTTATCGTGTATTTGAGCGCATTCTCTTTGGTGATTCAGCTCTGGCTGAGCAAGAGAAAAGCCCCGAAGAAAGGAGGCAGTGATCAATGACCTTTGTGATTCAGCAGACCCTTCTGTTTGCGATCCCTCTGATGATCGTGGCGCTGGCCGGTGTGTTCGCTGAGCGCAGCGGTATCATCAACCTGGCGCTGGAAGGCATTATGATCTTCGGTGCGTTCGTCGGTGTCCTGTTTGTCCGCTCCATGCAGTCCTTTGAGGTCTTTACCAATGCGGTTATGCAGGGCAACTGGCTGACCCTTCAGGGACTGGAGCTGCTGGCAATGGTGGTGGCAGCGATTCTTGGCGCCGCCTTCTCCCTGCTGCTGAGTTTTGCATCCATCAATCTGAAAGCTGACCAGACCATCGGCGGCACTGCTCTGAACCTGATGGCTCCCGCTCTGGTGCTGTTCCTGGTGCGTATTCTGGCCAACCAGAACACCCTGCAGATGGCCACCGGTGACGCAGCCAGCTGGTTCATGATCAAAAAGTCCACCTTTGGCATCGACAAGAGCGTGGACCTGGGCTTCCTGGGCGAGACTTTCCTGCACAAGGTCTACCTGGCAACCTATCTCTGCCTGATCCTCTTTGTGGTGCTGTCCATCATCCTGTATAAGACCAAGTTCGGCCCGCGGCTCCGTGCCTGCGGCGAAAATCCCCAGGCTGCGGACTCTCTGGGCATCAATGTCTACAAGATGCGTTACGCCGGTACCACCATCTCCGGTGCTCTGGCCGGCATGGGCGGGTTTGTCTACTCTCTGACCACTGCCAACTGCACTGCCAACGGCGACGTGGCAGGCTTCGGCTTCCTGGCCCTGGCTGTTATGATCTTCGGCAACTGGAAGCCCGGCAACATTGCCGCAGCATCGTGGCTGTTCGGTCTGTTCAAGTGCATTGCGGCAGCGTACAGCTCCATTGATATCAATGGTGACGGTGTCTTCATGCTGGCTCAGCTGGGCATCAG
>JAZNAK010000013.1:0-10949 GCA_045586485.1 Faecousia sp. | reverse complement strand
TAGCTACACCTAGCATAATCCCTCTTCTCGGGTGGCGTTCTTTTTTATTCGTCACCGATCATGATACTGATGATTTCTTCGTCAGTTTGCCGCATGCCGATGCTGGCAAGACGACCCACATTGATAATGGTGTTTTCAACGCCTTTCACCACAATGCCGTCGCCACCGTAGAACTGCTCGTCCTGCTTTTGCATCTGCATACCCAGAAGGCCCGCCTCCACCGCAGAGGCGATCTTCGCGGCGCAGCTTGCCTTTGCCCCGTCACAGATCATTCCTGAGTTGATGGCCACAGCATTGACGATGGTATGGGCGATCTCCCGGTACTTTCCACCATATAGATAGGTGATGCCTGCCCCCGCGCCGCAGCCTGCCGAGGTTGCCCCGCAGTAAGCAGACAGGCGGCCGATGCCTGTTTTCAGGTGCACCGTCACCAAATTGGACACCGTCAGCGCCCGGTACAGTGCTTCATCGCTGACCCCCAGCTCCCTTGCATACACAATCACCGGAATGGACGCGGTCATTCCCTGGTTGCCGCTGCCGGAATTGATCACCACCGGCTTCTCGCAGCCACTCATGCGGGCATCCGATCCCGCGGCCGCCCAGGCCTTCGCCCGGTTATAGACTGTATCGCCGTAGGCGTTCAGCAGGACTGTGCCGATATTTGCGCCCCATTTTCCCGCGAGGCCCTCCTGGGCAATGGCCATATTGTATTCGATCTGCCTGTCCAGGGTTTCCTTGATATCCTCAATATTGACACAATCGGCAAAGGCAACGATCTTCTCCACGCTCAGAAGAGAATGATCTGTCTGCTCCACCTGCTTTCCCTGGACATATTCCCGGTCAACAAACACCGTATCGTTCTTCCGCAGACGGATCACATTGGTGTGGCCGCCGGCGATCTGCACGAAGGCGGAGTCCTCCCCCGCCGTCACGGTGATCTGAATATCAAATATGTAGTCACTATCCGAGGGCGCAATGTCAAAGCTTGCAGACTGCAAATAATCGGCAATCCTCTCCATCTGCTCCTGGGTGACACGGGAGATGACCTCCAGCTGGGCATCTGCATCGCCTGCAATGATTCCGGCAGAAGCCGCCGCCGCAATGCCCCGCAAGCCGCCTGTGTTTGGCACGACCACACTCTTGACATTCTTGATGATATTGGCGCTGACGCGGATCTCCACCCGCTCAGGAGCAGCGCCCAGCGTCTTTCTTGCCAATGCCGCAGCATAGGCAACCGCAATCGGCTCTGTGCAGCCCATCGCAGGCACCAGTTCCTCCCGTAAGATATTTACATAGGCATCATAAATGGTCTTATCTATCTGTTTTTCCAACGCCATCACCTCTATGATTTTCAATTGCCTTTCGCAGCCGTTCCAGCAGGTCGCCCTGCAGGTAGAAAGTGGTTTCAAAATGCATAAATCGGTCCGTATTCCGATCCCACAGGAGCAGCAGCTTCGGCGGGAAGTCCTCATCGCTCTGCCAGAACTGCAGCATCACCGGGAAAAAGGGTGTCACAGAGAATCGGCATGTCAAGTCTGCGCCGGCGATCGGCGGTTGCAGAACGCCACCCAGCGTTTCACAAGCGGCCCTCAATTCATCCAGCCGGCCGTCAAAAAGCTTGGCATATTTCCCGGTGAAGCCTTCTGTTTCCGTGACGCCGGTGACCACGAATGTGCCTACCGTACACCACTGCCCCAGCAGTTCCGGCGGTGTTTTCCCCTTGTGATAGCACAGCAGATCGTAGACCGTCATCACCGTGCCGTAGTCACGGCACTCCTGCCATACGCTGTCCGCGCGCTCCTCTATTGCGCCTGTCTCTCTGCTGATGCGGCAAGGTGTGTTGAGATAGGTCAGGTAGATATACCCATCGTCCGCTTCCAGCTGAAACTTACAAATCAATTGCTCCTGATCGTACTCCAGGAAGATGCGCTTGCCGATATCCACCTGCAGGTCGTAGTTCGATGTAGGTTTCTCCATAAATACTTCCTTATTTCAGATCAGTTTTAGGTCATCATAGGACTGGTCAATGAGAATATAATCGCCATTATTGGCAATGCACCGGGAGAGGTTATATTCGTTCTCGGCGATCAGCGCCTCCCGGTCAAGGTCGTTCTCCAGGCGCCGCTCAATTGTATTGGCGTGTTTTAACACATCGTCAAAATGCTCCTGCAGATAGGATCGGGACATCACCAGACACACATAGCGAATGTGTTTCAAATAAGTCTCATCAAAATCCTTCCGCCAACTGTGTGGAATATAGCAGCCCTCTACAATGAGATTTTGATTGTTCTCGATGGCAGTCTTCACGATCTCACGGGCAACAGGCCAAAGATAAGCTGTCAGCTGATCGTCATCCATTGGCGTCAAGTCTGTCTGGCCGCTGCGGATCAAACCCATCTTCAGGTGGTCGACAGACAGATACGGATAGTGATACTTTTCAAGGAGTTTTTGAGCGTAGGCTGTTTTCCCCGTGTGGCTTGCGCCGCCGATCAGTATGACCACAGGTCTCCCTCCGTTTACCCGTTGATTTCCAGCCATCTTTCCTTGGTCAGCAAGGAGGTATGGCCTGTGCGTTTCTCGTTCATTTGCTTTACATCCAAACCGTGGGTCGTATACCGGTACACAAAGCCCAGCTTTTCCTGCACCCGGCGGGACTTCTCATTTCCCTCGTAATACCCGCACCAGACTGCTCGCATACCCAATTCTTCAAAAGCGTAGCGGAGCAGTCCCCGGGCAGCTTCCGGGATCAGGCCCTGTCCCCAGAAAGGCTTGCCGATCCAGTAGCCCAGCTCGCACTCGTCATCCCGGTCAGTCATAGTGGTCACATCTCTCATCATCAAGCTGATACTGCCGATGGCCTTACCGTCTTTCAGGCACACTGCATAGGTTTCCGGCACAGAAAGAATGTCTCCTATGATCTGCCGGCTGTTCTCCACATCGGTATGAGGTGGCCAACCGGCGGGAGGCCCAACCTCCGGATCTTTGGCATATTCATAAAGGTCCTCCGCATCCTCCTCCCGCCAGGGACGAAGAAGCAACCTTTCCGTTTCCAGTACCATTTCCTCACCTCTTTTATGACATTATACCACGCAGTTTTTCCTATTGCAACGCGCTTTCGCAAGTGTTATACTAATCCTACCAACAAACCGGCACATCAAATTGGAGGAAATCCCTTGAAACAGGAAAAAGTAGTTAAAATAATCAAAGCCGTCCTGATCGTTATCCTTGCAGCGGTTTTTCTTGTCTCTTCCTATATTCTCGGCAAGGGCATTTATGAATACATAAAGGCGGATTCTGCCTACCATCATATGCAGGACGAGTATGTGCACATCAGCACAGAGCCGCAGACACCTCAGCAGACAGAGGATGCTCTTCCTGAGGCGACGGAAGCTGCCGAGCTCCCTATTACTGTGGACTTCGACGCGCTCCTGGCCAGAAATCCGGATGTGGTTGGCTGGCTCTACTGCCCCGGCACGGTCATCAACTACCCTGTCGTCCTGGGCAAGGACAACGATCAGTACCTATATACCGATCTTGACGGCAACTACCTCGTCAGCGGAACACTGTTCGCAGACTGCCGCAACGGCGCACTGGGTGAAGACGGAAACTACATCATTTACGGCCACAATATGAAAAACGGGTCTATGTTCCACTCTCTTGTAAAGTACGCAAACCAATCCTATTACGACAAGCACCCCACCATATTCTACCTGACGCCCGATGCAAACTACAAACTGGAACTGTTTGCCGGGCTGACGGTCGATCACAACGACACCATCTATAAGCGCAATTACGGCGACGGCCTGTATGAACTGCTGAAAAACTATCAGGCACGATCCACCTTCCTCTCCGATGTGGAGTTGGCTGAAAGTGATACTGTTGTCACACTTTCCACCTGCACCTTCGAGTATGATAACGCAAGATACATTGTGATTGGCAGGCTGACGCCTGCGTAATAACCGCATATAACCGGCCCGGAATCGCGGTATGATTCCGGGCCGGTTGCCGTTTAACGGGTCAAACCCACCGTTGAGGGCAATTTGCAACATTTTTGATTTTGGGTATGCTACAATGGCATTGCAGGAGGTGAATCAATGAAGTTCGAATTGGTTATCGATACGCAGGAGGAAGAAAGGGTGGTTGCAACCGTGCGCCATCGCTCCCCTCTCATAGACGAGATTGAAGCACTGGTGCTGAAGCATACCGGTGCGGACCGCATTCCTGGCTACACCGAGGACGATATGAAACTGCTGTCCGCTGGGGAGATCGAATGTGTGACGGTCCTCGACGGCAGAACCTATGCCATTACCACAGATGGTGACCGCTACCGGTTGAAGCTTCGGCTTTACGAGCTTGAACAGATGCTTCCCCCTTCGTTCCTGCGGATCAACAAAAGCACATTGGCAAACGAAGCCCGCCTGGACCGATTTGCCGTCACTTACAGCGGCGGCGTGGATGCCGTTTTCAAGTGCGGCTACCGGGACTATGTATCCCGGCGGTGCTACACCCAAATCAAAAGGAGGTTTGAATCCAAATGAAGAAGTTTTGGAAAGAGTTTTTCTTAAGAGGTCTGCTGGCTGCCAGCGGCGGGCCTGTGGTCCTGGCCGTGATCTATGGCATTCTAGGCGCTACGGGAGCGGCAGAATCTTTCTCCCCAAGAGAGGTCTGCACAGGCATTTTGTCCATCACTCTGCTTGCCTTTGTCGTAGCCGGCATGACTGCCATCTACCAAATGGAGCAGCTGCCCCTACCCACCATGATCCTGCTCCACGGTGGGGCGCTGTACATCGCCTATATCCTCACCTACCTGCTCAACGGCTGGCTGGCGAATCAGCTGACGCCCGTTCTCGTTTTCACCGGCATCTTCGCTGCAGGCTACGGCCTCATTTGGCTCATCATCTACTGTATTGAAAAAGCCAAGGCCGCACGGATCAACAGGCTTCTGAAAGGCTAATAAAACGCGCGTTGCAGTGTTCTGCAACGCGCATTCTTTATCGCTTATAGTCGCTTTCATAACTGCCGGCGGGAAAGACATAGCCGCAAGGGCAGGTCTCGTCGCTGGCAAGGGTGCCGGTCTTACCGATGGCGCCGCCCATCAGGACGAACACCTCCACCGTTTCACCGCACCGGGGGCATTGGACTTCCACCAGACGGGGAGTTCCCTTCCCCTCCTGACATCCGTTGATCAGCATACCATCACCTCTTTCATTCTTCTATTTCCTTCTGCAGGCCCCTGTACAAAACAACAGTGGACACCGCTACAACAGCAAATACGACGCCTATGTAAACAGGGTATACATCCACAGGCAAAAACTTTGTCAGCAGACCAAATATCGCAGGCAGACCCATAATGCCGGAATACATCGCCGCCAGCTCCAGGCCGGACACGGACTGGGAGATCTCCGGGCCAAAGCTCTCCGGCGCCAAATACAGGATATTGGGCGCTAAGATGCAGTTAAATCCCAAAAGGAACAATCCCGCCACACCGCAAACAGCATTGGGGATCAGCAGAACGATCACGCCCAGCGCGGTGATTGCCTCCGCCAAAACGATCAAGCGCCAACCGCTCATCCGGTTTGCCACGAATCCCGCAAAGAGTCTGCTTACCATCAGACCCAAATAGAAAGCGATGATCAGTTTCGCGCCCATATCCACGGATACATTCCGCGCCTCCACAAGGAAAGTGGCGCCCCAGCCGCCGCAGAGGAACTCCAGACCGCAGGTTGCGATGCAAAGCACGCAAACTCTGCGGATGTTTTTGTCCTTCAGCAGCTGCCTGACAGGCACAACGGTCTGCTTCACTTCCTCCCGACTCACCTTTCCGATGTGCTTCACCCGTTTCCACAGAGGCATAGACAAAAGTATCACCAGAACAATGCTCATTTGAAATCCAAAAGCCAGTAGATACCCTCTATTCCAGCTGGACACCTTTGCCAGCGCTATGGACATCAGGTAAGGACTGACCGTGACACCCACGCCATAGCAGCACTGCATAAAGTTCATATGAGAGGCCTTGTAGTAAAGGGCAACATAGTTATTAAGTACTGCGTCAATGGCGCCTGCGCCAAATCCAACCGGGAGGGAAAACACCACCAGCCAAATAAAATGTCTGGAAAAGGCAAAGCCTAAAATGGACGCTGCCGTCAGCGCAGTGCTTACCAGGGTCACCTTCGCCGTACCGAACCGCTGGGCAACTTTGGCGGCATTCAGGCTGGAAATGATCGTACCAACGGCAATGATCACCGAGATATAGCTTGCCCAGCTCACAGGGACGCCCAGGTCCTTATAGATGGCCGGCCACGCTGCCCCAAACAAGGAATCCGGTACACCCATTCCCATAAAGGCGATATAAATCACGATTAGCAAAACAGTTGCCATAGATTCGCTCTCCCGTTTCCTTTTCCTATCAGCCTATAGCGCATCTTTAGCACCCACCGCAACGGAGGGTGCTAAAAAAGAGTCAGCTGTATACCTTCTCCATAAAAGCAGCAGTGATGCCGGCATCATAGCCGCTCTCCCGCAAACAATTTGTCACATCCCGACGGTTATCGTTCTGACATTCCAAAATCTTATCTGCCCAGCAAGCTGCACCCGCGTCAAGGGGCAGTGCCAAAGCTTTGTCCGTCAGTAAGATTTCCGGACTTACCGCATCGGAAATCAAACACGGCAGATCTGCGCACTGGGCTTCCACGCCCGCGATTGGAAGGCCTTCGTGGAGGGACGGGAACAGAAACACATCCATCGCAGAGTAAAGCTGGGCCGCGTCCATTCGCGCGCCCATAAACATCACATTGTCGAATACTCCTTTTTCTTTGGCATATGCCTGAACAGCGGACATTCCATCCCCTCCGCCAACCAGCATAAGAATCGAATTGGGTTGCTTTTTCAGTATCTCTGCTATAATGTCGATCATAAAGGGATGGTTCTTTTGAGGAATATAGTTTCCCACGTGTCCAATGACGAACTTTTCCTCAACGCCCAGTTCCTTACGGTACGTCTTGCGGGTTTCCTGGTCAAAAGAAAACTTTTCTGTGTCAATGCCATTCTTTACTTCCGTAAAAGCGCAATTCTTTCCAAAGAGCCACTTTCCCGCCTCATTGGAACAGGCCAGTTTCACCGTTGCGATTTTCCGCACCAACGGCCGGAACAGATAGTGGAAAATATGC
The DNA here is from genome assembly GCA_045586485.1 of Faecousia sp. GTDB lineage: Bacteria > Bacillota > Clostridia > Oscillospirales > Oscillospiraceae > Faecousia. The sequence continues at coordinate 3,783 of JAZNAK010000013.1, read as the reverse complement.
AAGTGCCGGCCGCCAATTGCAGCAGTGTTGTGGGAATGGACGATGATGTTTTTGATTCCCGCAAACCAGCTGACAAAAATCGCCATAGGATTGGCGCAGGAGTTTTTATGGATATGCACCGCGTGATAGTTTTCCCTTTTCAGTAGCTTGTAGAGGGCAATACAGTAAGGGATCACCGTTTTCTGGGGAGGCAGATGATGAACCCGTCCGCCAAGCGCCTCCACCGTAGGAATCAACGCCGCATTTTTATAGGTTGTGACAAAATCAAAGGGATACTCTGCCCTGTCAATGTGGGAAAACAGATTCCGCTGGAAAGACGCAATACCGCCTATATCTCCTGTCATACTAAGGTGAAGGATTCTTTTCAATGATATAACCTCCATTACGAATGTAAGAATTGATGGACTATTTGATACCGTCGGTTATGATTTTCAAAAACAATTTGCCTTATAGTAATCATTGGTTTTCTCATGCTCAAAGGCAATCGCATTGTATCCACAAGCTACGCTTAACCTCTTCAGCAAAGATCTCACCGGGGTATTACATTCCTTCCCTGAGCATCCCCCGGAGAGACGCCGGGAACCGCGCTGCTCTTCCCTCTGACGGACATGGCAGAAAGGAGGAGATTTGATCCCTTACATGTTGACCGTGTGGCACACCCCGTTGACCTGTGCTAAGTACTTTTGCGTGGTATGTGCCTGAAGTATCCTGCCATAATTGTTGATGAAATAGCACGAAACAACGGCAATTTTCATAGTTTTATCTCCCCAAGATCCTATTGATCAGTTCTTCTGTATGGCGCGCCGTGGCACAAATATCAAAGGCCTTTGCCCGTATTCTTGCCTGGTCAGCGGTTTTCCCATAGCGGTCTTTATTCAAATACTGCAGCACCGCGTCTGCAAGCATATCTGCCTTTCTGTCCGCAATCAGCGTACCGCTGACGCCATTCTCTACGACCTCGGAAATGGCACCCACATCTGTGGCTACTACCGGTTTGCCCATAAGCATATATTCTGCCAGCACCAGGCCAAATCCCTCCCATTGGGAGAACAGCACGCACACATCTGCCGCGCCCATATACGCCCGGGAATCACTCACCATTCCCGTGATGTATGTCTTATCAAACACACCGCAGACTCTTAACTTCTCCTCAAGAGCCGCTCTGTCCTCCCCGTCGCCAATCCATAGAAATCTTGCCCGGGGACACTTCTTTGCGATTTCACCTGCCACCTCAGCAAACAACATGGGGTCTTTTTGCTGAGAGATCCGACCGCAGCAGGCTACCAGGAAGTCCTCGTCAGCAAAACCGATATCCTTCCTGCTTACGATCTTCTGGGGCAACTGCAGTTCTATGCCGTTGAGAATCACGCAGGTTTTCTTTGGATTGCATATCTTTTTTTCCAAAGCACGGTGCTTTTCGTAATTGGAAATGGTGATGATTTCAGTAGTAAACAGTCCCAAAATCCGCTCGATTACAGCAAACAGAAAAGCCTTTTTCCCGGAACCTTTCATATCAAAGGACCAGCCGTGAGGATTATACAAAACTTTTCTGCCCAGTCCAATCGCTGCAACTCTGCCTACCGCACCGGCCATACTGGAGTGACAGTAGATTACGTCTGGCTTTTCCTGCCGGATGATCTTTCTTATGCGTCTGGCCGCAGACAAATCACTCTTAACCGAGATCTCTCTCGGCACATCCACATTGTAGCGCTTCGTATTTTCCCCGATATCTTCGGTAAAATCAGAGGAGCATACCAGTATATTTTCAAAGCAATCCGCGGTGTGGTGAAGCATCATCTTCACATAGGCCTCTACGCCACCGCCGCCGTGGATCAGGGCAATATGCAGAACCTTTGGCAGGGTTCTTTCATTGTCGATTGTATAATTCTCCATACTCAAAAGCTCCTTATTGCCGCTGCGACAAGCTCATATAAATCCAAGTTTAATATTAACACAAAAACGCCCTTTTGTCTAATAAAAAAGCATTTTTTGCCCCCAAATGTGGAAAAACCCCAGACGCCGTGATGCGCGCCCGGGGGTTTTCTTTATTCGTAGTGATATGTAACCAGTTCGTCCATATCCTTGCGCTTCTTTGCGCGGAGTTTGTCACCTTCCTTGGCATAGCCAACGGTAATAATCAAACGGACTGGACCGTCCAGATTGCAGATGCTGCGAAGCTTTCCGTCATCAAACCAGCCCAAAATACAAGTACCCAGGCCCTGGCAAATGGCTTCCGCGGTGATATAGGCGCAGGCGATCCCGATGTCCATAGAGCGATAGTCATTGCTCTTGGTCTTGGAGGCTACAGCGGCGGACTTGCAGTAAGGGGCTTCGGAGATCACGATCATCACCGGCGCATCGGCGGCAAACTTGTTCATTCCCATCCCCATACAGGCCTTGGCCACCGCCTTGGCGGTCTCACCCCGGCAGACGGAAAAATGGTAGGGCTGGCCGTTGCAGGCCGAGGGAGAAAGTCGGGCAGATTCCAAAATAGCGGCGATCTTCTCCTCCTCTACCTCCCGGGTGGGATCGTAGTTGCGGCAGGACTGACGGTTTTGCGCAATTTTATAAAAATCCATAGAGACCTCCTGTTGATTACTCTGCTCTTGCAGATTTGATTACTTTGTCCACAAAATCCCACACCGGCGGCGACAACCAGCGGTCATAGACGATGCAGGAATACAGCGCTTGATGGCGGTTTTCCAAAGGTATGTACGCAAGCCCTTCCATCGGCGCAATGCACTCACCGGGAACAGTGGTAATCCCCAGGCCCTCAGACGCCAGTGTTAATGCGGCGCTGACGGTATTGACCTGGCAAATGAAGTTCTTGCGGTTGTCGGGGTGGTTGGCCCAGTCCTCAAAATTGCGGTCCATGCTGTGGCTGAAGCCGATCTGGGGGTAGTCAGACAGTTCGTCCACGCGGACGCTCTCCTTCCCTGCCAGTGGGTGGCCCTTGGAAACGGCAACGAAGAAGCTCCGCTGACGCAGCTTGCGGAAATGCAGACTCCGGTCACGGGAGGTGACATCCACAATCGCCATATCCAGCTTCTCCTGGTGGAGCAGATCCATCAGGTCCTTTGCCGAGCCCTCGGTGATATGGAAACGGAAGCGGTCGGATTGCTCAGCATATTGCGCCAGCATCTGGGCCACAGCGCCGTTCAAAGCGCCGGAAACAAAGCCAAGGCGGATCACAATCGGCGCGTTATCCTGACTGGACAGCAGCGTTTCCGTGGCAGCGGAAAGCTCCTCAAGGGCGGCGTCCACCTTTTTCCGGAAATATCTTCCCTCCTCTGTCAGACGAATGTTGCGTCCCACTTTTTCAAAAAGTCGCACACCCAGTTCATTCTCAAGACTGCGGATGGCGCTACTCAAGGAAGGCTGGGATATCTCCAGCCGGGCCGCCGCAAGCGTATAATGCTCCAGCTCTGCAAGAACAGAGAAATATCGCAGATAATTATAATTCATAGGCCCCTCCAATCTATAGTTTCTGTCTATATATAAAATATCATAAACTTATTTATTTTGGCAAGAGAAAATATTATAATTTTCCAGGAAAAATAAGTGCAAAGGCACAATCTAAGGAGGAAACATACAATGGCAATCAATTTTGTTGATGGCAAGTACGTAGACGAGAAGGGCCTTGTAAAGCTTGACCCCACCGTTTACGCCGACTGGCAGATCGCAGAGGAAGCAGAGAAGACCCTGCCTCCCGTAGACTTCTTCCGTGAGAAGCTGGGTCTGCTGCCCGAAGAAATCATTCCCTACGGCAAGACCCCCAAGATC
>JAZNAK010000012.1:0-12718 GCA_045586485.1 Faecousia sp. | reverse complement strand
GGTCTATGTGATTTTGACCCGCACCACCTTCGGCTATCAGCTCAAGGCCTGCGGTTCCAACCGCTTCGCCGCCCGCTACGCCGGTATCAAGGATAAGCGGAATATCGTGCTGAGTATGGCGATCGCCGGCGCGCTTGCCGGCGGCGGTGCGGCCCTTTACTGGCTCTCCGGCAACACGGAGTTCTACTGGATCACCTATCAGGCCCTTCCTGCCATTGGCTTTAACGGCATTCCCGTTGCATTGCTTGCCCTGAATCACCCCGTTGCGGTGGTGTTCTCCGGCATCTTTATGGCAATGCTGAATATCGTAGGCCAGCAGCTGACCACGCTCACGGCCTATAACGAATATATCACCGACGTGGTGATCGCGGTGATCGTATATCTGAGCGCCTTCAGCCTGGTGATCCAAATGTGGCTGGGCAGAAAGAAAGCGAAGAAGGAGGGTAAAACACAATGACATTTGTAGTTCAACAGACCCTTCTGTTTGCGATTCCTCTGATGATCGTGGCGCTGGCAGGCGTCTTTGCCGAGCGCAGCGGTATCATCAACCTGGCGCTGGAAGGCATTATGATCATGGGCGCCTTTATTGGTGTTTACTTTGTGCGGCTGATGCAGGGGCTGAATGTGGTAGTCCGCGCCGCCGGTATGGGTAATTTCTGGGTCCTGCAGGGCCTGGAGCTCGGCGCTATGCTGGTGGCCGCCCTCTTCGGCGCGCTGTTTTCCTTGCTGCTGAGCTTCGCCGCCATCAACCTGAAGGCGGATCAGACCATCGGCGGCACTGCCCTGAACCTGCTGGCGCCGGCTCTGGTACTGTTCCTTGTGCGTATCCTCAGCAATCAGAACACACTGCAGATGGAGATCGGCGATGCCGCCTCCTGGTTTATGATCAAGAAGTCCACCTTCGGCGTGGATAAGTCCGTGGAGTGGGGTTTCTTCCGGGAGACCTTCCTGAACAAGGTGTACCTGGCCACCTATATCTGCATTTTGGTGTTTATTGTGCTGTCCGTGATCCTGTACTTCACTGATTTCGGTCTGAAGCTGCGCTCCTGCGGTGAGAATCCTCAGGCGGCCGACTCTCTGGGCATCAATGTGTACAAAATGCGGTACGCCGGTACCACCATCTCCGGCGCGCTGGCCGGTATGGGCGGCTTCGTATACGCCCTGACCGCCACCAACTGCACCGCCAACGGCGATGTGGCAGGTTTCGGTTTCCTGGCCCTGGCCGTTATGATCTTCGGCAACTGGAAGCCGCTGAACATCGCTCTGGGCGCTCTGCTCTTCGGCCTGTTTAAGTGTATCGCCGCCGGATACGGCAGCATCGACATCAACGGCGACGGCGTATTCTCCCTGGCGCAGATCGGCATCAGCTCCCATCTGTACCGGATGCTTCCCTATCTCATTACGCTGATCGTCCTGTCCTTCACCTCCAAAAAATCCCGCGCACCTAAGGCTGAAGGCATCCCCTACGACAAGGGCACCCGATAAAGATAAAAAATAGCACTTTGCCATTGCAAAGTGCTATTTTTGTCTTGTTTTTTGTCGAAGAAAGAGGTATACTCTGTTTTGGAAGCCGGTTGGATGCGGAGGAAGTTCTTCCCGCTTCCATTGCGTCTTCAAAAAGAATAATTGGAGGAAATATCATGAATTTGATCTACGGCATCAAAGACAAACCCAAATTCGGTCAGCTGCTGATCTTCGCATTCCAGCAGGTTCTGGCTATCCTGGCAGCCACCATCGCGGTTCCCGCCATTGTTGGCAACGGCATGTCTGCTTCCGCAGCCCTGTTCGGCGCTGGCGTTGGCACCATCGTTTATCAGCTCTTCACCAAGTTCCGCAGTCCCGTGTTCTTGGGCTCCTCCTTCGCATTTATCGGCTCTATGGTCGCAGCTTTCGCCGGTGCAGCTTCCGCTTCCGCCGGTTTCGCAGGTTTGATCATCGGCGCTCTGTTTGCAGGTCTTGTTTATGTAGTGATCGCTATCGTGGTCAAGGTCGCAGGCGTCAAGTGGATCAACAAGCTGATGCCCCCTGTGGTCATTGGACCCACCGTCGCTCTGATCGGTCTGTCCCTGGCTGGCGCTGCTATTAAGGATGTTTTCTCTTACGGTCCTCAGGATGCCAACGGTTCCTTCATTATGGCAGGTACCGCATGGCCCTCTCTGATCTGCGCTATGGTCACCCTGTTTGTTGTCATTCTGGTCTCAACCTACGGCAAGAAGATGACCAAGCTGATTCCCTTCATCATCGGCATCCTGGCCGGTTATGTTGTGGCTGCTATCTTCACTGTGTGCGGCATTCCCGTTATCGACTTCAGCGTGTTTGAAGGCGTTAAGATTTTCGCCGTTCCCGAGTTCACCTTCGTGGAAGCTATGAAGGGCGTGAAGGAGATCGACGGCGCATTTATCGCTACCATCGCTGTTGCTTATGTTCCCGTGGCATTCGTGGTCTTTGCTGAGCACATCGCCGACCACAAGAACCTGTCTTCCATCATCGATGCCGACCTCCTGGAAGATCCCGGCCTGCATCGCACCCTGCTGGGTGACGGCGTTGGCTCCTTCGTGGGCGCCATCTTTGGCGGCTGCCCCAACACCACTTACGGCGAGTCCGTTGGCTGTGTTGCCATTACCCGCAACGCTTCCGTGATCACCATCACCACCGCTGCTATCATGAGCACCGTGATCTCCTTCTTCGGACCCTTCGTGGCATTCCTGGACTCCATCCCCGGCTGTGTCATGGGCGGCGTTTGCACCACTCTGTACGGCTTCATCGCCGTTTCCGGTCTGAAGATGATCCAGAAGGTGGACCTGAACCAGAACAAGAATCTGTTCGTCACCGCTTCTATTCTGATCCCCGGCATCGGCGGTATGGCTATGGCCATCGGTCCTGTGACCCTGACCTCCATCGCCTGCGCTCTGATCTTGGGCATCATCGTCAACCTGATGCTGTCCAAGGCTAAGGACGAATAATTTCCATAAATCAACGGGCGTGTGGCCAGCCACACGCCCGTTTTCTGTTTCTATACGCATAAGGGGGCATGTTTTCTTAACGGCCTTTCGATTCCCGTAGGGCAAAAAAGACACCACCCAAATGGGTGGTGTCTTTTTTGGTGACCCGTACGGGAATCGAACCCATGTTACCGCCGTGAAAGGGCGGTGTCTTAACCGCTTGACCAACGGGCCTGGTAGCGGCGACCTGATTCGAACAGGTGACATACCGGGTATGAACCGGCTACTCTACCAACTGAGTTACGCCGCCATAAATGGCTGTTGACTTGGCCGCTGCCAAAATCAGCTTTGTTATTATATACAGGGTTTGTCGTTTTGTCAAGAATAATTTCTGTATTTCCCAGGATTTTTTTGGGAATGATGAACAATGAGGTGACAACTATGAAAATTGGCAAACGGCTTCTTATGTTCTGCATAGGCGGGGCAGGATATGTGGTTCTGGAATGGCTTTGGCGGGGATGGAGTCACATCAGCATGTTCCTTGCCGGGGGCAGCTGTTTCCTTCTGTTGGGAAAGCTGAACGCCCTGCGGCCAAAATTATCCCTGCCCCTACGGGGTCTTGTAGGAGCAGGGATCATTACCTCTGTAGAATTGCTGGCAGGACTGATCTTCAACCGGGATTACTATGTGTGGGACTACCGGCATCTGCCCCTGAACTTCAAAGGGCAGATCTGCCTGCTGTTCTCCCTGTTGTGGATCCCCCTCAGCCTTCTTGGGATGGGTCTGTACAGCTGGCTATCCCGCAGGATTGCAGGAAGGTCTCCCGCAAAGCGCAGGCAATCTGCATCATAGATTCGCCATCGGCCTTGCACACCTTGCGATCGTAGGTGAGCATACCGTTGATCTCGTCCTCCACATCGGACACCTGGGTGAGGATCGCGGCGCACAGGCCCCGCTCCACCGCCGGAAGCACCTTCGTCACATACAGTTCCGCCATTGCCGTCTGGAATTGCTCTCTGGTCTTGCAGGTCTTATAGCCATAAGCCTTGTCCGGATTGAACAGGTGCTCCGGCTCGGCGTAGGTGTAGCCGCCGAACTCGCTGAGGACCAGGGGCTTCCTGCCGGGCTGGAGGGTGCTCCAGGGGGTGAAGTAAATATGTCGGCTGTCCACATCGCTCTTTTTTCTGCGGAACCAGCCGGAGGTGGCATCGACAAAGCGGGAGGAGTCCAACTCCTTTACCCAGGCATAAACATCCTCGCTGCAGAACTGCCCCCAGCCTTCGTTGAAGATCGTCCAGTAGCAGATGCTGGGGTGGTTTTTCAGCTGCTCTACCGTCTCCTCCATCCCCCGCAGAAAGGCTTCCCGGGCAGCGGAATCCTTGTGCAGGCGGGTGTCCCGGCATTTCTGCAGGCCCACTGTGGGCAACGCCGTATCCCGGAAGAAACTGTAATCACCGTTATTGACCATATCCTGGAACACCACCATGCCCAGTCGGTCGCAGTCATAATAGAACTGCTCCGGCTCAACCTTAATGTGCTTGCGCAGAGTATTGAACCCCAGGCGCTTCATTTCCAGAATATCCTTTTCATAGCACTCGTGGGTCGCGGGGGTATAGATGCCGTCACTCCAGTAGCCTTGGTCCAAGAGTCCGTGGAAGAAATACGGCTCTCCGTTGAGACACAGGCGGGGAATCCCCCCGAACTCCTTCACTTCCAGCGTCCGCAGGGCGAAATAGCTCTCCACCCGATCGGACCGGGTCTCCACGGCAAAGTCATACAGGTAGGGTGACTCCGGACTCCAAAGATGGATCTCCCCGGGCGTCACAGTAGCCGCGCCGTTCTCCAAAGGAAAGCGCTTGCCCTCCAGCACCACCGCGCCCTCCACGGCCGGTGTGACAGTGATGGTCGCACACGATCCGGTCACCTGGATATCCAGGCTCTCAATGTATTCCTCCGGAACACTTTCCAGCCACACTGTCTGCCAAATGCCCGACACAGGGGTGTACCACATGCCGCCCCGGGTAAGGCTCTGCTTGCCATAGGGCAGCACCGTGGAACGCAGATCATCAAAAACTGCGATCACCAGTTCATTTTCCTGCCGCAGGCCCTGGGTAATATCCACCGTAAAGGCGTTGTAGCCGCCGGTATGGCCGCCCATACAGACACCGTTTACATACACCCGGGTCACCTGATCCGCAGCGCCGATGTGCAGCAGTACCCGGCCCTTGGAGAATCCCTCCGGGATGGCGAGGGTCTTGCGGTAGTAAAGGTAGCTGCCGGGAGCGATCTCCCGCTTCAAGCTGCTAAGCAGGCTTTCCGGGCAGAAGGGCACAAGAATACGGCTGTCATACCGCTCCGGAAGCGCTTCCGTTTCGGTGACGGCAAACTCCCACAGACCGTTTAAGTTTACATAACTTTCCCGGCGCATCTGGGGCCGGGGATACACCTCCCAGGGCGTGCCGCTGAGGGTCTCGCCCTCAGGGGTATAAAGATCATTGCACATTTTGTTTCTCCTTTTTCAGCATCCGGAACAGGGGGATCAGCACCAGGAAAATGCAGCAGGCCGCCACAAAGGCAGCTAGGAAAATATTCTCATTGGGCACGAAAGAGGTCGTGCCGTCATCATTGATCACCGTCTCGGCATTTTTCAGTACTACCGCGCCTATGGCCGGGCCGATTACACCGGGGATCAGCACCTGACCGATGATCCGCTGACCCTGGAACATACCGGCCTTTTTCTCCGGGGTGTAGTCACGGAGCATCGCGCCGAACACCGCCATACCGGACAGGTAGCCGCAGAGCATGCTCAGCGTACCCACAAACACCACCGGCGTGCTGCGGAAGAAATACAGGATCGCAAAACCTGTCAGCAGCAGCACAAGGGGCGCTATGATACCCACACGGAAACCCTTGCGGTCATAGACCTTGCCATAGAAGAAGGTAAAGGCCGCTGCCAGGATGATCGCCGGTGCAAACAGGAGGACATAGTTGTCCATCTTCAGGGTGACGGTGTAGTACAGGATCAAGTACGGCATAAAGATATTGATAGCGATGCCAAATACGCCGTAGGCAAGGAGTGTCACATACAGGGTCTTGTTGCCTGCGATCACCTTGGGGCGGAAGCCGTAGAGCAGGTTGGCAAAATACCGCTCGTTGCCCCGGGTATCCAGTTTCTTCTCCTGAATCAGGGCAAAGCCCAGCAGGCCCATCAGAAATACCACACCGCCGACGATCAGAAAAATGCTTGTCCAGCTGCTCTGCTCGTTCAAATCAAATCCCATAAATCCGCCAAACACCACCAGGATCGCCAGCAGCGGCATCATGGAATTGATGCCCTCCACCGCGCCCCGGTTGGTCTCGTCAGAGGAGTCGGTCACCCAGGCATTGAAGCAGGCGTCGTTGGCGGACGAGCCGAAAAAGGTCATCACGCAGTCCATGGCGATCACCAAGGATACGCCCACGCTGGCAGCGGACGCTGCGGCGGGAAACAATGCGTTGATCACATCCATACGAATGGCGGCGAAACTCAAAATGGACACGCCCCAGCACAGGTAGCCGCCGCAGATAAAGAGCTTGCGCTTGCCGATCTTGTCGGAAAATGCGCCTACCAGGAGGGTGGTCACCGTGGCGGCAATGGCAGAAGCGCTGACCATGGCGGAGATGGCCTCGGCATTGGCGTTGAACATCTTATAGATGAACACATTGAAGTACATATTCTCCATGACCCAGGCTACCTGCCCCACCAGGCTGAAGATCACCAGCGCCAAGTAAAACTTTCGGTTCGCAGTTTTCATATCTATGTATCCTTTCTGAAAATAAGGAGCGCCGGGGAGCACTCCAAAGTGCCGCCCAAGCGCTCCTTTTGCTTTATTACAGTTCGCAAGTGCCCACAGTTCTGGGGAAAGGCAGCACATCCCGGATGTTGCTCATGCCGGTCAGGTACATCACGCACCGCTCGAAGCCCAGGCCGAAGCCTGCATGGCGGGCAGAGCCGTACTTCCGCAGGTCCATATAGAAGTCATAGTCGGCAGGATTCATGCCCAGCTCCTCAATGCGGTTCTTGAGGATCTCATAGTCGTCCTCACGCTGGCTGCCGCCGATGATCTCGCCAATGCCGGGGACAAGGCAGTCCATGGCTGCCACAGTCTTGCCGTCGGGATTGAGCTTCATATAGAAGGCCTTGATGTCCTTGGGGTAGTCGGTGACAAACACAGGCTTCTTGAAGACCTCTTCGGTCAGGTAGCGCTCGTGCTCCGTCTGCAGATCGCAGCCCCAGTAGACGGGGTAAGCGAACTTGTCGTTGCACTTTTCCAGAATCTCAATGGCTTCGGTATAGGTGACATGGCCGAAGTCGGAGTTCATAACATGGGTCAGCCGCTCAATGAGGCCCTTATCCACGAAGGAATTGAAGAACTCCATCTCCTCGGGCGCGTGCTCCAGCACATAGGCGATGATATACTTGATCATATCCTCTGCCAGGCGCATATCGTCACTCAGGTCTGCAAAGGCGATCTCCGGCTCGATCATCCAGAACTCCGCTGCGTGGCGGGTGGTGTTGGAGTTTTCGGCGCGGAAGGTAGGGCCGAAGGTGTAGATATTCTTAAAGGCCATGGCGAAGGTCTCGCCGTTAAGCTGGCCGGACACGGTCAGGTTGGTGGGCTTGCCGTAGAAGTCCTGAGAGAAATCCACCTTGCCGTCTTCCGTCTTGGGGACATTGTTCAGATCCAGGGTGGTCACCTGGAACATCTCGCCTGCGCCCTCACAGTCAGAGCCGGTGATCAGAGGTGTGTGGACATAGACAAAGTCCCGGTCCTGGAAGAACTGGTGAATGGCCATCGCCGCCAGACTCCGCACGCGGAACACTGCCTGGAAGGTGTTGGTCCGGGGACGCAGATGGGTGATGGTGCGCAAAAACTCCATGGAATGGCGCTTGGGCTGCAGGGGGTAGTCGCCGGTGGAGTGGCCCTCCACGGTCACCTCCTGGGCCTGGATCTCAAAGGGCTGCTTGCTCTCGGGAGTCAGCACCACAGTGCCCTTCACGATCAGCGCTGCGCCGATATTGATCTTGGAAATCTCCTGGAAATTGGAAATGGCATCGGTATAAACCACCTGAACGGGGGTAAAATAAGTGCCATCATTGAGCATTATAAAGCCAAACTGCTTGGAGGGGCGGCGATTTCGCACCCAGCCGCCGATGGTGACAGTCTGGTCGGCATACTTTTCTGTGTTCTTAAACAATTCGCGGACAGAAATCAGTTCCATAGTAATTCCCTCTTTATAGTAATCTATAATATAAAGAGTATACGCCAAAAAAATAGATTTTACAAGTGTTTTCTCCGCTTTTTCCGTAATTTAGTTCAGCAAAACCACCCCGAGATTCAGATATCCCGCGAAGGCCACCCACAGTAAATAGGGGATCAGCAGGTCTCCGGCCTTTTCATCAATTTTGGAAAACCGCCACATAGTGAGGAAAATCGCCGCCCACAGGGCCAGCAGAATAAAAAAGGCCAGCAGATACAGCTGCCCGCCGAAGAACACCGGCGACCACAAAAAGTTCAGCAGCAGCTGCGCGCCGTAGGTTGTCAGCGCTTTTTTGATCTGCTGTTCCGGTTTGCCGGAGACCAGCACCCGGTAGGAGGCCTCCCCCATCAGCAGATACAGCACTGTCCACACGACGGGAAACACCCAGCCCGGTGGTGACAGCGGGGGTTGGTTCAGCACCCGATAGTCGGCCATTCCCCCAGACAGCAGCGCCGAAAGCCCTCCCACCGCAAGGGGTATGGCCCAGCAGATCAGTCTTTTTTTCCAATTTGTTTTCATACAGATCCCTCCTTGCCTCTACTCTAATACGCCGCTGTGGGATTCTCCATCGAAATTACTGTTGCCAAGAGAAAAAAGATACGGTAAAATAAAAGAAACCAAAAAGGAGGATTGCCCTATGAAATCAAAGGTGTATTTTTGCAAGGATCTGAATCCCGAAACCGTATTGAAGATGTACAAGCTTTTGGGCAAAACATTGGACGGGCGGGTTGCCATCAAAGTGCATTCCGGTGAAGAGGGCAATCCCAATTTCCTGCGGCCGCCCTTCTGGAAGCCGGTGGTGGATTTCGTTGGCGGCACCATTGTGGAGTGCAATACCGCCTATGAAGGCGCCCGGAATACCTCTGAACGGCACATTGCCCTGTTCAAAAAGCATGGCTGGAGCGATCTGTTCCAGATCGACCTGCTGGACGCCCAGGGCCCGGACCTGGAGCTGCCCGTCCCCAACGGCGTACGGATCAAGAAGACCTTTGTGGGTAAGGATCTGAGCAATTACGACAGCGCGCTGGTGCTGTCCCATTTCAAGGGCCATCCCATGGGTGGCTTCGGCGGCGCGCTGAAGCAGCTCTCCATCGGCTTTGCCTCCTCCTACGGCAAGGGCTACATCCACGGCGTGGGCAATCCCGCCCATTTCTGGGATCGGGATCAGGATCAGTTCCTGGAGTCTATGGCCGACGCGGCCTGGGCAGTTGCCAACTACTTTAAGGGCAACGCCGTGTATATCAATGTAATGAAGAACCTCAGCGTGGACTGCGACTGCTGCGACAGCACTGCCGCCCTGCCCTGCATGGGTGATGTGGGCATTTTGATCAGCCTGGATCCGGTGGCCATCGACCAGGCCTGCGTGGATCTGGTGTACGCCTCCACCGACCCGGGAAAGGCTGACCTCATCGAGAGAATTGAGAGCCGTCACGGCATCCACACTCTGGAAGTGGCGGAAAAACTGGGCATCGGCACCCGGGAGTACGAACTGCTTCCCGTCTAAGGAGATAGAATATGAGCAATTGTAAATCCTGCAGCGGCAGCTGCTGCAGCAGCTGTTCCGGCTGCGGACGGAGTCTGACTCTCCATCCCGGGGAGATCAACCTCCTGCAGGCATTGGGGCAATACTCCTTCCTGCCGGTGGCAAGAAAGGCTGATGATATGACGCCTGTCTATAAAGAGGACACGGAGTTTACCCAGGAGGAGTACAGCGCCTGCATCCAGCTTCTGGAGAAAAAGCGGCTGGTCTACCTGGACTACACCCCTCTTCCCGGAGCGGATATGTCCGCCTACGAAGGCTACAGCGTCCACGGCAGCATGGGCCTGACCCAGCGGGGGCAGCAGACTTTGGAGCTGCTGGAGCTGCAGGGCGTGATCGACTAAAACCAAAAGGCGTACCGCAAAAGCGGTACGCCTCTTTCTGTTTTCATTAACCCTTTTCCAGAGCCAGGGTTCTGGTAGTGGTGTCGCAGACCTCGGAAGGTCCAAAGTACTGGATCGCGCCGGGGTAAACATAGCAGGACTCCACAGCCCACATCTCTCTGTTGGCCTCAAAGAACTTGAAGGGCTTGCCATCCAGCTCCACAAGGGCCTTGCGGATGACGGGCTTATCTTCGCCGTTTCTTCTCTCGATGTTCATCATCTTGGTGATGGGCATACCGCCGGCCACCCACTCCTCAGCGGGCTTAGACAGGTTGGAGACCTTGGACAGGTATCCGGTGTAGCCGTACTGGATCAGCATAAAGGCATTGTAGCCCAGGCTATAGCAGTAGTCAGCATCGAAATTGGAGGGGAATGCACAGCGGCCTTCGTAGCCCAGGAAGTGATGCAGGGGGGCGAACTTGCCGGTATAGGTGCCGTTCTTCTTCCGCTGGGCCAGATTGCTCTTGACCATCTCGGAGAACAGCTTCTCAGACTCGATGAGGGACACCTGCACATTGCCGTGGGGGTCACGCTCCAGGAACAGCTGCTGCTGAATCGCCTGGGGCAGAATGGCAAATACAGCCATAGATTCCTTGGTCAGACCTGCCTCAATAAAGGCATACTTCTCCTCCCAGGTGGGAAGGGCGTTGAACTGGGCGGTCTTCTCGCCGGCCAGCAGCTCGTTGATCTCAGCGATCAGAACAGAGAACTCGGGGACGAACTCCACGATGCCCTCGGGAATCAGAGCGACACCGAAGTTCCAGCCCTTGGCGGCGCGGTTTGCTACGGAGTCGGCAATGTAGTTTGCAATCTGAGCCAGAGACATCTTCTTGGCAGCCACTTCTTCGCCGATCAGGCAGATGTTGGGCTGGGTCATCAGCGCGGTCTCCAGCGCCACATGGGAAGCGGAGCGGCCCATAACCTTCACAAAGTGCCAGTACTTCTTAGCGGAGTTGGCATCCCGCTGGATGTTGCCCACGATCTCGCTGTAGGTCTTGGTGGCGGTGTCGAAGCCGAAAGAGCACTCGATGTCCTCGTTCTTCAGGTCGCCATCAATGGTCTTGGGGCAGCCGATCACCTGCACGCCGGTGTTCTTTGCGGCAAAGTACTCTGCCAGCACGGCGGCGTTGGTGTTGGAGTCGTCGCCGCCGATGATCACGATGGCGGTAATGCCGTGCTTCTTGCAGACCTCTGCCACCACGGCAAACTGCTCCTGGGTCTCCAGCTTGGTACGGCCGGAGCCAATGATATCAAAACCGCCGGTATTGCGGTACTGATTGATGTACTCGTCGTCGAAGATGATGTAGTCGTCTTCCAGCAGGCCGCTGGGGCCGCCCTTGAAACCGTAGAGCACATTGTCCTTATCGGTGGCCTTCAGCGCATCGTAAAGGCCGCAGATCACATTGTGACCGCCGGGAGCCTGACCGCCGGAGAGGATCACACCTACGACCTGCTTCTTGGTCTCAGAGGTATTTGCGCCCTTCTGGAAGGTGATCTCATTCTTGCCGTAGGTATTGGGGAACAGCGCCTTGATCTTGGCCTGATCTGCTACGCTCTCGGTGGGATTGCCAACCTTCACGCAGATGTCAGCAATGCCGTTTCTCAGCATACCGGGCAGCTTGGGATTATACTGGTATCTTGCCAGCTGAAGAGGGGAAATGGTCATATTCAAAAAACTCCTTGCTGTTAAAAATAAAACATACAAGGGCATTATACTCTATTTTCTATAAAAGGTAAACAGTTATTTTCAATATTTTCCGCCAAAAACCGCCAGGTTAACTCTGATAAAACTGTTTATTTGCCATATAATTTACCGGGATTAAAGATTTGTATTGAAAAGAGCGCAAACTGTGCTATAATGATAGACGTAAAACTACGGGCTTCCCCCGTGAAATAAGAAAGGATTGATCCCTATGGCTCTTGTCACTACTACCGAGATGTTCAAGAAGGCTTATGACGGCGGCTACGCAGTCGGCGCTTTCAACGTCAACAACATGGAAATCGTTCAGGGCATTACCGAGGCCTGCCGCGAGGAGAATGCTCCCGTGATCCTGCAGGTTTCCAAGGGCGCCCGTCAGTACGCCAACCCCACTTACCTGGTGAAGCTGGTTGAGGCTGCTGTGATCGAATGCCCCAATATTCCCATCGCTCTGCATCTGGACCACGGCGATTCCTTCGAGACCTGCAAGTCCTGCATCGACGGCGGCTTCACCTCCGTTATGATCGACGCTTCCTCCAAGTCCTTCGAGGAGAACATTGCGATCACCAAGCAGGTCGTTGAGTACGCTCACGATCACGGTGTTGTTGTCGAGGCTGAGCTGGGCTCCCTGGCCGGTATCGAGGACGAGGTCAATGTTTCCGCTGAGGCTGCTTCCTACACCCGCCCCGAAGAGGTCGAAGAGTTCGTGACCCGCACCGGCTGCGACTCCCTGTCCATCGCCATCGGCACCAGCCACGGCGCTTACAAGTTCACCCCCGAGCAGTGCACCCTGAACGAGCAGGGCATTCTGGTTCCTCCCGCTCTGCGTTTCGACGTTCTGGAAGAGGTCACC
>JAZNAK010000011.1:0-17337 GCA_045586485.1 Faecousia sp. | reverse complement strand
ATATAGCATAGGGTGGTGTTGAGCATGGTTTCCCTCCGGGAAATTAAGAATTAGGAGTTAATAATTAATAATTGTGGTATTCTCTTTGAATAACGATTGCAATAGTCGTAAAGCGATGGATTCTAATTTTTAATTCTTAATTATTAATTATTACTTCACAAGTCGGATGGCGTGGTGAAGATTTTTGATGGTTATGGTCTCACTGCCGGGGTCCATTTCGCCGTCCAGCGTCCAGGGCAGGTCGGCGGGAGGATAGACGGTGACCTGTTTTGCGGAGCGGAAGGTCATCATCCGGCAGTTATACTGCTGTTTCTGCACCGCCATAATACACTCGGTAATTTCAGAAAAATCTCTGGGCGTCCGCACCAGCAGCACCTCAAACATTCCGTCGCTCATATCCACCTGATTGGGGTCTAAGGTGAAAAGACCGCCCACGCTGGTGGAATTGCAGACTGCGCCGAAGAGGTATTCGTCCGCCAGCGGCTCTCCGTCCAGCTCCAATTGCAGGGGGACCTTGCGGATCTGGGACAGCTCCTGAATACCCTCCAGCAGATAGGCAGTGTGGCCCAGGGTATTCTTGATACTTTGGGAGGTGGCATAGCTGGCTTTGGTAAACGCGCCGAAAGAGGCGACATACGAGAAGAACCGGTTTCCAAACTTTCCCACATCATAATAGGTGGGAGAACCGTCTACAATCAGCCGTGCGGCTGCCACCGGATCTGTGGGCAGACCCAGGGAGGTGGCGAAATCGTTGGTAGAGCCCGTGGGGATATAACCAAGGGGGATATCCAGCTGGGCCTCCAGCAGACCGGAGATGGTTTCATTCAGCGTACCGTCACCGCCGCAGCAGACCACAACATCCATACCGGGGGCGAGGGATTTGACCGCAGAGATACCATCCCCGGGGCTGGCGGTAATGTAAACACGCACATCGTAGCCCGCCCGGTTGAACACGGACAGAATATCTACCAGCGCCTTGTTGGCCTTCCGCATACCGGCGTAAGGGTTCAAAAGCAAAAGCATTTTCTTCACGGACATCACCTGCCTTTTAGAATTATCAGGAATATTATACCACCGGTGGGCAAAAGAGCAAGAGAGAACTGGGAATCCGGAAGAAAGTTTACGGTTTGTACAAAATTGCCGCCCTTGACAGGGGCAGAATATACGGCTATAATGGGGAAAAATCTATAGGACAGTTCGTGACCATCCTGTCGGTAAACAAAACTAGGGAATTAGGGTGGGCGCAGTATGCGCTCATTTTTGTTTATGGGCACGGGTGTGCCCGTTTTTTGTTGATGGAGGGCCGTTATGAGGTCAAAAAGCAGATTCCTTGCCCAAGGCGCATTGATCGGCGCGCTGTATGTGGTGCTGACCTATATGCAAAATCTGATCGTTCCCAATTCTGCCACCTGGGCCATTCAGTTCCGGGTATCGGAGGCGCTGTGCGTGCTGGCGCTTTTTACCCCTGCGGCCATTCCCGGGCTGACACTGGGGTGTATGCTCTTTAATATCAGCTTTGCAGGCGCGCTTCCGCTGGACTTTTTGGTGGGCAGCCTTGCCACCTGTTTGGCCACTGCCGGCATGTACGGTCTGCGAAAGGTGACGGTGAGGGGATACCCTGCGGTCGCAATGCTGATACCTGCGCTGAGCAACGCCCTGCTGGTGGGTTGGGAGTTGAGCGTGTATGTGGGCGGCGCTTTCTGGCTCAACGGGATCTATGTGGCCATTGGAGAGGCGGCAGTGCTGCTCACCCTGGGAACGGTCCTTTTTTGCGGTCTGCGGATCCGGGGGCTGGACAAGCGCTTATTTGGATAATAAAAACCCGGTCTGAGACCGGGTTTTTGCTTTTTACTTTCTTGCAAGGCGGCGGTACACAAAGCCCATAGCCAGGCCCACAAGCGCCATGGCGAAAGCCACCAGAAAAGCGCCCCGGTAGTCGCCGGTTGCACCGTGGATAGCGGTTAGGATGCTGGGGCCGATGATGCCCGCGGCGGAAAAGCCGATCCACATAATGCCGTAGTTGACGGTGTTGTTCTTGGTGCCGAACTGGTCGGTGCAGAAGCCGGGGAACACGCCCATAAAAGTGCCAAAGCACACGCCGATGAGCATCACGCCTACGGCAAAGAGGGCAACAGACGCTGTCACCGCGCACAGGTACAATGCTGCCAGACCGGCAAGGGCAATCACCATAGCTACTGTCAGGGTGTTGATGCGGCCAAGCTTGTCGCTGAGGCTGCCGGCTACCATACGGCCCGCGGTGTTAAACAGGCACAGCACAGATACAAACAATGTGGCGGTGGCGGGGGTCACATCCGTCATATCCAGGGCAAGGCCCTTGGCACCGGATATGATCATCAGACCGAAGGTGCCGCCGCAGGTGAGCATGATCAGCATCACATAAAACACCGGCATTTTCAGCATCTGCAGAGGGGTTTTGTCTGTGACAGAGCCGGCTGCGGCGCGGACGGGCGGGACAAAACCGGCAGGGGCATAGCCTGCGGGACACCGCAGCATAACAAACGAGCCTGCGCAGATCACCACAAGGAACACTGCGCCCAGGATCATAAAGGTCATCCGTGCGCCCACGAAAGAGCAGATCCAGTCCGCCAGAGGCGCAAAGATCACGGAGCTGATACCGTAGGACGCGGTGGTGAGACCGCCTACCATACCCCGCTTGTCCGGGAAGAACTTAATGGTGTTGCTGATGGTGCAGCCGTAGACCAGGCTCATGCCCCAGCCCAGGCACAGACCGTAGCTGAGGATCAGATGGCCCACATTCTGAGCAAGGCCGCTGGCAAACATACCGGCGCCGAACATAATGCCGCCGGCAAAGACCACCCACCGGGGGCCGAACTTATCGTTCAGCAGACCGCCAAGGATCATGGTGACGAAGCTGACGGCGTTGGCAGTGGAAAAGACGGAGGAGAGGTTGGCGTTCAGCTCTTCTGCCATTGGAGCGGACAGGCTGCTCCAGGCGTACATGGAACCGATGCACAAATTGATCAGGCAGCTGAAGATCAAAATCAGCCAGCGCTTTTTGTCGAGAGAATGTTTCTTTGACTCCATAACTATGTACTCCTTTGAAAACTTGGGGTCTACAGGCATCATAACACGGGCATCGAAATATGTCAAACCATATACAGGTATTGAAAATATCTTCCAATAGGCAGAGAAATCTGTTAGAATAGGAATATATAAACCAAAGGAGGAAAAACGAGTGCGAAAACTGCTTGCACTTTTGCTTGTCTGCGCCATGGCTCTTGGCCTTGCGGCCTGCGGCGGAGGAGAGACTGTTCCCGCTACCAAACCCAGTCCCGAGCCGGCTGCAGAGCACAGCGACATTGTTATTCTGTATACCAACGATGTACATACCTATATTGATAATCCCCTGAGCTATGATGTGATCGCCGCTGTGAAGGCGGAGCTGAGAAAGTCCTATGACTATGTTCTGCTGGCCGATGCCGGCGATGCCGTCCAGGGCACTGCCTACGGCTCTATGGACAAGGGCAGGACCATTGTGGATTTGATGAGCGCCGCCGGCTATGATGTGGCCACCCTGGGCAACCACGAGTTTGACTACGGCATGGATGGCGCGATGAATGTGGTGCAGTGGGCCAAATACCCCTATACCTCCTGCAATTTCTATCACGAAGAAGCCGGCGTGAAGGGGGAGACTGTACTGGAGCCCTTTGTGATGTTCCGGTGCGGCGCTGACAAGATCGCTTTCGTGGGCATCACGACTCCCGAATCCTTCACCAAGTCCACGCCTGCCTACTTCCAGGATGAGGCTGGCAACTATATTTACGGTATCTCCGGCGGGGAAGACGGCGCTGCCCTGTATGCAGATGTGCAGGCTGCGGTGAACGCCGCTAAGGAAGCCGGCGCCACAAAGGTGATTGCTTTGGGCCATCTGGGCATCGATGCGGCCTCCCGTCCCTGGACCTCTGAGGAGGTCATCGCCAATGTCAGCGGCCTGACCGCCTTCATTGACGGCCACTCTCATTCTGTTGTGGAAGGCAGGGAGGTTGCCGACAAAGACGGCAAGAAGGTCCTGCTGACCCAGACCGGCGAGTATTTCGGAGCCATCGGCATGATGATTTTGAAGGCGGACGGCTCTGTGGTCATGGATCTGATCGGCTGCCAGGAGATTTTGGAGGTCAAAACAGACGAAAACGGCACGCCTGTATTGGATGAGAACGGCCAGAGCGTGATGGAAGTGGTAGGCTATACGCTCGTTTCCGACCTGTATGACGGCGCACAGTGGGTCAGCGTGGAGGCGGTTGCCGGCATCAAGAACGCCTGGGCGGAAGAGATCGATACCAAGCTGGGCGCAGTGATCGGTGATACCAGTGTCGCCTTTGGCAACTACGATGCCGAGGGTAAGCGCCTTGTCCGCAGCCAGGAGACCAACACCGGCGATTTCTGCGCGGACGCGCTGTACTACCTGTTTGATAATATGGGCCTGGATGTGGATGTGGCGGTTATGAACGGCGGCGGTATCCGCAACAAAAATGCGGTCACCGGCGCGATGACCTATCAGACCGCCAAGGAGATCCACACCTTCGGCAACGTGGCCTGCCTGCAGACCATCACCGGTCAGCAGCTGCTGGACGCCCTGGAGTGGGGCGCCCGGGGCGTGGGCACCGGGGAGGAGATCGGCGGCTTCCTGCATGTTTCCGGCATCACCTATATGGTGGATACCCAGTGGCCCGCTTCTGTCCAGATGGACGACAAGGGCGTCTGGACCGGCGCGCCTACCGGCGGCTACCGGGTCCACAGCGTGATGGTCTACAACAAGGAGACCAACGCCTATGAGCCTCTGGAACTGGATGCGACCTACAATCTGGCCGGCTACAACTACACCCTGCGGGACTTGGGCGACGGCTTCAATATGTTCTCCGGCGCAGTGAATGTGCTGGACTATGTGATGGAGGACTATATGGTCCTTGCCAATTATGTCCAGGGCTTTGAGGGCGCAACGGTGGACGCAGTCAATTCTCCGCTGCTGGCCAAGTACCCAGGTCTGAAGCTGGACTACTCCGATCTGTACGGCAGCGGCCGTATCGTTTTCGCTCCGGCAGAATAATCCCTATCAATAAAAAACAGGTGTCGCAAGACACCTGTTTTTTATTTACTTTAATCCAACAAACCGAAGAGCTTCAGCAGCTTCTGCCAGAAGGTCAGCTCCTGCACATCGTCTGCCACATTTTCTGTTTGCGCGTGATGCTCGATGGCTGCGGTGCGGATGACAAACTGGACGGCGTCCACATTGGTATTCTCCTCTGCAACGAAGGAGGAAACAGCAACATTTTCACCGGTGATCTGCGACAGCATATCGTCGATCTGATTGGTGATGGTGCTGTCCATCCCCTCAGTCTCATCCCGGAAGTTGGAAGTACCGTCCTCCAGCTGGGAAGAGCCGTCATAGAGCTTGGCGATGCCGGTGAGCAGCTCGGTAATGCCGTTGTTCAGCACAACGGAGCCGTCCCGCAAGGTCACGGCGCCCTGGCTGAGCTGCACGATACCGCTCAGCAGGTCGCTGGTGCCCTGATACAGGTCGGAAGCACCGGCTTTCAGCTCTGCACCGCCGGTGGCCAGCAGAGCGGAGCCGTTGGCAATATCAGCGTATGCAGTCACGATCTCAGCCATAGCCACGGCGTAAGCATCCATACCGCTGTCAAGCTTTCTGTATTCCGCAACCAGTGTATTGACTGCGTTGGTCAGAGCGGTCATATTCTCCGCCAGGCTGCCCAGCAAAGTGGCCAGCTTGCTGATCTCACTGTCGAAGACTGCGTAGTTGGTCTGCAGTAGCGCAGCGTTATAGGCCAGGTCAGACAAATTGCTGTTGACAGTATCCAGATATGTGCCGGTGCCGTTAATGAAAGCGTTGTTGGCGCCCAGCAACAAAATGACCTGCTCCAGCTGATCAAATAGACCGGAAATATCATAACCCATTCCGCTGAGGAAGCCCTGCAGCGGCTTGTTTTCATCGATCGCGGTCCGCAGCGCTGCCATAGCATTGGCGTTGTTGCTGACCAGCATATCCACATCCAGACCCTTTTCGGCCATAACGGCCTTCAGCGCGGCAAAGCTCACATTCTCTTCCAGTGCCGCAGCGCCGGAAGCCAGCTGGGTCAGACCCTCCAGCACCTTGGCGGAGGCATCCACCAGGGCGGAGATGTCACTGTTGGTGACGGCGATGCTGTTCAGGGTTGTCTGCAGCTGGGTCAGACCCGCCAGATAGGCATCGGACCCCGCGGCCAGATTGGAAGATTCCCCTTTGAGAAGATTCAGGATTGTCTGCATCTTGCCGATGCCGTCATTCAGGGTCTGAATGCCGTCATTCAGGGTCGCAGCGCCGGATTTCAGATCCTTGGCGCCGTCTGTCAGAGCCGTAGCGCCGTCACGAAGCTCAGCAGCGCCGTCGGCCAGCGTGTTTGTGCCATCGGTCAGATCCTTCATGGCGCCGGAAAGACCGGATTGCGCGCCTGCCTGAAGGCTGGAGATGCCTTCGTGGAGGCTGGATGCACCGTCATCCAGCTGCGCGATCGCGGAGATCAAGCGATCCACTTCGTTCATCAGGACCTCGTTGTCCACTTCCACCTTCAGATTCAGGGGAATGCCGTTAATGGCAATGCCGTCCATGGTGAAATCCACCACATCGGCAGTGATTTCCAGATGGGCGCCCTGGCCGGGCAGAACGGTGTGAGTCAGCTGCTTACTGCTGCCCACATTGGCCACGGTGGCGTCCGGAGCGATGATATTGCTGCACTTGGCGGTGTCCAGCGTCAGAGAAACCTGCAGGGCGAAGGCGTCGAAGAAATTACCCTGGTATTTTTCGTTGCGGGTGATGTCCAGCACGATTTTTAAGGCGCCGCTCCTGCCTGCAACATCTTCTGCAGTATACTGCTTGCCGTCAATATAATAGTCAATGGCAATGTTCCAAGGGATCTCGTTGGAGCTGAGCTTACCCTCGTAGTAGAGCTTGCCGGCATCGGCCTGGACGGTGATTACACCGTTGTGATAGTCGATGGCGCTGGTGCCGGTCATATTCCGCAGGCTTTCGTATTCACCGTAGTCAACAATGGTGCCCTTCTGGGCGAGATCAAAAATATTGACGACGTTGATCTCCTCCACTTCGCCCTGGGCGTTCAGATTAATGTAGACCACCTCTTCCTTGGAGGTGTTCTCCTGGGCAGCCATGGCCTGGAAAGGCATCATAGAGCAAACCAGCAGCGCTGTCAGAGCAAGGCAGAGGAGCTGCTTAAGTTTGGGGAAAATAGGATTCATTATGCTTTACCTCCTGTGGTGTTTGCGTGTTTTTTGAGACGTTTGCCCACGGAAACAGAGTCTGTGAGCCAGAGCAGTCCGGGCAGGACGAAGAAAACGATGATCAGAGAGAAGGCGGCGCCCCGTCCGATCAGTAGACCCAACTGGCCCAGAAGTCGGTTGGAGGAGAGATAGTTCATCAGCAGTCCCACGACCACCATAACACTGCCGGAAGTGAGGATAGATACGGAAACATCGCTGATGGTCTGAATCAGCGCGTCGTTTCTGTTCAGAATCAGGCGATTCTCCCTGTAGCGGTCAGTCATCAAAATGGCGTAGTCTACGGTGGCGCCCAGCTGGATGGAGCTGATGATCAGATAGGCAATGTAGAAAATGGGAGTCCCGTTGAAATAGGGGATAGCCAGGTTCAGCCAAATGGCGGCCTCAATACCCAAAACCAGGATGACGGGCAGCAGCAAAGACCGCAGTGTCAGCACCAGCACAAGGAACACTGCTGCAATGGCCAGCAGGTTGACCCGTGTCATATCCCCAGTGATGGTATCCATCAAATCGTAGGTGCTGACGCCCTGCCCAGCCAAGTGATAGGCATCGGGGTAGAAGTTCTGGGCTGTCTGACGGATCTGCTCCACCAGCGTGAAGGTATCAGGACCCTCGGTGGGAACGGAAACAGAGATCACCATCCGGGTGTAGTTTTCAGACTGCAGCAGCGACAAGGAGTGGCTGTCCAAATAGGAATGGGGGATCTCTGCGCCGGCCAGATCCACGAAGGACAAGATGCCGGTGACATTGTCCAGATCCTTCAAACTGTTGGAAAGGGCGGTTTCCGTGGCGGTATCGCCCTTGGGAACAAGAAGGACATAGGTGTCACTCACACCGAACAGCTCATTGATGGCCTCGGTGTCCGCGCCGTACTGGGTGTCGGTTCCGAAGATCTCGGAAGAACCGTAGTAATAGCTGTTGGAATTGGAGGCCAGATAAGAAGGCAGTATCACCACCGCGAAGATGCAGGCCGCAGGGATCATTACCTTGCGGATCACCTTGCCCAGACCCCGGAAGGAGGGGCAGAAATTGCGGTGACGGGTCTTGTCCAGCCAAGGATAAATGGTAAGCACCAGGGCGGGGGTAAACAGGAACACGGTGATCAGACTGATGGCTACGCCTTTGGCCAGGGCGAGGCCCAGGTCGGGACCGATACGGAATTGCATCAGCGTCAAGGCCAGGAAACCGATGACGGTAGTCAGACCGCTGGAGAGAATGGCGCCGGTGGATTTGCACAGGGCGTCCACCATGGCGTCTTCTGCGTTGGCGTGGAGCTTCCGGCACTCGGTGAACCGGTGGATCAGAAACACGGAGTAATCCAGGGAAACTGCCAGCTGCAGGATACTGCCGGCAGCATTGGTGATGAAGGAGATTTCACCGAAAATCAGATTACTGCCGCCATTGAGAATGATTGCCACACCGATACCCACAAGGACCACCACAGGCTCCAGCCAGGCGCTGGTGGTCAGCAGCAGCACCACAAGCGCAAAGACCACAGAGATGGCAGAAATCATAGGCACTTCTGCCACGGTTTTTGTGGTGGAGACCGCGATGGATGCGGCGTTGCCGGAAATGGCGTTTTCTTCGCCGATAATTTCCCGGATGGCATCAATGGCGGTGATGATATGATCCTCAGCGATCGTGACGCTGAACAGGGAGGTGCTGTCTTTGTAGTGGGCCTCCACGGTTTTCCGGTCCAGAGCCGGCAGAGGTACGGTGATGTCCGCGCTGTCATCCAGCCAGGTCACATCCGTGACACCCGGAACATTCCGCAGTAATTCCTTATATTCCAATGCTTCCGGAATGGATACATTCCGGACCATAACACGGGCGTTGGGAATGCCCCCGGAGAACTCCTGGGCCATCACATCTATGGCGACGGAGGAAGGGGTGTTTTCCGGAAGATAGTCACTGATGTCGTAGTTCACCGCCACCAGATTTGTCAGAAAAAAGCACGCCACAACGGCGAGAATAAAGCATGCCAAAACGGTCCGTCTGTGTCGGACTATACCGGAATAGAACTTCTTCATGGGAAACAGATGCTCCTTTGCTGTTTTATAGCACTAACCTACTATTATACACCCTTTTGCCGAAAAAGCCAAATGTTTTTTGTAAACAAAGTGAGAATAAAATGAAAACAAGGGTTTTTCCGCCGCCAATAAATCGAATCCTGACAAAAAATACTCCCGTCCATTGGGCGCATTTCCTCAATAGACAGGAGTATTCGTTGGATATGAATGTACGCAGAACCGATGGGCAAATGGATCGGCCGGGGTTAGCATCAGGTTTTTCTGCGGAACTTTACTGCTATAAAAACAGCGGTGACGCCTGCCCACACCACGGATACGATCAGGATGACAGATACGATCAGAATGATCTGTGTCGGGCCGTTGGATACCGGCTCGGGATTGGTTTCGGGATTGGTTTCGGGCGCATATTCAGGCGCGGTCCCGGGCACACCCAGAGCAGGCGCGATCTCATAGCCGCAGACGGTGCACAGCTGCGCTGTGGCAGCAGTTGCCTCTGGACCGGGCTCGTGAGCGGATACATCCTGCTTCAGACCGCAACCGGTACATGCATGCCAGTGGCTGGCCTTGTCAGACACCCACCTGTTAGTGAACGCGTCCTCTTTGCCGCAGCCGGAACATGCATTCCGGTGGCCGGTCTCATGGTCATCTGTGTCGCCGGAGGCAGACTGCCTGTCGAATAATGCCGTATATGTGGCATCGCCTGTGCACTTTACAACTTCCTTGTCCCAACCTGTGAAGGTATAGGTATAGGTATCGTCTGACTCTCTGACAGGAGCAGCCGGAATGGTCACATCGCCGTTATAAGGAACCGCCTGCCTGGACAGTTCCGAGCCGTCCCAGTTGCGGAAAATGACCGTTGCCAAAGCATGGCTGCCATTGGGGAGGTAGTAGTTGTCGCAATCCCGGCAGTAGTAGCAGTTTTGCTCCGCAAAAACAGCTTCCTTAATTTCGTAATGCCAGGTCGCGGAGGTCAGGCTCTCGTTCTCCTCACCAATCACGATCCGGCTTTTTTGATCCTTGGTGCCGCGGTAAAATACAGCGACCGGAGTGCCGCTTTGAAGGAATGCGTTTGGATCAATGCGGATGACACTGTCCGGAATGGTGATGCTGGTCAGGTTGCTGCAACGCCAGAATGCAGCAGAGCCAATGCTTGTCACACTGTCCGGGATGGTCACCTGGACCAAATTGTTGCAGAGCCCGAATGCACCCGGGCTAATGCTGGTGATGCGATTGCCGATCACAACATGGGTCAAATGATGGCAACAGGCGAAAGCGTCCGTAGCAATGCTTGTCACGCTGTCCGGAATCGTATAATGTCCGGTGATGCCTCCCGGAGCTTTCAACAACTCAGTTTTCCCCTTGTTAAACAAGACTCCCGAAGCGTCATTGCTATAAACAGGGTTGTTTTGGTCTACCCAGATACCCCGCAAACCGGTACATTCAGCAAAGGCGTAGGGGTCAATGCTTGTCACACTGTCCGGGATCGTGACGCTGGTCAGGCCGGTGCACTCGACGAATGCGCTGCAAATGTGTGTGACACTGTCCGGGATTTGAATACTGGCCAGCTTATAGCAAGCAGCAAAAGCGCAATCGCCGATGCTGGACACGCCGTTCGGGATGCTGACATCGGTCAGACTGACACAAGACATGAACGCCTCATCGCTGATACTGGTGATACCGGCCGGGAGGGTGACATTGGTCAGGCTGAGACAACCAGAGAAAGCCCCTTCACCGATACTGGTGACACTGTCCGGAATGGTGACGCTGGTCAGGCTGGAACAGCCGCAGAAAGCTTCTTTACCGATACTGGTGACACTGTCCGGAATGGTGACGCTGGCCAAGCTGGAACAACCATAGAAAGTCTCGATACCGATATATGTGACACCGTACGGGATGGTAATGCCGGTCAGGCTGCGGCATTCGAAAAACGCAGTGTTGCCAATGTGCGTGATACTGCCTGGAAGGGTGATTTCGGTCAAACCGGTGCAGCCGTAGAATGCCCCGTGGCCGATGTAGGTGACACCGTACGGGATTGTGATGACGGTCAAACTTACGCAACCGTCAAAGGCACCATCGCCAATGTGCGTGACACTGCCCGGAATGGTGACATCGGTCAAACCGGCGCAGCCGAAGAAAGCTTCTTCACCGATGCCGGTGACGCTGTCCGGTATGGTGATTTCGGTCAAACCGGCGCAGCCGTAGAATGCCCTGTGGCCGATATATGTGACACCGTAGGGAATGGTGACGCTGGTCAGGTTGCGGCATTCGAAAAACGCAGCGCTGTCGATGCCGGTGACAGGCAGACCCATATAGGCCGACGGAATGGTCAGCGCCCCGCTGGCAGACTCGTCGCAATCTGACACGGTATAACTTTGCCCGTCCTCACTTAAGGCGAAGGTCAGTTCACTCTCGCTTGCTGCTTGCGTCTGGGTGGGCAGTAAGCACACGCAAAGGAATATGACGGATAGTGCCGCAATCAGGACAAATAAACTCTTTTTCATCTTATTTCTGTTCCTCTTTACAAAGCTGCAAGGTCATAGGATTGGGGGGGGAAGATCGCTCATTATTATACATAATAGGACAAAAGGAGTCAAGGACAGGGGTGGGGCGCCACATAAAACAAAGCACTCTCCGGCAATAAGACAGAGAGTGCTTTGAGGGAACATTATAAATTGACGGCGTTGCTGGCCTTCAACTGCAGCTGGAGCTTGTCTGCGATTAGGGCGATGAACTCGGAGTTGGTGGGCTTGCCCTTTGTGTTGGAAACCGTATAACCAAAGAAGCGCTGGAGGGTATCCAGGTCACCTCTGTCCCAGGCCACCTCGATGGCATGGCGAATGGCCCGCTCCACACGGCTTGGGGTGGTCTGGAAGGTCTTTGCCACCTGGGGGTAGAGGATCTTGGTGATGGCATTGATTACATCCATATCCTCCACGGCAATGATGATGGCCTCCCGCAGGTACTGATAGCCCTTGATGTGGGCCGGGACGCCGATCTCGTGAATAATGTTGGTGTCCATGGTTTCAATATTTTTCGTGCCGTTATGCCGGGCGGCAGGCATCCGCAGGCTCTCCCCGCCACGGATCTCCTCCAGCCGTTCCACAAGGGCGCTCATATCGCAGGGCTTCAGCATCAGATACCGCACCCCCAGATTGGCGGCGGCGGAGGCCACATAATTGGTAATGAAACCGGAGGTGGCCAGCACGGTGGGTCGCTGCTCCAGACCGCTGATGGCTTTCAGTACGCTGATGCCGTCCTTTTTAGCCAGCATCATATCCAAAACCAGAATATCCGGCTTTCGGTCTGACACAAGTGCGATGACTTTTTCTCCATCGCTGGCCGTGTCGATCACCCGAAATCGGTCGGTTTGATGTAAGGCGGCGGTAAGGCTGCTGCAAAACTCTTCTGAATTGTCCGCAATGACTACGGAGGTGTGATTGTCCATAACTTCCTCTCCTGACTTTTGAAGATATTCCCCTGCGGCAGAGGGGACAACCCCTGCCGTTTCCAAGTGGTAGGCTGCCTACCCCGTTGCGACAAATATAATTTAGCATAATGGTGCGCTTTTTGCAAGGGAAAATACGAAACAATTGCTCGACAAAAATCGACTAAAAATGCTAAAAACCAAAAAATAACGAACAATTCGACGCAATTCGACCTGTGGATAAAATAACGGCACGTGCAGTTGACGCAGGAAGGGAAATGGAGTAAAATGAAGATAACTTTTTTACAGGAGGCGACCTATTATGAATGATGTTTGGAACTTAGACCCGATCTATACCGGCTTTGACGATCCCTGCTTTGCTGCGGATATGGCGGCAATGGAGGAAAAGACAAAGGAAATCGCGGCCTTTGCCGGCAAGCTGGCTGCGATTGCGCCCATCGACGGACTGCGGCAGGGCATCGCGCTGCAGGAGCAGTTTTCCGATCTGGTGAGCAAGCTGGCAGGTTATGCCTCTTTGCGCCAGGCTGCCAACACCCGTGACGGTGAGGCCGGTTCCCGAATGGGTCAGATCATGGCCCTTTACAGCAGCGTTGCCGCGCCCTTTGCAGCTTTCCAGGACTGGGCCAGCAAGCTGCCCGATCTGATGGAGCTGGTGGCCAATGACGATTATCTGAAGGATTACACCTTCCTCTTTGCCAACGAGAAGGAGAACAGCCGCTACCTGCTCCCCGGTATGGGCGAGGAGATCATGGCGAAGATGCAGCTGTCCGGCGGCTCTGCCTGGAGCGATCTGCAGCAGTATCTGACCTCCACCGTGCCGGTCACCTACCGGGGACAATCCACCAACCTGTCCGCCATCCGGAATCTGGCTTACGATCCCGATCCTCAGGTCCGCAAAGACGCTTATGAGGCGGAGATCGCCTGCTACGAGCGGGTGAAGGACGCAGTGGCCTTTGCGCTGAACTCCATCAAGCTGGAGACCCTGTCCTCCTGCCAGCTCCGGGGCTATGCTTCTCCCCTGGAGCGGACACTGAAGCATTCCCATATGGAAAAGGCTACTTTGGACGCTATGTTCGCCGCTATGGACGAGTACCTGCCCAAGTTCTGGCAGTATCTGAAGGCCAAGGGTAAGGCGCTGGGTCACGAGAACGGTCTGCCCTGGTACGACCTGTTTGCCCCCATGGGCAATGCCTCCACCAAGTTTACCGTGGAAGACGCCCGGGAATATCTGGTGGGTCTGTTTGCCGAGTTTGACAAAGAGCTGGCCGATATGGTGGCCACCGCCTTTGATCAGGCCTGGATCGACTTCTACCCCCGGGACGGCAAGGCCGGCGGGGCATTCTGCGCAGGAGTTGAGTGCCTGGGTGAGAGCCGGATTCTGACCAATTTCGACGGCATGTTCACCGATGTGGTCACATTGGCCCACGAGCTGGGTCACGCCTTCCACAACCAGTGCATCCGGGATCATCGCACATTGAATCACGACTACTCCATGCCTGTGGCGGAGACGGCTTCTACCTTTAATGAATGTGTGGTGATGGCTTCCGCCATTGCAAAGGCTGCCGACAAGGAAGAGAAGCTGGCGCTGATCGAGTCCCAGCTCCAGGACGCCACCCAGATCATCTGCGACATCTACTCCCGCTATCGCTTTGAGGCCATGGTCTTCGAGAATCGGCCTACCCAGTTCATGCACGCCGATACCCTCTGCGAGTTTATGATCAAGGCCCAGCAGCAGTCCTACGGCGACGGCCTGGATCCTGCCTGCCAGCATCCCTATATGTGGGTGTGCAAGAGCCACTATTATGGTCCCACTTTCTACAATTTCCCCTACGCCTTCGGCGGCCTGTTTGCCCGGGGCCTGTATGCCCAGTATGAAAAGGAGGGCGCTTCCTTCGTGCCTAAGTACAAGAAGCTCCTGTACACCACGCCTATTGCAACTGCTGAGGATACTGCCAAGGTGGCAGGCATCGACCTGAGCGACAAGGACTTCTGGCGGGGCGCTCTGCAGACCATTGCGGAGCAGATCGATCTGTTCTGCCAATTGGTGGAGGAACAGTAATGGAGAGAATCAATGATTTGCGGCAATTCCTGGACAGCGCCCACAGCGTCTACCACGCGGTGGCGGCGCTGGCAGAGATGCTGGAAAAGGACGGCTACGCCCGTCTTTTGGAAACCGACAGCTGGACTTTGACTCCCGGCGGCAAGTACTATTTGACCCGCGGCGGCAGCGCGGTGATCGCCTTCCGGGTGCCGGAAGGGGAGATCAAGGGTTTCCTCATCAGCGCCAGCCACGCAGACCGTCCCTGTTTTAAGGTGAAGGAAAACCCCGTGCTGACGGGCGCGTACACCCGCCTTGCGGTGGAACGCTACGGCGGTATGCTCCTGGCTCCCTGGCTGGACAGACCCCTGTCTGTAGCTGGCCGGGTGCTGGTGGAGACGGAAACGGGCATCGAGAGCCGCCTGGTGGATATGGACCGGGATCTGCTGCTGATGCCCAATGTGGCCATCCATATGAACCGCGCCGTCAACGACGGTTATAAGTGGAATCCTGCCACGGATACCATCCCGCTGCTGGGCAGCAAGGAGAGCAGTGACAAGTTCTGGAAAGAACTGGAAGACCTGGCCGGCGGTAAGATTTTGGGCCACGATCTGTATCTGTATGTGCGGCAGAAATCTGCGGTCTGGGGCATGGAGGAGGAGTTCATCTCCGCTGCCGCCCTGGACGATCTGGAGTGCGCCTGGGGCTGCACCCGGGGCTTCCTGCAGGCGGAGAAGACGGACAATATCCCCGTGCTTTGCGTCTTCGACAGTGAGGAGGTAGGTTCTTCCTCCTATCAGGGCGCAGCGTCCGACTTCCTGCAAAGCACCCTTTCCCGGATCTGCAAGACCCTCGGCCTGGAGGAGAGCAGGGAACTGGCCCGATCCTTTATGGTGTCGGCGGACAACGCCCACGCGCTCCATCCCAATCACCCGGAGCTGGCGGACCCGGCCAACGCCCCTGTGATCAACGGCGGTGTCGTACTAAAGTTCAATGCCAACCGGCGCTACACCACCGACGGCGAGTCTGCAGCCATCTTCAAAAAGATCTGCGCCGGCGCGGATGTGCCTGTACAGACCTACTGCAACCGGGCAGATATAGCCGGCGGCTCTACCCTCGGCAACATCTCCCTGTCCCAGGTGGCGGTGGCCAGCGTGGACATCGGCCTGCCTCAGCTTGCTATGCACAGCTGCTATGAGACTGCCGGCGTGAAGGACGCGGAGTATCTGGTGGATGCCATGGCGGCCTTCTACAGCACCCGGCTGGAACTGCGGGGAGACGGAACGGTCTGTCTGTAAGGGGAATTGTGCAACATAAACAAATGCGTAGGCCAATAACTGTGAAAAATGACAGTTGGCGGCAGAAAGTGCTTGTGGTATTATATTAGTATCCCGACGCACGGCCTCTACTCCACAAAATAGGGTCCGTGACGTAAAAAAAAGGAGGAAATAACCCCGTCTGACTCACGGTGCAGCAGTGTGGAGACCTGCTGTAAAGCTGCGCGGATCAACGCATCCGGCAGTGAGAGCATACGCGAGGAGTCGGTATGCTTAGAGTCGAAATCGTATGGCAACTGTAACCCTGAAGAATGTCAAGAAGCTCTACCCCTACATTGGCGACGAAGAAAAGAAGGCCAAAAAGAACAGAGAAAAGGAAGGCGTTTCCAAGAAGACCAACCTGCAGATCACTGACAAGGGCGTCGTGGCTGTGCAGGAGTTCAACCTGGAGATCGCTGACAAGGAGTTCATCGTTCTGGTCGGTCCTTCCGGCTGTGGTAAGTCCACCACACTGCGTATGGTCGCCGGTCTGGAAGAGATCACCGAAGGCGAACTGTGGATCGGTGACAAGATGGTCAACGACGTGGCCCCCAAGGACCGCGACATCGCCATGGTCTTCCAGAACTACGCTCTGTACCCCCACATGACCGTGTACGACAACATGGCTTTCGCTCTGAAGCTGCGTAAGACCCCCAAGGGCGAGATCGACAAGAAGGTCAAGCAGGCAGCAGAGATCCTGGACATTACTGAGTACCTGAACCGCAAGCCCAAGGCTCTGTCCGGCGGTCAGCGTCAGCGTGTGGCCATCGGCCGCGCCATCGTCCGTGACCCCCAGGTCTTCCTGATGGACGAACCTCTGTCCAACCTGGACGCCAAGCTGCGTAATCAGATGCGTGCTGAGATCATCAAGCTCCGTCAGCGCATCAACACCACCTTTATCTACGTCACCCACGACCAGACTGAGGCTATGACTCTGGGCGACCGTATCGTCATTATGAAGGACGGTTTCATCCAGCAGATCGGCACTCCTCAGGAAGTCTTCGATCATCCCGCCAACCTGTTCGTCGCCGGCTTCATTGGCACACCCCAGATGAACTTCTTCGATGCCAAGCTGGATAAGGACGCCAACGGCTACTTCGCCACCGTCAACGGCACCCGCATCGATCTGCCCGCCGACAAGCAGGCCACCCTCAAGGCCAACAACACCCCCGCTCAGGA
>JAZNAK010000010.1:0-13651 GCA_045586485.1 Faecousia sp. | reverse complement strand
AAAGATCCCCGGAGTTATCTCCGGGGATCTGATGTATTTAACGCTTACTGCTGCAAGAAAAAATTCCAGTTTTCTGCCAACTCGGAAGGCATCATGGCCTTCAGTTTTTCACCGTCCTGCATCAGCCTTTCGTTACCATGGTGGTAGAAAAAGAATTCATTTACGCCACCATTGCAGCCCAGCTGGAACTGGATATTGTCCCCTCGCTCATAGGGAAATACCGGGGTCAGGTGCTGGTCCAGCTCATTGACGATAGCCACGCCATCTCTGCCGCCTGCTCCCGCCATGGAGATGATCCTGCTCTGTTCCGCCCCGAACCACAGCCAAAAATCCTTGGCGGCGCTTTCATTCATATCTGCCTTGGGGTTGGGGATCCCAAACAGGGGCAGATACGCATCCTTCCATACACCGGTAACATCCTGACCCCAGTGATCGGAGCCGAATACCTTGAGTCCCTCCAGATTGGTGGCGCAGAAATGCTCTTCAAAATCCACCACAAACAATGCCTTTCCCACACCCATCAACATATACCGGGGAGAGTGGGCAAAAATGTAGTAATTGGCACCTTTCAAAGCCTTAGCGGAACCAAGGGGGATCGCACAGAGGATCTTTTGATGGCTGCTGTCCGTAGCGTAAAGGCAGATACCGCCGCTTTCCCGCTCCAAAACAAGTCCGTTGTCTCCGCAGGAGAACATATGGGCTTGTTTGCCGAGAAGTCCGAATTTAGCCTGTTGCACTTCACCGTATCTCATATTCTGTTCCCTTTCTTGAAAGATAGCGAGGGCGCATTTGGGTGCGCCCTCGTTGTATGTGCGGGAATTGCTTACACCATTGCAGCGGTGATGATGGCCATAGTGTAGACCTCGTCGGCGTTGCAGCCGCGGGACAGGTCGTTGATGGGAGCGGCCAGGCCCTGCAGAATGGGGCCGTAGGCATCAAAGCCACCCAGACGCTGGGCGATCTTGTAGCCGATGTTGCCGGCTTCGATGGTGGGGAAGATAAAGGTGTTGGCGTAGCCTGCCACGGGGGAGCCGGGGAACTTCAGCTGGCCCACCTCGGGAGCGACGGCGGCGTCAAACTGCATCTCACCGTCGATGAGCAGGTCGGGAGCCATCTCCTTGGCGATGGCGGTGGCGTCGTGGGACAGCTTCACAGTGCCGCCCTTGCCGGAGCCGTTGGTGGAGAAGGAGAGCATAGCCACCTTGGGGTCGATGCCGAAGACCTTAGCGGTGCGTGCGGTTTCCACAGCCACCTCAGCCAGCTGCTGAGCGGCGGACAGAACCACATTGCCGTCCTTGTCCAGACGGTCCTCGTAGCCCAGATTGATGGCGCAGTCGCCCATGGCCAGCTTCTCTTCACCGCGGACCATAATGAAGCAGGAGGACACCAGGTTCACGCCCTTCTTGGTCTTCACCAGCTGCAGAGCGGGACGGACGGTGTCAGCGGTGGAGTAGGTAGCGCCGCCCAGCAGAGCGTCGGCATAACCCATCTTCACCAGCATGGTGCCAAAATAGTTGCCCTTGGACAGAGCGGCCTTGCACTCCTCGGGGCTCATCTTGCCCTTGCGGAGCTCCACCATCTTTTCCACCATCTTGTCCATATCGGGATAGGTCAGGGGATCCAGGATCTCCACGCCTTCGATATTGAAGCCACCCTTGGCGGCGTTGGCTTTCACTTCTTCCACATTACCCACCAGCACGGGGGTCAGGAAACCGCCCTCTACCAGACGGGCAGTTGCTTCCAGAATACGGGCGTCGTGGCCCTCGGTGAAGACGATCTTCCGGGGATTTGCCTTCAGCACGTCGATCATTGCATTAAACATGATGTACTTCCTCCATATTTTTTGGGCGCAGGCCCATATTTTTACAGATAAATTATACATCAATCCCCCGCCGATAGCAACCGTTTTGTCAAAGATTGTTTACAAAAACCTGCCGGAAATGTATTTACAAGAAGCCTGCCTTTTGGTATTGTATAAGCAGAGAAAGTAAAAGGAGGCTGCAAGTATGGAAATTGTATGGTTTGTTCTGCTGATCCTCTTTGTGATCACAGAGGCAGTGACGGTGGGCATGGTATCGGCCTGGTTTGCCGTAGGCGCCCTGGCGGCGCTGGTGGCGGCATTTTGCGGCGGAGAGCTGTGGCTGCAGATCGTGCTGTTTTTGGTAGTGAGCGGCGTGGCCCTTGCGGCATTCCGGCCGCTGGCCAAGAAGCATTTCAATCCCAAGCGTACCCAAACCAATGTGGACGCTATGATCGGCAAAACTTGCCTGGTGACTGCGGATGTGGACAATATCAACAGCGCCGGCCAGGTGAAGCTGGGGGATATTGAGTGGAGCGCCCGCAGCAGCGACGGCACAAATATCCCCGCCGGCACGCAGGTGCGGATCGACCGCCTGGAGGGCGTGAAAGTGTATGTGACACCTGTAGAGGTGGCAGTAAAATAAGGAGGAGACACTATGGAATACATTATTATTGCGTTGGTTGCCATTGTTTTTGTGGTTTTGATCAAGTGCATCGTGGTGGTGCAGCAGTCCCGGGCCTATGTGGTGGAGCGACTGGGTGCATTCCAGGCGGTGTGGGGCGTGGGCCTGCATTTTAAGCTGCCCTTTATCGACCGGATCGCCCGTCGTGTGAGCATGAAGGAGCAGGTGCTGGACTATCCTCCTCAGCCGGTTATCACCAAGGATAATGTCACCATGCAGATCGACACGGTGGTGTACTTCCAGATCACTGACCCCAAGCTCTACACCTACGGCGTGGAGCAGCCTATGGCGGCTATGGAGACCCTGACCGCTACCACACTGCGTAATATCATCGGCGATCTGGAGCTGGATCAGACCCTGACCTCCCGTGACATTATCAACACCAAGATGCGGGCCATTCTGGACGAGGCCACCGACCCCTGGGGCATCAAGGTCAACCGGGTGGAGCTGAAGAACATTCTGCCTCCGGCAGACATTCAGAGCTCTATGGAAAAGCAGATGAAGGCTGAGCGTGACCGCCGTCAGGCGATCCTCCAGGCCGAGGGTCAGAAGAAGTCCGCCATTTTGATCGCTGAAGGTGAGCGGGAATCCGCCATTCTCCGGGCCGACGCCGAGAAGCAGGCAGCAATCCTGCGGGCAGAGGCAGAGAAGGAAGCGGCTGTCTTGAAGGCCACCGGTGAGGCGGAGGCCATTTTGAAGGTGCAGCAGGCCTTGGCAGACTCTCTGGAAATGCTGAACGAGAAAGCTCCCAACGAGCAGGTGATCAAGCTCAAGTCCATTCAGGCCATGGAAAAGGTGGCCGACGGCCAGGCTACCAAGATCATCATCCCCTCCGAGATGCAGGGCCTTGTGGGCATGGCAACCGGCTTGGTGGAAGGCGTCAAGGAGAAATAAAATGGCAGAGAAAGAGAAGCGGTTTATTAAGAGCTATTATAACGGCGGTGGATTTTCCGGCCCTGCGACATATATCCTGGTGGATAAGAATACCGGCGTGAACTACCTGTATGTAAGCGGCGGCTACGGCGGCGGTCTGACACCGCTGCTGAACCGGGACGGCACACCTATTATTACCATTGTTCCCAAAGACGAAGAAAAGTAAGAAACAATGCAAATGCCTCCCTCATCAGAGGGAGGCGTTTTTCTGTCACCCCGAACATAGCTGGACACCGCAAACGGACAGGGCAGCAGCGGTCACAAGACTGTGCGTGCTTGATAGCTTGCTCCCTGCCGGGGGCGGTACTTTCTTGTGCCGAACAAGAAAGTACCCAAAGAAGTCGGCTTAAGGGGAATGGCCGAGCTCCCGCTCGACAAGCGTTCCCCTTAAGAATCCCCCAG
Organism: Faecousia sp.; assembly: GCA_045586485.1. Classification (GTDB taxonomy): domain Bacteria; phylum Bacillota; class Clostridia; order Oscillospirales; family Oscillospiraceae; genus Faecousia. The sequence goes on along the minus strand of JAZNAK010000010.1, from coordinate 9,833 downwards.
CTCCCTCTACCGGAAGCTTGCCGTGTATTTCGGTACGGTAATATACAACGGCGGGGATTTACTCCCGCCGCCTGTCCTCCCGCTTGCGGCTCTCGGCTGCGCTGGGGACGACAAACGAAACAGAAAAAAGAGCCCCCTCTGACGAGGGGGCTCTTTTTTAGATTTCCTTATACATGGTGACGGCGTCGTCCTTGCGGACATTGTCAGCCACCACCACGACCTCCACGGCCACAGTCCGGGCGCCGAGGGCGATCTCGATCTTATCACCGGGCTTGACCTCATAACTGGCCTTCACCACACGGCCGTTGACGCTGATGCGACCGTTGTCGCAGGCTTCGTTGGCTACGGTGCGGCGCTTGATGAGGCGGGAGACCTTCAGATACTTATCCAGGCGCAAAGCTTACTTAGCGACAGCGTCCTTCAGGGTCTTGCTGGCCTTGAAAGCGGGCAGGCGGGTAGCGGGAATCTGAACAGCTTCCTTGGTGCGGGGGTTGCGGCCAACGCGAGCTTCGCGGTTCTTAACATCAAAGATGCCGAAGCCGGAAACCTGGACCTTGTCGCCCTTAACCATAGCGTCGGTGATGGTCTGGAAGGTAGCGGAAACAACGCGCTCTGCGTCCTTCTTGGTCAGGCCGGTCTTTTCAGCAACGGCAGCGATGAGTTCGGTCTTATTCATAGAAAATTACCTCTTTTCATAAAATTAGGATATTCTAACATTAGCACATTTTGGAGAATAATGCAAGCATTTTTCGCAAAAATAACCAATTATAAGTGCAAAATCTTCGCAATTTTGTCACCTTTTGGCAAAAGAAGGCAATCCTCCCGGCTGATGGCCTTGAAAACTACCACGAATACAGCGTAAACTGCAACGCCCACTGCTACGGGAATACCGCACAGAAGCAGGGAGCTTCCCTCCGGGCCCAGCAGACTTTGGAGCAGTCTGTACGCGCCCCACACGGCGATACCCATGAGGGCGGCCGGCATAAAGGGTCTGAGAAGATTGCGCAGGATCTGCACCTTTTGGGGCACGACCTTGTAGATGGCGATGAGGTTCATCACGCCGATGCACAGGTAGCACAGCAGCATACCGATGGGCGCGCCCACGATACCCAGATTGGGATTTCCCACCAGCAGGTACACCACCAGCAGCTTCATAGCGCCGCACAGCAGGGTGTTGATCACGGGGATCACCGCGTAGCCGTGGGACTGGAGCACCACATTGGTGTACTGGATCATACCGTAGAAGAAGATATTCACGCCCAGCACCATAAGGATCTTGGTGGCCAGGGCCAGATTCTCACCGCTGTAGCCACCCAGCAGGCCCATTACCGGGCCGGCGAGAATGCTCAGACCCACGGCGCAGGGCAGGCTGATCAGACCCGTGATCCGGGCAGCGGATTCCTCTGTGGCCTTGGAGGCGGCGTGGTCCTTTACCGCCAGCTGGGCGGTAATGGCGGGCAGCACCGATGTGGTGATGGGCACCATAAAGGCGCAGGGCATATTGAATACGGTCTGGCACATATTGTAGATGCCCTTGGTGATGTCCGCGGTGTTCTGACTCATACCTCCGGCGGTGAGGAGCTGACCCATGTACAGATTGGTTTCGATCACCGTGAGGACCTGCAATCCCGCAGAGCCGATGGTGATGGGCACGGCGATGGCCAGCAGCTGCTTGGCGGTAGCGCCGTAGGACTGGGGCTTGTCATCGGTTTTGGGAAGCTCCCGGTAGGCGGGGCGCTGGAGGGTGTTCAGGTAAATGGCCGACACAAGGCAGCTCACCGTCACGCCCAGAATGGCCGCGCCTGCGGCATAGGCCACATTGTTTGTGGACTTCATCACAAAGTAAGCCAGCACCAGACCCACCACCAGCTTGAAAGCGGCCTCCAAAATCTGGGAGTTGGAGGTGGGACGCATATTGCTCTGACCTTGGAAGAAGCCCCGGTAGGTGGACATCATGCACATCAGCAGCGCGCAGGGACCCAGGCAGAAGATGGCCGCCCAGGCGTCCGGCTGCTTTTGGAAAGCGGCCAGCTGATGGGAGAAGCCCATCATCAGCGCTGTGCTGACCACGCCCAGACCCAGGAAAATACCCCGGGCGGTGGCGTAGACTCGCCGGACCTGATTGTAGTTGCCCAAAGAGCTTGCCTGGCTGATCATGCGGCTCATGGCGATGGGCAGACCGGCAGTGGAGATCAGCAGCAGCACGGAGTAGATGTCGTAGGCGGTGATAAAGTAGCCGTAGCCCTGATCCCCGATGATCATTTTCAGAGGGATCTTATAAAACGCGCCGATGACCTTTACGATGGCAGTGGCCAGCGCCAGCAGCGCCGCGCCGTGGAGGAAGGTTTGCTTTTTGTTATTCATGGCGCCTCCTTATTCACTGCCCAAGAGCTTGGGAATGGCGTATTCCATAATTTCAGACACCACCGCCGGCAGGTCGATGGTGGGGAAGCGGCCGTTTTGGTAGAGGATCTTGCCCCGCACCATGGTCATGGCCACATCGCCGCCCTTGGCGGAAAACACAAGGCCGTTGGGGACATTGTGGCAGGGCATCAGATGGGGCGCGGAGAAATCCACAAGGACGATATCCGCGTCCATACCATCTTTCAGCATACCGCATTCGTCCGAGCGGCCCTGGGCGGTTGCGCCGCAGACAGTAGCCATCATCAGCGCGGCTATGGCAGGCAGCTTTGCGGCATCGCCGCCGGCCTGCCGCTGGGAAAGGGCGGCAAAACGCATCACTTCAAACATATCCAGATTGCCGCATTCCAGCGCGCCGCCGGTACCCAGCGCCACATTCATACCCGCCTTTACGCTTTCTGCGATGGGCGTGGAGGGAAGACCCTGCTTTGCCGAGGCAATGGGGGTGGCAACGGCGGTGGCCTTTGCTTTTCCCAGCAGCTTCTGTTCCTCCTCCGTCAGACAGGCGCAGGCAGCAGCAGTCACGGGGACCCGGAACAGCCGGTGGCAGGAGAGGAGCTCTGCCGGGGTCAGGCCGGTGCGCTCCTCGCAGGATGCGACTTCCTCTTCCGACTCCGACAGATGCAGCTGGAAACCCAGCCCTTTTTCTGCGGCAAAGTCTGCAAGGCTCTCCCAAAGCAGATAATTGCTGGTGTACTCGGCGTAAAGACCGGCATCGATCTTGATGCGGCCGCCGTCGTAATTGTGCCAGGCCTCTACCAGCCGGGCCAGTTCCCGGCACTGCTCATCGGTGTCAAAGGAAAAATCCTCGTTCTGATCGATAAACCGGTAGGAAGACAGGGCGAGATTTGCCTTGATACCGCTCTCTTTCACCGCCTCGGCGGTGGCCTCCGGGAAATAGTACAGATCGGACACGGAGGTGATGCCAAAGCGCAGACACTCGGCAATGGAAAGCAGGCTGGCGGCCTTGGCGGCCCGGGCGTCCAGCTTATCCTGCCGGAAGAGGGTCTGCTCCAGAGTCTCCTGCCGACCGGTGTCGTCCAGGAAGTTCCGCAGGGCGGAGGTGGCAAGGTGGGTGTGGCAGTTGATCAGGCCGGGAATGGCTACCATACCGGTGCCGTCAATGATGGTGGCAGGCTGGTCTTCCGGGGCGGTTTTGCCAATGTAGGTTATTTTTCCACCTGTGATACCAAGGTATGCACCGAAAAGCACATCGGATTTTTCGTTCATGGTCACAATCGTGACACCGGAGATCAAAGTATCCAAAATAACACTTCCTTTGAAAGTGAATGTAGGGCAGGGGCTTGCTCCCGCCGCCAAGATCATTTTCCTTCGGCGGGAGCAAGCCCCCGCCCTACGATGTTTTATAATAGCCGGAACAATTCCTCTTTCTGGGAAAGGACGCTGTCAATCTGCTGAATGTATTGTTCGGGGAACTTGGGGTTGTGGAAGCGCTGCAAGGTGCCGTCGGGGAGGTTGACCTTGTTCATGCCGCCGCCCCCAAGGGACAAAATGGAGTGGGTCTCCTCCATCATGTAGATGTTGTACAGGCAGTCAAGTCCGTCCCTGCTCCAACCCACATTTTCAAAAGAGCCGGACATATATTTCTGCCGATAGAGGTAGTAGGGCTTATAGCCCAACGCCCGGAGGGTCTCGTTGGCGTAGGCCACCATTTGCGCAACTTCCTCATAAGAGGGCAGCTTTACCCGTTTTTCAAAGAGGTCTGCGCCTTTCTTCAGCGCCAGGGTATGGACGGTGATGTTGGCGGGACGGAGGGAAGCCACCGTGTCCAGGGAATACCGGAAACCGGCCAGGCTGTCCTGGGGAAGACCGGCGATCAGGTCCATATTGATGGCCTTGAAGCCGGCGTCCTGCGCCTGGCGGTAGCGGCGGAGGATATCCTCTCCGGTGTGGGGTCTTCCGCAGGCCTTCAACACCGAATCCACCATGGTCTGAGGGTTGATGCTCATTCGGTCGGCGCCGTGGGCATAAATGGTGCGCAGCTTCTCAGCGTCCAAAGTGTCCGGCCGGCCGCCCTCCACGGTGAACTCAATGCACCGGGAAAGGTCGACGGTACTGCCGATGGCGTCCAAAAGCTCCGCCATCTGCTGGGAAGACAATGTGGTGGGCGTACCGCCGCCTATATAGATGGTACGAACGGTCTTGCCGGAACTTGCCAGCAGTTTGCCGGTACATTCCAATTCTTTGTACAGCGCCTGCAGATAGGGGTCCAACAGGTCTGTGCGCTTGCCTACGGTGCGGCTGACAAAGCTGCAATAGCTGCAACGGGTGGGGCAAAAGGGAATGCCAACATAGAGGGAAATATCCCGGTCTTCTGTCTGTTTTACGGCGGACACCGTGGACACAGAGCAGTCGATGGCCAGTTTTCGCCGCTCCGGAGTGACGAAATAGACCTCTTTCAGGAGCTTGTCCGCATCCTTTTCGCTGCCACCGGCCAGAAGGAGCTGGGTGGACAGCTTGGTGGGCCGCACACCGGACAGAGCGCCCCAGGCAGGGACGGTTTCCAAGTGGGGCAGCGCGGCAAAGTACACGCTCTGCTGCAGGATGCGCCGGCGGAGACGGACGGACTCGTCTTTTGTTTGCATTCTTTTGACGGCCCGGGTTTTTTTACCCCCAGCCGAGATCTCCGTAATGGCGGAGAGCCAGCGCTTTCCCCGGCACAGGCGGGAGACCGCAGTCACATCCGCGCGCTGGGGAAACAGGGATAGAAGCAGCTGCTCCACCCCGTACAGGTCATCGTGACCGGAAATAGTAAGGTTCATAAGATCGTTCCTTATCGATTCAGATAGGGATTGTATTTCTTTTCGTTTTCCAGCGTGGTGGACGGTCCGTGGCCGGGAAGCACCCGGTAATCTCCCTCCAGCGCTGCCAGACGGGAGAGGGAACGGAGGATCGCAGCGGTGTTTCCGCCGGGCAGATCCGTTCTGCCGCAGGAGTCCATAAACAGGGTGTCTCCGGAAAACATCGTATCTTCACACATCAGGCACACAGATCCCGGGGTGTGGCCGGGAGTGTGAAGGACCGTCAGCTCCAGACCGGCCAAAGAAAGCCGGTCGCCTTCCTTGTAAAGGCGGGTATAATGAAGCGGTCCGGCAGTGAAGATGCCGGGCAGGGACAGATCGCCCTCGTGGAGATACACCTGGCAGCCGGTCTCCTTTGCCATGGCCTTCACAGCGCCCACATGGTCAAAATGTCCGTGGGTGAGAAGGATCGCGCAGATAGTTTTTCCCAGCTGCTTTGCCTCCTGCAGCACAGTTTTCGCCTCGTATCCGGGGTCGATCACCACGCAAGTGTCGCTATCGTCTCCCCAGGCCAGATAGCAGTTGGTCTGATACGCCCCGAGGGGCAGGCACTTTACCGTCATACTTAACCTCTTCTGGGGGCGTCCATCAGCTGCTCGGTGTCCAAAATCAGGGTCACCGGCCCGTCGTTGACGGAGGCCACCTTCATATCCGCTCCGAACTGCCCGTGCTGGGGCGGATACCCCAGATCAGCGCAGCAGGAGAGGAACTTTTCATACAATTCATTGCCCAGCTGGGGATTTGCCGCGTCGGTAAAGCTGGGGCGGCGGCCCTTGCGGCAGTTGCCGTAGAGGGTGAACTGGCTGACGACCAAAACCTCGCCCCCCACATCGGCAAGGCCTAAGTTCATTTTACCGTTTTCGTCCTCAAAAACCCGTAGGCTCAGACACTTTTCCGCCAGATACCGGCATTTTTCCTCCGTATCCTCCGGGCCGACGCCCAGCAGGATCAGAAAGCCCTTGCCGATACTGCCCACCATTTGATTGTCGATGGTGACGCTGGCGGAAGAGACTCTTGTCAAAACAGCGCGCATACAACACTTCCTCCGGAAATCAATTCTGACCTCTTCTGGTACCGGTCACATCCCGGATATTCAGAAGCTTGTTGCGGATGATGTCCAGCTCGTCCACATCCTTGACCTCAAACCGCACTGTAAACACACTGCGGCCGCCGGGCAGATCCTTGCCGTTGATCTCTTTCACCCGGCAGCGGGCGGTGGTCATAGTGGTGGCCACATCCAAGAGCAAACCGTCGCGGGTAATGCAGTCCAGTTCCAAAGTGGTCTCAAAGGGCTGGTTGTCCACATTGGCCCAGCGCACCCGCACCCAGCGGGCGGCCTGATGGGGTTCATCCCGATTCTGGGCGTTGGGGCAGTCGATCCGGTGGACGGACACGCCAAAGCCCTTGGTGATAAAGCCGATGATGCCGTCACCGGGCACAGGGGTGCAGCAGCGGGCAAACTTGATCATGCAGGAGTCGATGTCCTCCACAATAACGCCGTTGACCGCGTGGCGGTTGATCTTGGAGAGAGGGTCAGGCTTCACATTCAGGGCGGCCTGCTTTTCGCTCACCTGCAGCTTCAGCGCCCGGTTGATATCGTCACGGATACGGCCCACGGACTTCACAGCGGTGAGGCCGCCGTAGCCGATGGCGGCGTACATATCCTCCCAGCTGTCAAAGCTGAGCTTTTTCAGCAGCTGAGGACCAACCTCCGGGTCTACGGTAATGGACAGGGGCAGGCCCACCCGGCGCATTTCGCTTTCAAAGGAGGCGCGGCCGTGGGCCACATTTTCCTCCCGCTTTTCTTTCTTAAACCACTGCTTGATCTTGGTGCGGGCCTGGTTGCTGTTGCAGATGTTCAGCCAGTCACGGCTGGGGCCCTTGGCGGATTTGGAGGTGATGATCTCCACGATATCGCCGTTTTGCAGGGTGGCGTCGATGTTGCAGATACGGCCGTTGACCTTGGCGCCCACCATAGAATTGCCCACGCCGGAATGGATGGCGTACGCAAAGTCGATGGGAGTTGAGCCGGCAGGCAGGGGCACGATCTTGCCCTTGGGGGTGAAGGTGAACACCTCGTCGTCGAACATATCGATCTTCATGGAGTTCAGATAGTCCTCCGCGTCGGTGTCCTGCTGGCTCTCCAGCAGACGGCGCACCCACTCAAAGTCCTTCTCCTCACCGTTGCCGACGCCCTGCTTGTACTTCCAGTGGGCGGCGATGCCGTACTCGGCGGTCTCGTGCATATCCCAGGTGCGGATCTGCACCTCAAAGGGGATGCCCTGGGAGCCGATCACGGTGGTGTGCAGGCTCTGGTACATATTGGGCTTGGGGGTGGAGATATAATCCTTGAAACGGCCGGGGACCAGATTGAACAGGTCGTGGATATGGCCCAGCACATTGTAGCAGTCGGGAATGGTGTCCACGATCACCCGGAAGGCGTAGATGTCATACAACTCGTCCATGGTCTTGCCCTGGGAGTTCATCTTCCGGTAGATGGAGTACACATGCTTGATGCGGCCGTAGGCGGTATTGTTGATACCCATGGCGTTCAGCCGGTGGGAGATCTTGTCCTGAATGGTGTGCATAAAGGCCTCGTCCTTCTCCTTGTGGGCGGACAGATAGGCCATGATGGAGTTGTAGCAGCTGGGATCCAGATACCGCAGGGAGAGGTCCTCCAGCTCCCACTTCATCTTTTGCATACCAAGGCGGTGAGCCAGGGGGGCATAGATATCCATGGTCTCCCGGCACTTGAGGATCTGCTTCTCCGGGGTCTGATACTGCATGGTGCGCATATTGTGGAGGCGGTCGGCGATCTTGATCAGCACAACCCGGATGTCCTTGCTCATGGCCATGAACATCTTCCGCAGATTCTCCATCTGGGCCTCCTCGGAGGAGGAGAAATTGGCTCGGGTCAGCTTGGTGACGCCCTCCACCAGCTCGGCGCAGGTGGTGCCGAAGAGCTTGGCGATCTCGTCAAAGGAGGCGTCGGTATCTTCGATGCAGTCGTGGAGCAGAGCGCCCAGAATGGCGTCGATATCCAGACCCATCTCCGCCACGATCTCCGCCACCGCAAGGGGGTGGATGATATAGGGAGAGCCGTCTTTCCGGCACTGATCCTTATGCTTTTCCCGGGCGTATTCCACCGCCCGGTCAATGAGGGTCATATCCACTCCGGGCAGATACCGGTTAACGGTCTGATACATAGACCCGTAATGTTCAGCAAAACTTTCCATAGTGTTATTGCTCCTTCGCGGCAAGCAGCTGCCGCATGGTTTGGCTGGTGTTCAGGTCCGCTTTGTCCTCTCTGGGGGTCAGGCGGACAGAGATATGCTTGTGGTGCCGGCGGATCTCCAAAAGACCCACATCGGCGAAAATGTCCAGGCAGACCAGCAGCTGCTCCAGATTCAAAGCAGCGCCATACCTGCGAACGATCTTTCTGCACAGGCAGGTGGGAGTTTCCCGGACCTGCTGGCCGCAGCCGGCCAGATACCGCCATACCAGGCTCAAAACCGACCGTTCCGGCAGCAAGGCGGCTGCCACTGCGGCATCCACCTGCCCGGACCGGAGCTTGCGGTAGTTTTCGGTGACGCAGGAAACGGGCAATTTACAGGCGGGACGGATGTCCTGAATGTTCATCTGTACAGTTTTCTCCCCCCGGAAATCGTTGATCTGAGGAATAAACGCCACATCCACCAGATCTCCCTGACAAATGGAGGCGGACTCCACGGTGGCGGAGAAGAAGATGCCGTTGAAGCTGTGGTGCTGGCTGTTCAGACGCAGGCGCAGATGGCGGCCGTTGCCCACGGGATTCAGTCGGTCCACCACGAGATTTTCCATCACCAGCACCGGCTTGGGGCAGCCGTTGCCGCAGGGCTCAAGGGTGTTCAAAGATTGAACATTATTGAGGGTCAGCAGCTCCGGCGGGATGACGCAGTCGGCCTCCAGCACGGTCTTGGGGCCGCTGCCGCAGTAAAAGGCTTCGGCAAGGCGACAGATCTCCTCCCGGAAGGCGGGGATCTGATCTCTGTGAATGGTGAAGCCCGCCGCCAGCTCGTGACCGCCGTAGCTCTCCAAAAGGTGGGACAGGCTGGACAGAGAGGAGAACAGGTTAAAGCCGCCAAAGCTGCGGGAGCTGGCTTTGCCGTGGTCACCGTCCAGACAGATCAGGAAGGCGGGGCAACAAAATTCCTCAGCAATGCGGCTGGCCACGATACCCACAACACCCTGATGCCACCCTTCATCTGCCAGCACGATGGCTTCCGGCGGTTGCCCCTCAGGGAGCATTTGGGTGGCTTGCTTATAGATTTCGGATTCCACGCTTTGACGCTGACGGTTCAACTCGCACAGGCCTTCGGCCAATTCGTGGGCACGGTGGGGATCCCTGGTCAAAAACAGTTCAATAGCCATTTCGATCTTACCCATACGTCCGGCAGCGTTGATCCTGGGTGCCAGCACATAGCCGACAGAGGAGGCGGTCAGGTTTTTGGGGTCGCAGGAGCCTGACTGCATCAAAGCGGCCAGACCGGGACGGGTGGTATTTTTCAGTGCCTCCAGTCCCCTTTTGACAAAGGTGCGGTTTTCGCCCTG
>JAZNAK010000009.1:0-36922 GCA_045586485.1 Faecousia sp. | reverse complement strand
CTCCCCTATGTACCCTACCCGCAGCGCTTAATCGTTAGATCGCAAAATGTTTCGGTGCAACAAAAAAGAAAGCCGAAACATTGTACCATGCTGCGAGAGAAGGGCCCGGGGGATTCCAAAGAGAGGGAACGGCGTGTCACGCGGGAACGTGACTTTATTAAGCTTCCTCGATCTTGACGGTCAGAGGTGCAACGATCTCGTAGCCCAGCTTGCACTGGACAGTATAGGTACCCACATTCTTAATGGGGTCGGAAATGACGATCTTGCGCTTATCCAGCTCAATGCCGGCATTGGCCTTCAGGGCATTGGCAATGGCATCGTTGGTAACAGCGCCGAAGAGCTTGCCTGCGCCGCCGCCCTTGGCAGTGACGGTCAGAATCAATGCCCGCAGCTGCTTGGAAATCTCCATAGCCTCTGCCCGCTCCTTGGCTGCCTTTTCAGCGGCAGCCTTATCATTCATACGCATAGTGTTGATAGCATCGGGCGTTGCCTCCATCGCCAGCTTCCGGGGCAGCAAGAAGTTTCTTGCGTAGCCGTCGGAGAGGTCCAGCATTTGGCCCTTCTTGCCCTTGCCTTTTACATCCTGCAACAAAATAACCTTCATGGTGATTCTCCTTATTCTTCGTAGAAATTATCGATTGAGGCTACCAGCTGATCCAGCACCTCTTTGACTGTGCTGCCGGGGATCTGTGCGCCTGCCGTTGCGGTATTGCCGCCGCCGCCCAGGGGCTCCAGAATCACCTGCACATTGGTCTCGCCGATGGAACGGGCGGACACATATACGGTAGTATCATCCGGATACAGCACGAAGGATGCCGTAATGCCGGTAATGTTCAGCAGTTCATCTGCCGCCTGAGAGGCCAGCGTCCGGGAAGTGCCGGCATTGAGGGCTGCGATGGCGATCTCGTGGCGGTACAGCCGTGCGGCTTTGATGATCTGATACTTTTCCATAGTATCCTGGAAATCGTTCTGCAGCAGCTTCTTGACCTCCACCGTATCGGCGCCCATCTGCCGCAGGAATGCAGCGGCCTCGAAGGTACGCTCACCGGTGCGGACATTGAAGCTCTTGGTGTCCAGGAAGATGCCTGCCATCAAAGCCTTGGCTTCAATGGGAAGCACATCGCCCTTCTCCACGCCGTACTGGAGCAGCTCGGTCACTAGCTCCGATGCGGAGGAGGCGTAGGGTTCGTGGAGGTTGACCACAACAGGCTTGATATAATCTGCAGCGCGGCGGTGATGGTCCACCACGCAGATCCGGGGCACTGCCTCCAGAAGATGCATGCTCTCCACCTGGTCCGGCCGGTTGGTATCCACGACCACCAGAGTGGTCCGGTTATCGCTGAGCAGCAGCGCATCCTGACCGGATATAAAGGCCTTGGCATATTCGGGGACCTGGCAGATCTCCTCTACAAAGCCGGGGGCCATATTGTTCTGCATATCCAGCACAATGTGGGCCTCTGTGCCCTTTTTCCGGCACATACAGAAAACGCCCAGGGCTGCGCCGATGGAGTCCAGGTCTGCATTTCTATGGCCCATGATCAGCACCTTGCTGCTCTGGCCGATCAGCTCCATCAGGGAGTTGGCGGTCACGCGGGAGCGCACCTTGCTGCGCTGCTCCGCTTCTTTATTCCGGCCGCCGTAGAAATTAAAGTTCACACGGTCCTTGAGAACGGCCTGGTCACCGCCGCGGCTGAGGGCCATTTCGATGGCCAGATCCGCAAACTGGTAGCCTTCCTCAAAGGTCTCGCCTTCCACACCCAGGCCGAAGGAAATGGATGCGGCGATGCCGGCGGGATTGGTGATGGCGTGGACATCCTCCAAAATAGAGAACTTGTCCTCCACCGCCCGCTTCAGATCCCGCTTTTCAAACACAAACAGGTAGCGGTTGCGCTCCAAACGGCGGAGTAGACCCTGATAGCTCTCCGTCCACTGGGTAATGGCATCGTTGATTCTGGCGTTCAAGGTGGAGATCGCGCCTTCGGACATATTCTTGGTCAGTTCCTCATAGTTATCCACCAGGATGATGGACACCACGGGGCGGGAACGGATATATTCATCCCGCACCTGATACAGCTCCGTCAGATCGGAGAAGTACAGCACGCCCAGCTGGGTCTGCTGGGGGTCATCCGCCTGGATGCGGGCGCCGTAGACCCGGTAGCGTCTGCCCTGCAGGCGCACATCATAGGGATACTCCGTCTTGCCGGAGACCAGCCAGCCGGTATCGAAGCCCGGCAGGACATCGGTAATGTCCCGTTCGGTCATCACATCATTAAAGCCCGTAAGGCTGATGAACTGATCGTTGACAAACACAATGCCTTTATCTGCCAGGCGCACCACTGCCATGGGGAAGGGCGGCCGCTGGCCTTCCACGCCGCTTTGGGCGTCGGTGGTCTTTTCCACAAAGGCTTTCAGTTGCTTTCTGCGGTTTGCCCGGTACAGCAGGTGGGCTACCAGCGCCACCGCCCACAGGGCAAGTTCAATACCGGCCGCCACATAGTGCTGCAAAAGCGCAGTGACCATAACAAAGCCGAACATCAGGGCGAAATAGAGCCCAACGCCGGGCCGTAGAAGTCTTCCGATTTTCTTATTCAAAGCCGTCGCCTCCTTGCAAATGGGCATACTGTCCAAAATAACTTTATATTCTCTTCGATTATAGCAAATCCAAAGGAAAGGTGCAACCACGATTTTCGATTCCGCAGGAAAAATCCGCCACTTTTTTCTCTTGTGAAAAAAATGTATACATTACCCTGCAATTGTGTTATAATATTGCCATCGGCACCGGGTGGGCAGACCCGTGCAACCGGTCCTGCGATGTCTTTAGGACACAGGACTACATATAAAATCAATAGTTGGCAGGCGTGTTTTGTCCCTTCCGGCGTCACAGGGCTGTGACGGGACACTTGCGGCTGCTTGGTTTGTTATGTCTGATTTCGAAAGGAGCTATACAAATTGGCTGAAAAACTGAAGATTATTCCCTTAGGCGGTCTGGATGAGATCGGTAAGAATATGACCGTTTTGGAATACGGCAAGGATATGATCGTGATCGACTGCGGCGTAGGTTTCCCGGACGAGGAAATGTACGGCGTAGACCTGGTCATTCCCGATTTTACCTATCTTACCCAGAACGCAAAGAAACTCCGTGGCATGTTCATCACCCACGGACACGAGGACCACATCGGCTCGATCCCCTACTGTATGCAGCAGGTGAATTGTCCCATCCACGGCACTGCCATGACCAACGGTCTCATCAAGCTGAAGCTGGAAGAGCATCGTCTGGAGGACGCGGTCAAGCTTATCACCCACAAGTCCGGCGATATGGTCAAGGCCGGCTGCTTCACAGTGGAGTTCATTCATGTCAATCACTCCATTGCCGACGCGGTGGCGCTGGCTGTCAGAACGCCTGTGGGTACTTTGGTGTTCACAGGTGACTTTAAGATCGACCCTGCCGCCAAGGACGGTATGATCGACCTGGCCCGGCTGGGGCAGCTGGGCAACGAGGGCGTGCTGGCTCTGCTGTGTGACTCCACCAATGTGGAGCGCCCCGGCTACACACCCGGCGAAAACATCGTCGCCGAGAGTCTGGACCGGCAGTTCAAGAACTGCGACAGCCGGATCATCGTCACCACCTTTGCCTCCAACATGCACCGGGTGCAGGCAGTCCTTGCCACCGCCCACCGCTATGGCAGAAAGGTAGCCGTCTCCGGCAGAAGTATGGAAAACATGCTAAAGGTGGCCCAGGAGCTGGGATATATCAAGATCCCCGCCGGTACCCTGGTGGAGCTGGGCGCCATCAAGAGCCTGCCCAAAAACAAGATCGTAATCGTCTCCACCGGCTCCCAGGGGGAGAATATGTCCGCTCTGTACCGGATGGCCTTCTCCACCCACAAGCAGGTGGATATCCAGTCCGGTGACCGGATCATCATCTCTGCCTCCGCCATTCCCGGCAACGAAAAAGCGGTCTCCCGGATCATCAACGAGCTCTACCGCAAGGGCGCGGAAGTGGTGTATGAAAAGAGCGAGGGCCTCCATGTCTCCGGCCACGCCTGCCAGGAAGAGCTGAAGATCATCCACGCCCTGTGCAAGCCCAAGTTCTTTATTCCCGTCCACGGCGAGCAGCGGCACCTGCAGCTGCACGGCAAGCTGGCTGTGGCCATGGGCCTTGCCGCCAAAAATGTGCGGATCGCTGAGATCGGCTCTGTCATTGAGTTGACGGGAAAAACCTGCAAGATCAATGGCACCGTGCCCGCCGGCAAGGTCTTTGTGGACGGCACCGGTGTGGGCGATGTGGGCAGCGTGGTCCTCCGGGACAGAAAGCACCTGGCCCAGGACGGCATGATCGTTGTTTGCATCAACATCGACGCCCAGGACGGCGAACTGGTCTCCGGCCCGGACATCATCACCAGAGGCTTCATCTATGTGAAGGAATCCGAGGAACTGATGGAAGAGCTGCGCAGCGTGGTCATGGAAGCCATTGATCGCTGCAGCCGCAAGCGGATCCGGGACAGAGCCGCCGTAAAGTCCGCCATCAAGAACGATTTGAGTGGCTATCTGTTCAAGACCACCAAGAGAAATCCCATGATTCTGCCCGTGATCATGGAAGTGTAAACCAAGAGGGTGTCCCCCGGGACACCCTCTTTTACAGGAGTACTTATGCGCTACTATTTTGCCCCTCTGGAGGGCCTCACCGACAGCATTTACCGGCGGCTGCACCACCTTTATTTCGGCGGCGCAGACCGGTACTATACCCCCTTTTTCTCCCCCACTGTCCACCGCGCCCTCACGCCCCGGGAAGCCCGGGAACTGCCCCCGGCAGAAAGCGTGGGTTTTTCTGTGGTCCCTCAGCTGCTGACCAAAGTGCCGGAGGATTTTCTGTGGATGGCATCCGTCTGCAGGGATCTGGGTTATCCGGAGGTCAATCTGAATACCGGCTGCCCCTCCGGAACGGTCACCGCCAAGGGAAAAGGAGCCGGAATGCTGAAAGATCCCGATGCCCTTGACCGGTTTTTGGATGCCGTCTTCTCTGCTTCCTCCCTGCCCGTATCCGTGAAGACCCGGATCGGCTTTGAAGACCCGGAGGAGTTTCCCAAGATCCTGGCTGTGTACAACCGCTATCCCATTGCTGAGCTCACCGTCCACCCCAGAGTCCGCAGCGCCTTTTACAAGGGAAGTGTGGATATGGACAGTTTCCGGTATGCTCTCCGGAACAGCAAGGTGCCCCTTTGCTACAACGGTAATCTGTGTACCCGGGGGCAGCTGGACGCCTTTGCGGCTGAATATCCCGGGGTGAATGCTGTTATGCTGGGGCGGGGTCTCATTGCAGACCCAGGTCTGCTTGCCCCCGGCGGCACTACCCCCGAAAGATTGGCTGCTTTTCACGATGCGTTGCTGGAAGAGTACATCGCGGCCTTCGGCGGCAGCCGGAACGCCATGTTCCGCATGAAGGAAAACTGGCGGCACTGGCTGTGCAAGTTTGACGGCGCGGAAAGCCTGGGAAAACGCCTGCGGAAGACCACGGATGTTGGGGAATACAAGGCCATCACCCGGGAGCTTTTCCGGTCCGTTCCCCTGCGCGCAGACCTCCTCCCTGATTGGGACTAATCAAAAACCCGGTGCAGCAGCTGCTGCACCGGGTAATTTTTATTCTGCGTTCAAGTCCACAAAGCCCAATGCGATTCTCTTGTAGTTGACCTCCATGGGATACATCTTCTTTGCGTCTTCCAGCAGCTTGTTGGTCTTCTCGGACAGCACAGCCGCCTTGGTCTCATACTGCCAGATCTCCTCACTGCCGGAGAAATACATAATGTGATAGCCGTGGACGGACTTCACAATGCCGGTATCTCCGGGCTTTCTGCTCTCATCCAAATACCAGGCCTTGAACTCCTCCACAAAGTTGGTGTCCTTGGTCAGCTGGGGGTACAGGCCGCCGTCGGCCACAGAGCCGGGATCCTCCGATTCTGTCTTTGCCAGGTCAGCGAAGGCGTCCTCCGTGGCATTGCCCTGCAGATACTCGTCCAGCAGCTGCTGGGCCTTTTCCCGGCAGGCCGCCCACTCTGCGTCGGAATAGGTGATGGTGCCGTTTTCACCCTCGGCGCCGCCCTCCGGCTTGATCAGAATATGCCGCACATCGTAGTAGTATCCGCTATCCTTACCAAGACCCTGATAGACGAAATCGTCTTCATTGGCAAGGTAGTATGCCTCAATTTCGTCTTGCGTGGGCATCATGGATGCGTATAGGGTATCGTAGTAGGCAAGACCCGTCAACGCCACATACTCGTGGTTGTAATAGGCTTCCATGGAGCAGCCGGGGAAGAGTTCCTTGTCAATGAAGGTCTCCACATCGGTGTATCCCTTTTCGGTAGCTGCCTTCAGCAGTTCTTCCTCCAGAGAATCCAGGTACGCCTGCTGCTCCTGCCTCAGAGTAAAGCCGGCCTCCTGAGCCAGCTGGGTCAGGACCGCGTATCCCTGCCAGGTCTCAAGGGCATACTCCAGGAACATCTGCTGGTAGGTCTTTCCGGTGGTGGGATCGTAGACCTGGGTATCCAGAGGCGATGCAAAATCAAAGCCCATCATGCTCAAATAGTAGCCGTAGTAGTTCAGCTGCTCATAGACACCGGGCCAGTAGAAGGCCTGCAGCTGGCCGTTGGTCAGCTTTTGGTCGCCCAAAGTGGCCACCACCACATCGGCCTTCTTGTCAGCGGTGGCGTCGTCCACCGTATAGCTGTCCTTAAAGAAAATATCATTCTCCCGGGGCATAAAATCGATACCTAGGCCGTAAAGCACCGCGCCGGTGAGTACCGCTGCCAGCACCAGGCAGCCGGCTACTGCCAGAATGATCTTCCACAGTTTCGGCTTGTTTGCCTTTTCCGCCGGTGTTTCCGGCATTTCAGAAACCACCGGGACTTCCGGAGTCTCCGGCGCTTCTGTCAGATCCTTGCCGCACACAGGGCAAACGGCAGTTCCCTCTTCCAATTCAGCAAAACAGTATTTGCAATTCATAGTCATTCCTCTTTCTCCCGTCGCCGGGCCGATTCCTCCATAGTTTACCACATTCCACCGCCAAACGCAAGGCAGTTCCAAAAATGTTAACATTCCTGTAAAAGAGGGGCTGTGCCCCTTGCAAAACAGGCGAAAAAATGTTATGATTTTATATTGAAGAGCTATACACAAAAGGAGTTATTCCATGAAGGAAAAAACCACTGTTATTACCCCGCAGCAGCTGGATTCCCAGCTGAAGTGCTGCGATGAAATAAAAGCCTACTGGCACAGCCAGGGCATCACTCCCACTGCCTATGTAGAGACCTACGGCTGCCAGCAGAACGAGGCTGACTCGGAGCGGATCCGGGGTCTGCTGATCGAAAGCGGCTACGCCATTGTGTGCGAAGCAGAAGGCGCCGATGTGGTGGTGATGAACACCTGCGCCATCCGGGAACACGCAGAGCAGCGTGTCTTCGGCAACTTAGGCGCGCTGACCCACACCAAGCGCCGCCACCCGCGGCAGAAGATCTTTCTGTGCGGCTGCATGGCCGGACAGGAGCATGTAGTAAGCCGGATTAAGAACAGCTATCCCCATGTGGACGGTGTCTTCTCCACCCACCACCTGTGGCAGTTCCCGGAGATCCTGAAGCGGGTCCTCTTTGTTGGCAAGCGCACCTTCTTTACCGCCGATGAGCCCGGCTCTATCGTGGAGGGTCTGCCCCAAAATCGGGACAGCTCCCTGAAAGCATGGGTATCCATTATGTACGGCTGCAACAATTTCTGCACCTACTGCATCGTGCCCTATGTCCGGGGTCGGGAGCGCAGCCGGAAATGGGAGGACATCCTGGCCGAATGCCAAACCCTGGTGGCAAGTGGCGTCAAGGACATCACCCTGCTGGGGCAGAATGTAAACTCCTATGGTAAGGATCTGGATCAGGGCGTGGACTTTGCGGATCTGCTGGCAAAAATCGCAGCGATCCCCGGAGAGTTTCTCATCCGCTTTATGACCAGCCACCCCCGGGACGCCTCCAAGAAACTCTTTGACACCATGGCGGCCAATCCCAAGATCGCCAAGCAGCTGCATCTGCCCTTCCAGTCCGGCTCGTCCCGGGTGCTGAAGGCTATGAACCGGCACTATGACCGGGAGAAGTATCTGGAGGCAGTAAACTACGCCAAGTCCGTAATGCCGGAGTTGGTACTTACCTCCGATGTGATCGTGGGCTTCCCCGGAGAAACGGAGGAGGAGTTTGAGCAGACCATCTCTCTGATCGAACAGGTGCGCTACGACTCTCTCTTTACCTTTATCTTCTCTCCCCGTGCCGGCACACCTGCCGCCACCATGGACGACCCCACTGCCAAGGCAGAGAAAAACCGCCGGTTTGACCGGCTTTGCGCTGTGCAGAACGGGATCTCCGAGCAGCTGCACAAGGAATATATCGGCAAAACCCTCCTGTGCCTCATTGATGGCACGGACAAAGAACTCCTCACTGCCCGCACCGAGGGCGGCCGCCTTGTGCGGCTGGCGGGAGACACCTCCCTGATCGGCACCTTCGCCCCCATCACCATCACCGGTGCCACCACCTGGAGCTTAACAGGTGAGCTTACAGAAAAGGACTGAACACTATGGCAACCAAAACGCCTGAAATGACCCCTATGCGGCGGCAATATTTTGACATCAAGGAGCGCAACAAGGACTGCATCCTGTTCTTCCGGCTGGGCGACTTCTATGAGATGTTCGATGACGACGCCAAAATCGCCGCAAAGGAACTGGACCTGACCCTGACCACCCGGGACCGGAACAAGCCCCAGGAGGAGCAGACGCCTATGTGCGGCGTCCCCTACCACAGTGTGGATTCCTATATTGCCCGGCTGGTGCAAAAGGGCTATAAGGTTGCCATCTGCGAGCAGATGGAAGACCCCGCTCTGGCAAAAGGCATCGTTCAGCGGGACATCACCCGGATCGTCACCCCCGGCACTGTCACGGAAAGCTGCATGCTGGAGGAGAGCCGCAACAACTACATCTGCTGTATGTACGGAGAAGACACCCGGCTGGGTCTTGCGTTCTGCGATGTGTCCACCGGCTCGTTCTATGTGACCGTCTGCGCCGACGCGGCAGCCGCCGCTTCTGAGCTGGGACGGTTCTCCCCTACCGAGGTGATCCGCTACGGAGCCGCTGCCAGCTGCGAGGTGCTTAACGATGCCCTCCGCCACCGCCTGCACTGCTGCCTGGACGAGGGGACACCGGAGCAGTTCCGGTTGAACGAAGCCTCTTCCAAGCTGGAAGAGCATTTCCGTTCCTCCATTGCCGAGCTTGGTCTTGATAACCTGCCCGAAGCCGTGATGGCCGCAGGCAGCCTTCTGCAGCTGCTGGTAAAACTGCAGAAAAACGACCTGTCCCACATCCGCCAGCTGCAGTACTACACCACCGGCAAGTTTATGGAGCTGGATATGGATGCCCGGCGGAATCTGGAGCTGACAGAAACCCTCCGGGGAAAGGAAAAGAAAGGCACGCTCCTGTGGGTGCTGGACAAGACCCATACCCCTATGGGCGGACGGCTTCTGCGAAGCTGGCTGGAAAAGCCTCTGCTGGATGCCAGCGAGATCACTCGCCGGCAGAACGCGGTGGAGGAACTGGTAAAGAACACCATCCTCCGGGGTGATCTGGAAGACGCCTTAAAATATGTGACCGACCTGGAGCGGGTCATGACCCGCATCGTCACCGGCACAGTCAACTGCCGGGATCTGCTGGGCCTATCCGGCGGACTGCGGGCGCTGCCTGAGGTAAAGCGACTGCTGCAGCAGACATCTTCTCCCCTCCTGCAAAAGCTGGAGCAGGCCATCGATTCCCTGGTCGACTGCGCCGATCTGATTGAAAGCACCATCACCGACAACCCGCCTCTGACTGTGCGGGAGGGCGGCATCATTCGCAAGGGCGCCGATCCCGAGGTGGACCGTCTGCGGGATATTATGGATGGCGGTGCCGGCACGATGGCTGCCATCGAGGCAGAGGAACGGGAGAAGACCGGCATCCGCACCCTCCGTGTGAACTACAACCGGGTATTCGGCTATTACATTGAGGTCTCCAAGTCCTTTATTGACCAAGTGCCGGAGCACTATATCCGCCGGCAGACCCTTGCCAATAACGAGCGCTACATCACCCCGGAGCTGAAGGAGCTGGAGGAGCAGGTCCTCACCGCCAAAGAGCGGTGCACGGCTCTGGAATACCAGATCTTCTCCCGCCTGCGGGAGTATATGGCCGCCCAGGCCGCCCGGGTGCAGACCGCCGCTGCGGCCATCGCCGTGGCAGACGCCCTGTGCAGTCTTGCCACTGTGGCCGTCAAGAACAATTACTGCCGTCCGGAGATCACGCTCAGCAGTGAGATCACCATCAGCGAAGGCCGCCACCCGGTGGTAGAAAAAATGCTCAAGGACACCCTTTTTGTTCCCAACGACACCCGTATGGATGCCGACGAGAATCTGATCTCCATCATCACCGGCCCCAATATGGCCGGTAAGTCCACCTATATGCGTCAGGTGGCTCTGATCGTACTGATGGCCCAGATGGGTTCTTTTGTTCCCGCCAGAAGCGCGCGGATCGGTCTTGTGGACCGGGTATTCACCCGCATCGGCGCCAGCGACGATCTGGCCTCCGGCCAGTCCACCTTTATGGTGGAAATGGCGGAGATGGCCTCCATTTTGAAGTACGCCACCGCCAAGAGTCTGCTGATCCTGGACGAGATCGGCAGAGGCACTTCCACCTACGACGGCATGGCTATCGCCCGTGCAGTGCTGGAATATGCCGCCAACCACAAGCGTTTGGGCGCCAAGACCCTCTTTGCCACCCACTACCACGAGCTGAGTGTCATTGAAGACCAGCTGCCCGGCATCAAGAATTACAATATTGCCGTAAAAAAGCGGGGCGACAAGATGATCTTCCTGCGGAAGATCATCCCCGGTGCCACCGACGACAGTTTCGGCGTGGAAGTCGCCAAACTGGCAGGACTTCCCGACAATGTGATCACCCGGGCAAGGCAGATTCTGCAGGAGCTGGAGAGCAACGACGCTCCCCGCCCTGTCAAAACCGCTGTCCAGGATGACCAGGTGAGTATGCTGGATCTGCGGAGCCAGCAGGTATGCCAGGCGCTGGAAAGTCTCAGCGTGGAGACTCTCACCCCCATTGAAGCTATGAACGAGCTGTACAAACTGAAGAAAATGCTGGAGTAATATGAAACTATCTATCTCTACGACCCGCCGGGAAGCCTTCCTTGGCTGGGGATACCTGCTTGTGTCTATGTTTGGCCTGCCTTATCTCATCGGATGGGTCAGCACTCTGCTGGCGCGGCCTTTGACGGAGGCAATGGCAAACATCGTGTATTTTGCCGTCAATTTCCTGTGCGTGGTGATCATCTTCCACCGTTTCCTGTTTTCCTCTTTGAAAGCGGCGGTGAAAACTCCCTGGCGCTGCCTGCGGTTTGCCTTCCTTGGCCTGCTGATCTACTACGGAGCAAGCCTTATCCTGTCTCAGATCATTCTCAGGATCGATCCGGAGTTTGCCAATGTCAACGACAGCAATCTGATGGAGCTGTCCAAGGAAAACTACAGTCTGATGGCCTTCTGCACCACTCTGCTTGTGCCCATCACCGAAGAGACCCTTTACCGGGGACTTCTCTTCCAGGGTCTGCAGAGAAAAAGCCGTATCCTTGCCTATTTATTGTCCAGCCTGGTCTTCGCCGGGATCCATGTAATGGGCTACATCGGCTTTGCAGACACCCGGACCCTGCTTTTGTGCTATGTGCAGTATCTGCCCGCAGGCCTTTCCCTGGCCTGGGCCTATGAGAAAGCCGATACCATTGTTGCTCCTATGCTGATCCATATTACCATCAACCAACTTGCTATGTCTGTTATGAGGTGAGCCTATGCCCAAGATCATTCAGTTATCTCCCCATATCGCCAACCTGATCGCCGCCGGTGAGGTGGTGGAGCGGCCCGCCTCTGTTGCCAAGGAGCTGCTGGAGAACGCCGTGGATGCCGGCGCATCCCAGGTGACTATTGAGATCCGGGACGGCGGTATGACCTTCCTCCGGGTGACCGACAACGGCTGCGGTATGTCTCCTGAAGACGCCCGCACGGCCTTCTTGCGCCACGCCACCTCCAAGCTGAAGACCGCCGACGATCTGGCCGCCATCGTCACCATGGGTTTCCGTGGTGAAGCACTGGCCGCTGTGGCCTCCGTGAGCCGGATCGATCTGCTCACCAAAACCCCCGGCGCGCTCTTCGGCACCAGCCTGCACCTGGATGCCGGCAATATCACTGAGGATTCTGAGGCCGGCTGCCCCGATGGCACCACCATCATCGTGCGGGATCTGTTCTTTAACACCCCCGCCCGTATGAAGTTTATGAAATCCGACACGGTAGAGGGCGGCAAGGTCGCCGCTGCCGTACAGATGCAGGCTCTGGCGCACCCGGAAGTGGCTTTCCGTTTCCTGCGGGACGGAAAAGAAGTTCTGTCCACCCCCGGCACAGGCAGTCTGGAAGCGGCGGTGTACTGCATCTACGGCAAGGACTGCGGCAAAATGATCCCCCTTGAGAGCAAGTGGGACAATTTTACCCTCTCCGGCTTTGTGTCCAAGCCCTCCGATGCCCGGCCCAGCAGGGCCCTGCAGACCTTCTTTGTCAACGGCCGGCCTGTGAAATCCCGGCTGCTGATCGCCGCGCTGGAGGAAGCCTACCGGAATCAGATCATGGTGGGCAAGTTCCCCGCCTGCGTACTGCATCTGACCACCCCCGCCAGCGCCGTGGATGTAAATGTCCACCCGGCAAAGACAGAGGTGAAGTTCCTGAATGAAAAGGCCGTCTTCGACTGCATCCACTACGGTGTCCTTGGGGCTCTGAATCAGGCCCAGGACAGACCCCAGGTGCAATTCAAGCCTACCTATGCCCCCCAGCCGGCGGCAACTGCCCCAAAGGCCGCTGCCCCTAAGCAGGAGAGTTTTTTCCGCACCATGACCGCCCAGGAATACAAAGCTTTCTCCGGCGCGATAAAGGATGCTCCCAAACCCTCCCCCGCTGCGGCAGCCGCCACCGTCTCCGCCGTGGAACGGACCGCTGTTCCTGTTATGCGGGAGACTGTGATCCTGCCCACCGCCGCACCCGCGCCCGTCGTTCCTTCAGTGACCCCCGCCCCCGTGGCAGAAGAGCCGGAGCAGGCGGTGATCCCCGCCATGCCTATGGACATCCCCTGGCGATTCGTGGGAGAGCTGTACAACAGTTATATTCTGGTGGAGCAGGGTGAGGAAGCTTATCTCATCGACAAACACGCCGCCCACGAGCGGATCCTCTTTGAAAAACTGAAAGCCAACCAGGAGGCCATCTCCTCCCAGACGCTCCTTGTTCCCACGCCTCATCGGTTCAGCGCCGAGGAGACCGCCATTTTGCTGGAAAACAGCGCCCTTTTGGAGGAACTGGGTTTTGAGATCCAGGCCTTTGGTGACAACACCATCCTGGTACGGCAGATCCCCATGGACTTAGACGGCTCGCAGGTGGAGGACTCCCTGAGTCTGCTGGCTGCCGACCTGCTGGCCGGCCGCAAGGAGCGGCGGGAAACCGTCCGGGATACCATGCTCCATACTGTGGCCTGCAAGGCCGCCATCAAGGCCGGCTGGCAGACCAGTCAGCAGGAGCTGGAGGCCCTTGCCCGGCAAGTGCTGAGCCGGGATGATCTGAAGCACTGCCCCCATGGCAGGCCCATCTGCATCACTCTCAGCAAAAAGCAGCTGGAAAAGCAATTTAAGCGCAGTTAACGAGGTGCGTATGAACTCCTATCAAGTCAGACACGGCATTTCTATTGGATTATCCCTCTTTGGCATCGGTGTTGCCTTGCTGGGCAGCCGTTCCGCCCAGGAGTGGTGTATGTGGATCGGATTTGCGCTGATCTTTATTGCCGGTATCATCAATATGACCATTCGCTGCCCCAAGTGTGGCCGCTCTCTTGTCCGCAGAAGATGGTCAGTGCCCAAGTTCTGTCCGGAGTGTGGAGAGCCCATCACCGGAAGCAAGTACGAGGACTGACCCTATGAAAAACATCATTTGCATTGCCGGGCCTACCGCCTCCGGCAAAACCGCCTTGTCCATCGCGTTGGCCAAAGAGCTATCTGGTGAGATCGTCTCCTGCGACTCCATGCAGGTCTACAAGCGCATGGACATCGGCACCGCCAAGCCCACCGTCGACGAGATGGAAGGCATCCCCCACCATATGCTCTCGGTGGCAGAGCCCTGGGAGGACTTTTCCGTGGGAAAGTACTGCCAAATGGCCGCTCCCATCGTGGACGATATCCTCGCCCGGGGCAAGACCGCCATCATAGTAGGCGGCACAGGTCTGTATATGGATGCCCTGATCCGGGGCAACGACTTCGCCCCCGTGCCCTCCACCGGCTGCCGGGAGCAGCTGGAGGCGCTGGCGGAGAAGGAAGGCATTTTCGCCGTTATTGAGCGTCTTCGGGCTGTAGACCCGGAATCGGCAGAAAGACTTCATCCCTCTGACCAAAAGAGGATCATCCGGGCTATGGAAGTATATCTGGAGACCGGTGAGACCATCACCGCCCACAATCTGAAGACCCAGCAAGTACCGCCCCGGTACGATCCTGTATGGTTTGCACTGGAAGATGCGGATCGGGCAACCTTGTACAACCGCATTGACCGCCGGGTGGAAGTGATGCTGGAGCAAGGCCTTTTGGCGGAGATCCGAGCGCTTCTCGATGAAGGCGTGCCGGAAAAATGCACGGCTATGCAGGCTATCGGCTACAAGGAGTTTGTGGACGCCCTCCGGGGCCGCAGCTCCATTGAGACCGCCACCGCTCTGGTACAGCAGTCCTCCCGAAAATACGCCAAGCGGCAGCTGACCTGGTTCCGGCGGAATCCCGCGATCCATTGGCTGCGCCGGGAAGAAAATGACGGCACCGCGCAAATTCTTGCAAAGGCACGACAGGTTCTTGGGGAATCCGACAAGTAAAAAATGGTAAGATTTGTGTATCCCAACAGAAAGAAGGAATACATATGTCTGATCCAATCAATCTACAGGAAGCGATTCTGAAAGAGGTGCGCAAGGACAAGATCCCTGTGACGCTGTTTTTGATGAATGGCTTTCAGCTCCGGGGCACGGTCACCGGCTACGACAATTTCGTAGTCGTACTGGTGAGCGATGGCAAGCAGCAGATGATCTACAAGCACGCCATCTCTACCCTCGCCCCTATGAAACCCATTAAAGCTGTGTAGCAAGAATGCGGTGGAGCGATGCTTCACCGCATTCTTGTGCAGTAAAGAGAAAGAAGGAATCTTTATGTCCATCACTGAAAATGTTGCCCGGATCAAAGCCCAAATGGCCCAGGCCGCCATAGCCGCCGGCCGGGATCCCAAGGATATCCTCCTGTGCGCCGCCACCAAAATGAACGATGCCCCGGCCGTCCGGGAGGCCATCGCCGCCGGTGTGGACTGCTGCGGAGAGAACAGAGTGCAGGAGCTGACCGCAAAGATGTCCCAGAACGCCTATGAGGGCGCTCCCGTCCACTTTATCGGTCATCTGCAGACCAACAAGGTCAAGCAGGTAGTGGGTAAAGTGGATCTGATCCACAGCATTGACTCTATGCGCCTGCTGGAAGCCGTAAACAAGGAAGCTGCCCGTCAGGGGATCCGGCAGGACATCCTTTTGGAGATCAATATCGGCTCTGAGGACAGCAAGTCCGGCTTCCCTATAGAAGAGATCGAAGAGGTTATCTCACAGTTGGACAGATTCCCCTCCATCCGGGTAATGGGATTTATGGCAATCCCCCCAATTTGCCAAAATCCGACAGATAATCACAAATTTTTTCAAGAAATGTATAACCTTTCTGTTGACATAAGGGCAAAAAAATACGATAATGTATGTGGTACAATTCTGTCCATGGGTATGTCCGATGATTATGCAGACGCCATCGCCTGCGGCAGTACGATGATCCGTGTCGGCACTGCTATCTTTGGCTCCCGGGGCTACTAAATAAGTTTCGTTCCCGCCCGGAACGTAAGGATACTAGGAGGATACAGAGATATGAGTTTTTGGGATAATGTGAAGAAGTTTGCCCAGCCCTATTCCGATGAAGATTACGACGATTACGACGAAGAGATGGAAGGCTACGAGGAGGAGGTTTCCGAACCCGCTCCCCGCGCACGCCGCACCAACCCCTTCGCTTCTACCAATGTTGCTACCGAGACCGCTCCCGCAGCCCCCGCTCCCTCCACCGGCTTCAACGGCCAGGTGCTGAATATGAGCTCCGGCAAGCAGGAAGTGGTTCTGTTCCACGCCAAGACCTTCGACGATGCCGCTCAGGCCGCCGATGAACTGCGGAAGAGAAGAGCCGTCATTTTGAATATGGAAAACGTGGATAAGTCTCTGACCCGCCGGGTCGTGGACTTCCTGTCCGGCAGCGTTTACGCCTTGGACGGCCGCGTGAAGAAAGTCGCTCAGTCCACCTATCTGTTCTGCCCCCATAATATGGATGTTGTGGGCGACCTGGAGAGCACCGGTGTCGACACCGAGAGCTTCATCTAAAGACAGATAGAAAGGAACTGCTATGCTTACACCCCAACAGATCGACCAAATCTCCTTCAACCGCGCCACCTTCGGCGGCTATGATATGCAGTCTGTGGACGAGTTTCTGGAGCCTCTGACCGGAGACTATGTGACACTATATAAGGAAAATGCCCTGCTGAAGAGCAAGATGAAGGTCCTGGTCAGCAAGCTGGAAGAATACCGCAACAACGAAGCCAGCATGAAGGACGCCATTGTCAATGCCCAGAAAACCTGCGACCTGATGGTCAAGGAAGCTGAGGCAAAATGCGCTCAGATGCTTACCGACGCCAACGCCGCAGCGATCGAGAACGCCAAGAATGCCGACTCCCTGATCGCTGTGGAGCATGCCCGCGTGGAAGACGCCCGGAAGGCCGCCTGTATGAAGATCGATGCTCTGAAGGAGCAGATCCTCTCCTGCGTGGACCTGCTGGAGCGCATCAAGGAGAACAACCTTCCCACCAATGCCCCCGCCGGCGCATTTGACTTCGACGCTGTGGAGAACCGCGCCAAGTCCGAAGCGGACGCCGTGGCCGAGGAGATTTCCGCCGCCCTGGAAAACCTGGTAGGCACTGCTGACGAGCCGATCCCCACCGCTGAGGCTATGCACCCCACCACGGACACCACCACCAGCAAGTTTGCCAATCTGCAGTTTGGCAAAAATTACGACCCCACCAAGCGCTAAAAAATATCCCCAATGCAATGACAAGGCCAGGCAATGGATGTCACTGCCATCAGAGAGCTGCCGGTAGGTGCAAGGCAGCAGGCACACATTCTTTGTATCCCCTTGGAGCAGCGCACCGAACTGACAGTAGGCTGCGCCGGGCGCACCCGATACAGTGCATACGAGTGCCGGAAGCTTTTCCGGAACAAGAGTGGTACCGCAGAGGTTATTATGCCTTTGTCTCTTAGCTGAGACAAAGGCATATTATTTTTATGACTGTTATTATGGAGGTATTTGCCAATGGAATACAAAAACACCATTATCACCCCCAAGACCGACTTCCCCATGAAGGCCGGTCTGCCTGCCCGGGAGCCAGGTATGCTGGAGCGCTGGCAGCAGCAGGATCTCTACAACCTGATGCTGGAAAAGAACAAGGACCTGCCCCCCTTTGTGCTCCACGACGGCCCTCCCTTCTCCAACGGCTACATTCACATGGGACACGCTCTGAATAAGACTTTGAAGGACTTCATCGTCCGCAGCCGCGCCATGACCGGCTTCTACACCCCCTATGTCCCCGGCTGGGACAACCACGGTCTTCCTATCGAGCGCGCCATCGAGAACACCAAGAAGAAGCTCAACAAGGATATGTCCGTCCCCGAGTTCCGCAAGGCCTGCGAGGACTTTGCCGAGGACTTTATCCAGAAGCAGATGGGAGGCTTCAAGCGGCTGGGCGTTGTGGGTGACTGGGAGCATCCCTACCGCACCATGGACAAGCATTTCGAGGCCCAGGAAGTAAAGGTCTTTGGCCGCATGTTTGACAAGGGCTATATTTACAAGGGTCTGAAGCCTGTCACCTGGTGTCCCTTCTGCGCCACCGCCGTGGCAGAGGCTGACATTGAGTATCACGACGACCCCTGCACCTCTGTGTATGTGAAGTTCCCCGTCGCCGACGATCTGGGCAAGCTGGCAGGTTTTGATCTGAGTAAGACCTACTTTGTGATTTGGACCACCACCATCTGGACCCTCCCCGGCAATATGGCTGTCTGCCTGCACCCCAGAGACAGCTATGTGCTGGTAAAGGCCGAAAACGGTGAAACCTACATCATGGCTCAGGCTTTGATGGAAAAGGTCATGAAGCTGGGCGGCTTCGAAAACTATGAGGTTCTGGCCACCTATCCCGGCAATTTCTTTGAGGATATGCTGGCAAACCACCCCTTCCTGCCCAAGACCAGCCGGCTTGTTAATGCTGAGTATGTCACCATGGATTCCGGTACAGGCTGTGTCCACACCGCCCCCGGCTTTGGCGCTGATGACTACCAGACCTGTATGCGCTACGGCATTGAGCTGGTTGTCCCTGTGGACGACTACGGCCGCCACACCGACTACTCCGGCAAGTACGCAGGTCTTAAGACCGAGGAGTCCAATCCTGTGATCCTGGCAGATATGCAGGAAGCCGGCATGCTCTTCGCCTCGGAGAACATCATCCACTCCTATCCCCACCACGACCGGTGCAAGAAGCCTGTCATTTTCCGGGCAACTCCCCAGTGGTTCTGCTCTGTGGAATCCTTTAAGGAGCAGGCAGTTGAGGCCATTGAAAATGTCCAGTGGTTCCCCGGCTGGGGCGGCGACCGTATGGTCAGCATGATCCGCGAGCGGGCCGACTGGTGTATTTCCCGTCAGCGCCGTTGGGGCCTGCCTATCCCTGTGTTCTACTGTAAGGACTGCGGCAAGCCCGTATCCACTCCCGAATCCATCGCCAAGATCTCCGCGCTCTTCGATGAATACGGCTCCAATGTTTGGTTTGAAAAGGAAGCTATGGAGCTGGTTCCCGACGGCTTCACCTGCCCCCATTGCGGCGGCAAGGACTTCGACAAGGAGACCGACACGCTGGACTGCTGGTTTGACTCCGGCTCTACCCACTACGCATCTCTGATGCACCGCACTCCCGAACTGTGGCCTGCTGATGTGTATCTGGAGGGCGCTGACCAGTACCGCGGCTGGTTCCAGTCCAGTCTGCTCACCTCTGTGGGCGCGTTGGATAAGGGCGCTCCCTTCCGTCAGGTGCTGACCCACGGCTGGGTGGTTGACGGTCAGGGCCGCGCTATGCACAAGAGCCTGGGCAATGGCGTTGATCCCGCCGACTTGATCAAGGACTTCGGCGCTGATATCGTCCGTCTGTGGGCCGCCTCCTCTGACTATCACGCAGATGTGCGCTGCTCTAAGGAGATCTTCAAGCAGATCGCCCAGAACTATCTGAAGTTCCGCAACACTGCCCGGTACTGCCTGGGCAACCTGAACGAGTTTGACCCCAACAACCTGGTAGCCGCTGCGGATATGGAAGAGCTGGACAAGTGGGTGCTGACCAAGCTCAACGGCTTGGTGGAAGCCTGCCGGAAGGCCTACAACGCCTACGAGTTCCACACTGTCTCCCACATTATCAACGACTTCTGCGTGGTGGAGCTGTCCTCCTTCTATCTGGACATCATTAAGGACCGGCTGTACTGCGAGCTGCCCAACGGCCTGCGCCGCCGCTCTGCCCAGTCTGCTCTGTTCCTGATCGTGGACGCCCTGGCAAAACTGTTCGCTCCCATTCTGGCCTTCACCTGTGACGAGATCTGGCAGGCAATGCCCCACCGTGACGGCGACGACGAGCGGAATATTCTGCTGAATCAGATGCCTGAGAACTTCAATGCCTACCTGCTGGACGATGCCACTATGGCCAAGTGGGATACCGTTATGAAACTCCGTCAGGATGTGAACGGTGTGCTGGAGATCGCCCGCGCCGACAAGCGCATTGGCAAGGCGCTGGAGGCCCATGTGAGCCTGAGCACCGAAGACGCTGCTCTGAAGGCCGCCTGCGAAGGTCTGAATCTGGCAGAGATCTTCATCGTCTCCTCCTGCACTTGGGAAGCTCCCGCCGAGGGCGCTACCGTGGGCGCAGGCACCAACCTGCCCCAGCTGACCGTAGGCGTCACCGAAGCCCGGGGTGAAAAGTGCCCCCGCTGCTGGATGCATTCCACCGAAGCTGACGAGAACGGCCTGTGCAAACGCTGCGCTGCCGTGATCTCCCAGCTGGATCTGGAAGTATAATCATAACAAAGACCGCCTTGCTGAAAAGCAAGGCGGGTTTCTTATTTCCCAAGCACTTTGACTACATTTTCCATCATCTTCCGGATGGGCAGATGATAGGGGCAGCGCTCCTCACACAGGCCGCAGCCAATGCAGTCAGCAGCGGTTTTTTCCATTCCACCGTACCGGGCCAACGCCCATTCCTTCAGATCGTAGCGGCTGTAGTAGCCCTCCATCAAAAAGACAGCCGGTATGGAAATGCCGGCGCTGCAAGGGGCGCAGTAATTGCACCGGCGGCAGAAATTGGTGCCCAGTTCCCGACGGATCTTTTCGATCTTTTCCCGCTCCTCATCTGTCAGGGGCGCAGCGTCTGCTGCCGCGGCCAGGTTCTGATCGAGCTCTGATTCTGCGGCCATGCCGGGGATCACCACCGTCACATGGGGGTTATTCACCACAAAGCGCAGGGCGGTTGTGGCATCTTCAATGGCGCCGCCAGCCAGGGGCTTCATGCAGATAAAGCCGATGCCCTTCTCCTGGCACTGTTTTATCAATTCCTCTGCCTGGGTCTCCACAATATTATACGGGAACATGATGGTCTCCACCCAAGGCAGTTCCAGCGCCTTGCGGAACAATTCCGCAGAGTGCAGCGTCACGCCAATGTGGCCAATGGAGCCTGCCGCCTTGGCCTC
Source organism: Faecousia sp. (assembly GCA_045586485.1). GTDB lineage: Bacteria > Bacillota > Clostridia > Oscillospirales > Oscillospiraceae > Faecousia. The sequence continues at coordinate 15,927 of JAZNAK010000009.1, read as the reverse complement.
CTGCAGCGCTTCCAGCGCGCCGCCTGGAGCCATCACCTTTTCCAGGTCAGATGCATTAGGATTGTGGATCTGATACAGGTCAATGTAATCCGTGCGGAGGTTTTTCAGGCTGGTGGCAATATCCTGCGCCATCGCCTCCCGGGTCCGGGCCATACTCTTTGTGGCAAGGACAAACTTGTCCCGGATCCCCTCCAGCGCATAACCAAGGTATTCCTCGCTGACCGTATAACCCCGGGCGGTATCAACATAATTCACTCCTGCATTTAGCAGTTTTTCCATTAAAACCTTTGTTCCCTCCCGGTGGATCCGCTGGATAGGAATGCCGCCAAAACCCAGGCGGGAGATCTTAAGTCCTGTCTTTCCAAGAATCCGGTATTCCATAGTTTACTCTCCTTGTCGTAGCAGGGCAACTGCCACATCATTTACATTTGTGCCGGTGGGGCCGGTGATGATCAGTCCGTTTACCGCTTTCAGGGTGTGGTAGGAATCATTGTCATCCAAGGCCTTGCCGATGTCGACTCCCCTGGCGCGAAGTTCATCTGCCGTTTGGTAGTCTACATACCCGCCGGCTGCATCCGTAGGCCCGTCTGTGCCGTCCGAGCCAACGCTGAAGACGGCTGCGCCGGGAAGACCCGAGATCCCCTCTGCCGCAGCCAGCGCCAGTTCCTGATTCCGGCCGCCAAGGCCATTTCCGGTCAGCTTCACCACGGTCTCACCGCCGGCGATCAAAGCAATATTCCTTCTCCGGCCGGCATGCTTTTTCAGTTCCTCTGCCATGTAGCTTCCCGCCTCTTTTGCTTCGCAGCAAAGGCGGTCCGTCAAGATGGCAGGCTCATAGCCCAGCTCCCGGCAGATCTGCTCCGCGGCGATGCACAACTGTCTGACAGAGCCGGTGATCTGCGTGGTCACATTGGAAAGCTCTTTCGGTGTCTCCTGCTTCAGCAAATCCCACGCCTGCCCGCTGAGTTTCAGCTTGTATTTCTCCGCAACCGCGATTGCTTCTGCGCTTGTGGTACTGTCCGGGCAGGCAGGACCGGAGGCGATCATGTCCAGAGGGTCTCCCACGATGTCCGACAGAACGATGGTGAACACCTGCGCCGGGGCGCAAAGCTTAGCAAACCGGCCGCCCTTCACCCATGACAGGCGTTTACGAATGGTGTTGATCTCCACGATGTCCGCTCCGCAGGCAAGAAGCTGGCTCGTGATGTTCTGCAGTTCCTCCCCCGACACCAGGGGCTTTTCAAACAGGGCGCTGCCGCCGCCGGACAGAAGAAACAGCACCGTATCGGTCGCCGTCAGATCCGCTACCATTTCCAGCGCTTCTTCCGTTGCCGAGAAAGTATTATTATCCGGCACAGGATGCCCCGCCTCCCGGCAAACAACTCCGGGGATCGGGCCTTTTGTGTGGTGATATTTGGTGATCACAATGCCCTTATCGATGGGTTTTTCCAAGCAGTCTGCGGCGGCCTTTGCCATTTGCCACGCAGCCTTCCCCACCGCCACCAGCAGAACTCTTCCGGGGAATGCTTTCCCTGTCAAGGCGCGTTTCACCGCCTCGTCAGGCAGAACGGCGGCAATGGCGCGGCTGACTATTTTTTCTGTGTGAGATCTTAGCAGTCCGTCCATGGGCATTTTCTTCCTTTTGCATTTTATTCATTATAATTCACCCTCTTCCAAAATGCAAGAGCAGGCAAAAGACCGGGAGATCAACTCCCGGTCTTTACAACAGATTTCTTGCGGAATAGCGACAGTATGAGTCCCGTCAGGCTGTTGACCGCCTTGCCGGATAGAATCGCGAAGAGGTAGATGGGGATGGTCACGCAAATAAAGAGCAAGGGATAATACGCCGGGGAATGCCACTGGGGGAACAGCTTATACACCCACACATCCAGCAGCCGCGACAGAAGGTATCCCTCGAAGCATCCGCCGGCCGCCCAGGCAAGGACCTTGCCCGCCACACCGGGGATCTGCACCCGGTACAGTCCCAAAAACAGTGCCGTGGTAATCAGGGTGATGTAGAATCCGCCATAGCCCTGGGAAAAGCCGTCGCTGACACCCTTGTCCGTAGTAAGTACCGACAGAAGGCCCAACAGCATCGCCGTGGCAGCCGCCACTGCAAGGCAAAGCCATCTGTTGAACTTGGGCTGATTACGCTTGATCAGCGCGCCGATCACATAGTAGGTGACGGGATACAGGCCGGTCCAGTAATCCGGCGCCAGGTTATAAGGTGTGATGGAAGGAGCAGCCGTCAGCAGCGCCAGCACACCGCAGATTGCAAGCTGCCGCTTGGGTGTTGCCAGGCCGTCCAACGCCAAATTGATCACCGGGCTGATCAGCAGCAGTCCGATGTACATCTCCAGATACCAGGCGTAGTTGCCAAACTGTACAAATACCTCAAACCACTCCGCCACGGTTTTCGTCTCCCCCAGGAAGAAATGACGGATGGGGAATGTGATCAGGCAGATCAACACATAGGAAAGCAGTATAGGAATCAGACTTTTGTAATAGGACCGGTTAAAGGGCTTTGTTGTTTTCAGATAGCCGGTGAGCATCATAAAAATGCCGTTGCAGCAGTAAAAGAGCCACCGCCAGCAATTGGCTGACCAAATCAGCGCCCCCACCTGGGGCACATAGTAGTAGCCGTTTTTCAGGAAGGAGTGGACACCCACCACAAACAATAGACCCATACACCGGATCAGGTCAATTCCGGACTCTCGTTTTTTCATTTTCTCAATCCAATCTTAAAAATGGCAAGACCGTTCCTTGCGAAAAGGCAAGGAACGGTTCTTTTTTACTCACCAATGAGCATGATCTGCACAGTTCTGTTTCTGCCACGGGTCTGATCCCAGTCGATGAAATGGACGCGACCAAACTCACCCAGATCCAGCTCGCCGTTTTCCATTACGATGGTCACATTGCGGCCGATGATGGAGGAGCGCAGGTGGGCATCGGTGTTGTGGCAGCCGAAGTTGTCCTCGCCGACGGATTCGGCGAAGTCCAGGGCCTTTCTGCCGGGATGCAGGTACATGCCCTCATAACGGCAGGTGGGGATCCACTCTTCAAACACATTCACCAGGTCCTGCTGGAGAGTCTCCAAGCCGGTCATGGACATATCAAAGGCGCACTCCTGGGTGATGACGGAACAGGTGGTGTGGTGGGAATAGACCACGCAGATACCTTCCTTCATACCGGAGCGGGCGGCGATCTGCTTCACCTGCTCGGTGATGTCGTGGAAGCTGACAGCCCGGTGGTTGGACTGGAGCTTTAATGCTTCTCTGTAAACCATTAGTTTGCCTCCTTCTTCAGGTCATCCGCTGCCCGTCTGGTAGCGGCGATCATCTCGTCGATCATTGCCAGGGGATCTGCGGCATTCATAATGCCGGATGCAGCGCCGGCTGCTTCAGAACCAGCCATAATGAAGTCGTAGACCTGCTGGCCGTTGGTAATACCGGCAGCCTGCTCCACCATGATGTCGGGGTAGATCTCCTTGATCACCTTAATGGAGTCCTTCACATAAGCCATGGGGCTGACGCCGTTGCCGCCGCCGATGATCTCGGAGGGCTCGGGATTGATGATGTCCGGGTGCAGCTGGGCGATGGCCTTGGCCTCAGCCAGGGTATCGGCGCAGGCGAACACCAGCATATCCAGTTCTTTTGCCCGGTCAATGGTGGCCTTCATCTGGGGCAGGCTCATGGGCTTCTCGCAGTGGTTGATGACCACGCCAACAGCGCCTGCGGCCTTCAGACCCTCGCGCAGGATGTCTGCCATGCCGCGGCCGGGACGAAGGGTGTCCATATAGGGCGCCAGCACGATCAGATTTTTGGTATGCTCGCACACCCGGCGGATCTCAATGGGAGAGCAGATAAACAGCACATCGATGTCATACTTCTCTGCTGCTTTGTCGGCGGCAATGGCATATTCCAGCAGCTTATCGCCCCAAACATAGTTCTTAGTGCCGATCTCGAAATAAGGTACACGGATTTTCGGTTTCAAAGGAATCCCTCTTTTCTGTAAAATTATTCGCCGTAAATGGACTTTCTTGCGCCTTCGATCAGATTGATGGCGTTATTGTGCATAATATCCTCCACATCCTGGCGGCTGAGGTTCAGTTTCTCTGCCGCCCGCTTGAAGGCCAGCAGCTCTTCGTATGCGAAGAAGGTGATGCGCTCTGCCTCCTGGGCGGTCACTTCCCGCAGGTGAGAATCCTGTTTGGGATCGCCATAGAGTCCGGGAGGGATGAGATTGATGTACGTGCCGTTTTCTTCAATTCGTCTGCAGCGCATCCGCAGAATCGGCATATCCGTGCCGAACATCACGTGCTTCACACCTGCGTGGCGGATAACCTCTGTGATGGAGTGCTCGCAGCAGTTGGCGCAGAAGTCATACATCAAATCGGGGGCCTGGTCCAGGGTATCGAAGGCATTGCCCAGATCGCCCTCCACATAGGCCCGGCCTACATGGGCCACGATCAGACGGATGTTGGGGAACTCCCGCTTGATCTCCATGATCTGCGCAATATTCACCGGATCCTTCATGCGGCCGTTGCGGGGAATATGGAGCATCACGATGGCGCCCATCTCGTCCATTTTCTTCAGCTGGTGCTTGGGGAAGAAGTCAAAGATCCGGATCTCTGCCACGGGCAGATACTTGGGAGAAAGGTCCAGGTAAGACTTGATGCCCAAAAAGCCGCCTGCGCGGATCTTCTCTTCCAACTCCTCAGCGCTCTGCTCGGGGTGGCTGAAATACAGGGCGGGGAAGCCGCTCTCCTTGGAGCAGCGGGAGACATAGCGGTTGCCTTCCTCTGTGCAGCCGGTGCCGGCAAACATCATCGCCCGGACATCCTTGCCGGGGAACATCAGCCGGTAGGTCTCCTGCAGGTCTTCGATGCTGTCATCCAGCGCCACCATATCCGGCCAGGACACGGTGCGTTTTTCTCCGGGCGAGACCTCTTTTTTCTCTCTGTGGCAATCCAGCCACACATGGGTATGGATATCAAAGATCTTCTCCGGCAAAAAGTCCCGGAGCTCTTCTTCGTAGACTTTCTTATCGTAAGGAGTCACTTCAAACAATGCCATTTTTACACTTCCTTTTCCATTTTTCCCAACGATTTTGCAATGTTCTTATAGGTTTTATAGGCCCGATCGTAGATGTTCGACTGGACCGGGTCGGGCAGGAAAGTCTGCTCCTGCATGGCAAGGCCCTTGCAGCCCTCCTGGGCATTTGCAAACAGTCCGCAGCCTACGCCTGCCAGCACCCCAGCGCCTACGCAGGCAAGATCCGCGGCCGCTGTGATCCGCACAGGCAATCCCAAAATATCTGCCACCATTTGGGCCCAGGGTTTGCTCTTGGATGCGCCGCCAGCCAAAATAATGCCCTTTTCACCGGGCTTGGCCCGGAAGGCCTCCATCATCCAGCGGGTCTGGAAGACCACGCCTTCCATCACAGCCCGGGCCATACTGTAGCGGTCGTGGGACAGATCCAGGCCCACAAAACCGGCGGTCTGGAAACGGGTAGTATCCCCGGATTTTCCGGAGAAGGGGAAGAAATAAAGTCCCTCTTCCGCAGCCTTGCGGCACGGGATTTCTCGGTTGATCGCGTCGTAGGACATCTGCCCTACATGGTTGCGAAGCCAGTCAAGACAAATGCCGCCGGAGGACAGAGATTGCAAGCTGCCCCATTTCCCCGGCACTGCCGCCACGGACTGGCTGAGGCCGGAGTCGAAATCCGGCTGGTTGGAAATGGCAGTCACCACCCAGCAAGTACCGGAGCCGATGAGAATGTCGCCGTCCTCAGTAGCGCCGGCGCCAAGGGCGACGGCATACTGGTCGTGGGCTCCGGCTACTAAGATCGCATCGGTGGTCAGGCCCAGTTCTTTTGCAGCGCGCTCCGTCAGGTGGCCGATGGGCGTGCCAGAGGGCAGAATCTTAGGCAGCTGTTCCTCCCGGATGCCGGAGAACGCCAGGAGCTTCGCATGGTATGTACCGCTTAGAATGTCAGAAAACTGATTGATGCCGGCATCCGACGGGTCAATAGCGGGAATGCCGGTCATTTTTACAGCCACATAGTCCGGCACAGACAGGAACATCGCCGTCTTCTCAAAAACCTCCGGCTCGTGCTTCCGGAGCCACCGGACCGCCAGTGCAGGCAGGCCGGGCAGCAGATCCCAGCCGGTAAGCCGGTACATATCTTCCGCTGAACCTACCTCCTGCAGGAAAGCTTCCCGCTCCTCCTGGCACCGGATATCGTTCCACACGATGGCCGGACGCAAGGGGTTAAAATCGCAATCCACCGGCACAATGGTGCCGCCCTGCAAGGACAGGGAGATCGCCTTCACATTCCGGGCGATCTGCGCATCGCTGCAAAGCTCTCTGACGGTGTCCTTCACCGCCTGCCACCAGTCCTCGGCGTTCTGCTCACTCCAGCCCACCTGAGGCGTGGACAGGGGATACCCCCGGTAGGCATGGGCTATCAGCGATCCGGACGCCGAAAACAGCATTCCTTTTGTACCGGTCGTGCCTACATCAAGACCAATAATATATGTTTCCGCCATAGTTTCTCCTTCAGCGGTCACACCGCTTGCGTGGCAAATATGGTCCCACGGGAGAACCGAATGGGACCATATTCCACGGTAAAGTCAATATAAGCTATCTTACAGATAGCGATCCTCCAGGCCGCAGCTCCAGGATGCGAAGGGCTTGGCAATCGCTTCAGACACATAGCAAGTGCCCTTGCCCAGACGGAGGATAGAGGCGGGGAACTCCTGGGAGATGGGGCCGTACAGCTCCAGGCGGGAGACCATACGCTGCCAGGAAGAGCCGTCAGCGTTCACGAAGTTGTGCAGCTCAACACGCTCCTTGGCGTTGCAAATATCCCGGGGGCCGATGGTAGCAGCCTTGTAAGGCACTGCCCATACGTCGCCGGATGCGCCCATGGGGGCGAACAGAGAGTTCTCGCAGATGGTCAGCGGGGTCTCGGTGACGATCCTGGAGCCCAGCTTGCAGAACTCTTCCAGGCTGTCAGCCTTGAACTCCTCAGTTCTGGGGTCAATGAACGCGGTGTGGCCGGGCCAGCCGGTTGCGGTGTAGACCACATCAACGCCACCGCCGGTGATCTCGTCGATCATATTGGAGTATACATCGGTACCCTTGTTATCGTTGTTGTGGGTGTGCCAATGGTCCACGGGAGGACGCAGGTCCTCGCGGATGCGGCCGTAGAAGTGGTTCATAAAGGAGTAGCCCAGGCCTGCGCCGTAGGTCAGGGGCGCCACGTTTCCTTCCTCGTCAGCCCACTCGTCCATAGCGAAAGCGTGGACATTCCGGGCGGAGACATTGAACTTGTTGAGCATATTCGCCACAGCGGAATATGCGCCGGGCCACTGGTTGGGGCAGATCATCGAGAAGGGCTTGTCCTCCAGATCGGACATCAGAATCCGGTAGAACATATCCTGCACCATGTGCAGGGTGGGATCGATAACAACCTTTACGGAGAAACCGTTCTCATTGGTATACTCCATATCCTCACGCTTGATGTTGCGGACGCGCTCCAGCTCCTCCAGGGGCAACTCACTGTGGGGCAGCCAAGGTGCGGGCTTAAAACGGAACTCTTCATACAGACTCATACTCTTTCTCCTTTTCTTCTAATTACATTGTATCATTCAGGCGGATCAGCAAAACCGTTCCCAAACGGTCCTGCGCGCCGATTGCCAACCATTTTTCGTCGGGGGACAGTGCCAGAGACGACAGAATATCGATGCCTACGATCATACCATTCTCGCTGCGTACAGACCAGCGGAAGAAGCCCCGCTGCCGCAGACCGCGGCGGTCATCATAAGTAAACACACGGCCGAACTCGTCCTTGTCACCCACAGTGCCCCAAAGCATCGTCTTAGCCTTGTTGGTACACAGAGCGCGGACGGGACCAAGGGGTGCGGCCTGACCCAGGGCGAAGACATCCTCGCCATTGACAACGGCTACCAAACCGTCCTTCGTGCCCACGATCTGTCTGCCGCCGTTCCAGTCGGCGATGGCGCTGGGCTTTGCCAGGTACTGCCGTCCGGCAGCATAGGGCAGATCCGCGATCGCCTCGTAGGTCTTGGGCATACACTGTTCCAGCAGCCAAGCCTTGAAGCCTTCTTCCAATTCATCCAGGGGCGTGTGGCTCACATAAGCGCCCTTTTCGATCTTCACCGCGTACTGGGGTTTTCCCTCGCCGGTCAAGGCCCAAAGGGTGTCATTGTCTGCAAAGCACACCCCGATGACCGCGGAAGACGCCGTCTCCAAGCCGGGGAACTCCGGCCAGATCCGTACGGGGAACACATCGGTGGTGGGGAATGCCTCGTGGGCGTTGTCCACAGACATAGCTTCTTCAATGAAGGCCTTGGCATCGGGGGGCAGCGGCTTGGGATATCCAATGCTGCTCTTGAGGATGCCGGAGCGCTCGTGGCAGTGCTTCCGGAACTCCTTCAGATCAATCACCGTCACCATAGGGCCATCTACATTGTTGGTGCATTCGGTGGCGTAGAGGATATCCCCTTCCTTGTCGATCTGCACCGTGGAGCAAATAAACATGCCGTAATCCACCGTGCCGACTACGCCAAGACACTCCGGCTTGGCATCGGGATTTCTGTAATCCCAGCGGAACAGCAGGTTGGGCAGCACATACTCCATCGTGGGATTCTCCACGCAGCGGGAGGTGATGATGTACCACAGAACGCCGTCCTTGTCAATGCCGGTGTTGAACGAGGTCAACTGGCCCGGGGTCTCCTTGAACAGGTGATCCGCATTGATCCGTCTGCTGAAAGCGGTGAGGGTGTTGGTATTGGTGTCATACTCATACACATCGTCCGCCCAGCCCAAAATCAGGAGCATAGTATGGTCGTCCAGATCGTAAAAATCCGTCACATACCGGTACCAAACATTGTGATAGGAGTTGGTCTTGCTCTCCGGGAAGCGGATGCCCAGGTATTCCAGCTTGTCGGTGTCGGTGTTGACCCGGAAGAAATAGCCGCCCTTGGTAGAGCCGTACACATTGCCGTCGGGTCCCAGATGAATGCGGTGAGAGCAGTGTTCCACCGCCTTACCCAGGTCCTTCACCTCCCGGGTGGTCAAATCGTACTTGTAGATGTGACCCAGGAAGAAGCCCAGCATATAATAGGCATTGTGCTTGGCGTCGTACACAGCACCATAGATGCTCTCGTGAGGAACGGGGATGCCCAGTACCTCCGTCTTACCCGTTTCCGGGTCATAGATGAACAGAGAAGAGCCGGGGAAGCTCTCATGCTTGTGGGAGAAATAGGCGTAGGGCATCCACTCGGGATGGCCGGGAGCGCCGTCGGTGTTGTGGTTGACAAAGATCAGCCGGCCGTCGGGCAGAAAGTCGATGCTGGTATGTAGCTTACTGCCAGGCATGGCCCGGTGGGGAGGAAGCAGAACATCGCTGGTGTGGAGCAGATATTCGATCTTCTTGTTCTTATAGTCGAAACGGTTCAGGTAGGCGAAATCGCCCTTTCCGTTCTCGCTGCCCAGGGAGAAATAGAACTCGCCCTTGGGGGAGATAATTCCATCCCAGCAGCAGTTGATGTCGCCGGCCACTTCCTTGGCAAATACGTGATGCACGCCCTTTTGGCTCATCACTTTGTACACTTCAGGATCTGTGCCGTCCAAGGTAAACATATATGTTTCCTGATTGCTCATAAAATCCCTCTCCTAATCCTGTATTTATATAGATGCGTACTTAATTTTCCTTGAGAACAGGCGCATTTTCGGTCGCAAAACACATCTGTCCATACACCATAGATAATAAACCAGACGAACCGGTTTGTCAATGATACTTTGGCATTTCCGGGCTTTGTTTCATTGTCAAATCACCCCGCGCCATCGGTATTTTTAAGACTTTGTCCCAGCAGTGCAATTGGTAGTAGACATTCCGCAAAAATAATGTAAAATAAACGGTAGAATGGTTTGTCATTTTGAAAAACAAGGAGGAATCACTTATGAAAAAAATCAGTTTGATCCTGTGCCTTTGCCTTGTGTTTGCGATGCTCTTTGCAGCCTGCGGCGGGCATGGGGAAACTCCTGAAACATCCGATCCCACAACCGCCCACGAACACGCCTTGACCCAGTGGGCCTACGACCTTGCCAACCACTGGTATGTCTGTGCCTGCGGGGAAACCGTCACCGAGCCTCACAACCCGGACAATTTTGATGTCTGCCAGGTATGCGGCGTTGCCGCTTACGACAACGGCGACGGAACGTACACCATTATGACCTATGATGAGCAAGGCACTATGGACAGCCAGACCGATTACGATGCCGAAGGCAATGTGATCTTCCAGCTGATCCATACCACCAAGTATTACGAGGACGGCAACCCCCATCACACCTGGGAGTATCATGACGGCGTTTTACTGTACGAAAAGATTTTCCTCCCCTGTGAAAATCCTGAACACGGCGTTTACCTGAGCGAGGATATCATCTATCAGGACGATACTAAAATAGTCTCGATCCTTGACGAGAATTGGAACACCCTCTCCCTCACTACTTATGACGCTGCAGGCGCTAAAACTTCCGAGGAAACTTACGAATACGAGTTTGACGAATACGGCAATGTCCTCAAGGCTACCTGCCACAAGGACGGCCAACTGGCAATGGTGCGCGAGGCCTATATGGGCCCCGATGGTATGCTCTACGAGTCCGGCACTACTTACTATGAAAAGGGCGAGGTGACCAATGCCATCGTCTACACCCATACCTTTACGGACGACGGCAACCTGACCTACCAGGCCACCCACATCAACGGTATCAAGTTTGAGGAAGCCTTCTACGAGGCAGACGACGAGGGCAATTACTATCTGGCTCACGAGATTAGCTATAACGACGAAGGCGAGGTAGTGGCAGAGTATTTCTATACCGCCGACGGCGAACAGCTTCTGCCCACCGGCACGAACTGATCCTACCGTCCTAAAGTCCGGCCATTCAACCCCGCCAGGAGATGCTGCTATGGAGTTTCTTATTGTCATATTCTTTATCCTGTTTTTTGCTGTTATCGGAAAAAACATATACCAGTGGTTCAAAAATGAGAACTCCCCAAGGCTAACTGTGCCTGCCAGGATTGTAGATATGCGGAGACAGACGCACCACCATCATCACAAACACGGTCACCACCATAGCCATACCTATTATGTTTCCTTCGAGGTGGAAAGCGGTGACCGGATGGAACTGCAGGTCAGCCGCAGCGAATATGGTATGCTTACGGTTGGAGAAAGGGGCAAAGTAAGCTTTCAGGGAACACGCTATCTCGGTTTTGAAAGGACATCTTTTTAACAGCCTTTCCAAGCCCACACAGCCAAAAAGGAACACCACCCCATAAGGGTGGTGTTCTTTTGTTTGTATCAACTTAAGATAGGCTTGCGCTCACACCTTATCAGGTGCAATCGCAAACCTATGGATTCTCCCACGGACTAAATAAGTGTCCACCGGACACTTATTTACCTTCCCTGCGGTCAGGCCGTCCTTTCGAATCCCACCTAGCCAAAAAGGAACACCACCCCATAAGGGTGGTGTTCCTTTTTGGCGGAGACGGTGGGATTCGAACCCACGTGCCGTTGCCGGCAAACTGATTTCGAGTCAGCCCCGTTATGACCACTTCGATACGTCTCCGTATATGTTAAACTCCCTGAGGAGCATAACGTGTTGTTTGATTTTTACCGAACGGGGCGCCCCGTTATGTCCTGTTGCGGTGCCCGGCGCTCTCCTTGGCGCATACGCCTGCGTCGCTCGCCGACCGCGGCCACTCCTTTTGCCTCGCTTCATCTGCCACCGGCAGCGCTCGGCAACGTCCCCACTTCGATACGTCTCCGTATATGTTAAACTCCTTTAGGAATATAACGCATTGTTTAGTTTTTACCGAACGGGGCGCCCCGTTATGTCCTGTTGCGGTGCCCGGCGCTCTCCTTGGCGCATCCGCCTGCGTCGCTCGCCGACCGCGGCCACTCCTTTTGCCTCGCTTCATCTGCCACCGGCAGCGCTCGGGGTGCTCCCCACTTCGATACGTCTCCGTGTAAGCAGCTGCTTTATTATAGCAACTGCGCCCTCAAAAATCAAGGATTACCCTTTTCTCTTTTTGGCAAGAGCGATTACACCATCCATCTTCTCCAAAACCAGGGCGTAGTTTTCCCGTCTGTGGGGAATCAAACACTTGGAACAGTCCTTAATGCCGCTTTCCGTATAGGTAAACCGGCCGCCGCAGTTCTCTCCCAGGGCGTACAGCGGGCAGTAGCAGAACAGGCAGCTAAAGCCCTCTTTGTCCGCCCCCGCGTGGCAGGGGAAATACTCGCATTCTCTGTTTTGGAAGAAATCATAGTTTGCCATTACTCCACCCCCGGAACAAATTGACTGTTGTGGACTATTATTGTATAATACCCTCACAAGCCCGTCAAGAGAGAAGAGGATTTTCCGTGGACTTATTTATCCAGCTCATCGGTTTTATCGGCCTGTTTATGAGCATCATTTCCTTCCAATTTAAGAAGCACAACCACATCGTCCTGTGCAAAACCGCGTCGGAACTGGTCTTTTCCGTGCAGTACATTCTTCTGGGCGCGTGGAGCGCCGCCGTACTGGACGGTTTTTCCGTTGTGCGGAATCTCCTGTTCTGCCGCCTGGTAAACAAGAAGCGCCCCACAACGCCGGTGATCGCCGTCTTCGGCATATTCGTAGTGGCCACCGGCTTTTTCACCTATGACGGTTTGCTCAGCCTTCTGCCGATTGCTTCCAAGCTGCTGACCACCGTCTCCTACGGTATGAAAAACGAAAAGGCCCTGCGGCTCATTACCCTGCCGTCGTGCATTATGTGGGTCATTTACAATATTTATGTGGGCTCTATTGCCGGCATTCTTACCGATTCCCTGGCGCTGGTTTCCCTGCTTGTGGCTATGTATAAGTTCGACTGTAAAAGCAAACCGGAAAGATCTTGAGAATCCTTCCGGTTTCTTGCATTTTCCTTGCGCCGTTGCTATAATAACGGCAAACCTTAAAAGACTGTCCAGGGATATTCCCTCGGCGGCTCCAGGGTAAACTCTATGGTTTCTCCCGTCGCCGGATGGATAAAGGCCAGCCGGTAAGACCACAGGGCAATTTCGCAGCCGTCCTCCAGCAAGCTATATTTTCTATCCCCCACCAGGGGCAGTCCCCGGCCGGAAAATTGCGCCCGTATCTGGTGAGTCCGTCCGGTCTGTAGCTGGATCCGCACCCGGGAAAGCCCCTCTGTCTTGGCCTGCACCTGATAGGTGAGGATCGCCTCCTGCACCCCCTTTTCCAGCTGCGACACAATATAAGTCTTCCGCTCCTGCTTGTTTCGCAGCAGCAGATCCCGCAGCGTGCCGGTGTCCGCCTCCGGATGGCCGTGAAGCACCGCAAGGTATTCCTTTTCAAATTGCCCCTCCCGGATCTGCCGGGAAAGCTCCGATGCCGCGTCGGCCGATCGGGCCAGCACCATCAGTCCCGAAACCACCCGGTCCAGGCGATGGACAGTCCGCACATCCTCCGTGCCAAGCGCCTGGCGCACCAGTTCCGGCATGCCACCCGGCTCGTCGGTGGACAGTACACGGGGCGGCTTCACGCACACCGCAATAGACGCATCCTGATAAATGATCTCCATAAAACACTCCGTTTGTTTTTCTATTATCCTAACAAAAACACCGCTTCTTTTCAAGTATAAAGGAGAATGCCTATGAAAATCGTCATTTTGGACGGCAACGCAGTCAATCCCGGCGATCTGAGCTGGGAGGTGTTTGAGCAATTTGGCTCTGTCACCGTGTACCAGCGCAGCGAGTACACCCAGGCGGCCCAGCGGATTGCCGATGCGGACATTGTAATGACCAACAAAACCCCCATCACTGAGGAGTTGCTGGAGGCGTGTCCCAATATTCGCCTGATCTGCGTTCTGGCCACGGGTTATAATGTTGTAGACTGTGAAGCGGCAAAAAAGCGGGGTATCCCCGTGTGCAATGTGCCGGACTACGGCACCAATGCCGTAGCCCAGTTCACCTTCTCCCTGCTTTTGGAGCTGTGCAACCGGGTAGGCCACCACGACGACTGGGTGCATAGCGGCGGCTGGGCAAACTGCCCCGACTTCTGCTATTGGGACACTCCCCAAATGGAACTGTACGGCAAGACCCTGGGTATCATCGGCTTTGGCCGGATCGGTCGGGCCGTTGGCAGGATCGCCAAGGCTATGGGCATGGAAGTGATCGCCTACAATCGCAGCCGCCATCCGGGGGGAGAAGCCATTGGTCAGTATGTGGATCTCGACACCCTGCTGGCCCGCGCTGACATCATCTCTCTCCACTGTCCTCTCACGCCGGAGAACACCGGTATGATCAATGCCGATACCCTTTCCAAAATGAAGGACGGCGCAATCCTGCTGAATACCGCCCGCGGCGCACTGCTGAATGAGCAGGATGTGGCCGACGCCCTGATCAGCGGCAAACTCCGGGGCGCGGCTATGGATGTGGTGTCCAAAGAACCCATCGAAGCCGACAATCCCCTGCTCTCCGCCCCCAATTGCGTCATCACGCCCCATATGGCATGGGCGCCTATTGAAAGCAGAAAACGGATCCTTGCCTGCACTTTGGCAAGCATTGAGGCCTTCCTGGCCGGCGACCCCATCAACACCGTAAATTAAAAGAATCTGCGGCAAGCACCCTTGCCGCAGATTCTTTTATTATCCAAAATACATTTTACGAGAAATCGGAAAACTCATCGTTTGTCAGATCCCCATCACCGGAAACCGGAATCACCTCTCCCAGGAATGTGGGCTCGGGTTTCACAATGCAAAAGCCGCAATCCTTCACCCTTGCCAGCACCTCCCGAACATCCCGCATCAGCTGTCCGGAATACGCGCGGTAATCCGCAGACACGCCGTAGGCCTCCAGACCAAACCGCTCTGCTATGTACAGCGCCCGATACAGGTGGTACTCCTGAGTGACAATCACGATTTTCTTGGCTTGAAATATCTCTTTTGCCCGGTAAATACTTTCATAGGTGGAAAAACCCGCGTGATCCATAAAGATGTCAGCCGTGGGGATTCCAGCATCCACCGCAAACTGCTTCATAGCGTCCACCTCATCGTAGGTATACCGTCCGTGGTCACCGCTCATAAGAAGTTTCGGCGATGCGCCTGCATCGTACAGAGCAACACCTCTTTGAAGCCTGTCATGGAGCATCGCACTGGGCGTCCCGTTTTCATAAACATAGCACCCCAGCACCAAGATGCAATCCACATCTTCCAATTTAGCCGCATCTTCCTGCGTGATGATCTGTGCCTGTGTGGTTAATTTGACAACAGAATTGATAACTGTAATCCCACAGATGCCCAGAATGCAAAGGCAAAGCAGTAGACAGGCGATTAACTTCACTGTTTTCTTTTTACATTTCATATACTGCCTCCTCTGTAAGGTCCGGTTTTCCGACGCGGTGGTGTGATGGTATGTCGAATTATAACACACCTAGCAGGAAAGTGCAATATAGCGAAAAGTCCCGCTATTTCCTGTGGAACTTATTGTGTTCGCGTTACCTATCTTCCCGGGTAGGCCAACGTATTGTCATGCCGCAGCGAGTGTCCAGTGGACACTCGCAGGCATAAAGAAAAAACCCCCAACCTTTCGGTTAGGGGCTGTGTTCGCGTTACCTATCTTCCCGGGTAGGCCAACGTATTGTCATGCCGCAGCGAGTGTCCGGTGGACACTCGCAGGCATAAAGAAAAAACCCCCAACCTTTCGGTTAGGGGCTGTGTTCGCGTTACCTATCTTCCCGGGCAGTCACCCGCCAAGTATTGTCGGCGCAAATGAGCTTAACTTCTGTGTTCGGTATGGGAACAGGTGGACCCTCATCGCAATCAACACGAACTTCTTGGGATGGCTTTTCACCATCT
>JAZNAK010000008.1:0-6164 GCA_045586485.1 Faecousia sp. | reverse complement strand
GGGTGCATAAAACAGCGGTGGTGGCACCTACCGCCTATCTGGGCGCGCCGTGCATCATTGGCGCCAATACGGAGGTGCGGCACGGTGCCTTTGTACGGGGCTCCGCGCTGGTGGGTGAAAACTGTGTGGTAGGCAACTCTGTGGAGCTGAAGAATGTGATTCTTTTTGACAACGTCCAGACTCCTCACTACAACTATGTTGGCGACAGCATTTTGGGCTATAAGTCCCATATGGGCGCCGGCTCCATCACTTCCAATGTGAAGTCCGACAAGACCCTTGTGGTAATCCACGCCGACACTCCCATTCCCACCGGACAGAAGAAGGTGGGCGCCCTGCTGGGAGACTTTGTGGAGGTAGGCTGCAACAGCGTCCTGAATCCCGGCACTGTAGTGGGCAGAAATACCAGTATTTACCCGCTGTCCTGTGTCCGCGGCGTTGTCCCGGCCAACAGCATTTATAAGACCGGCGGCGTGATTGCCGCCAAGGTGGAGGAATAAGTATGGGAAGATATTTCGGCACTGACGGCTTCCGTGGAGAGGCCAATGTGAATCTGACCGCGGACCACGCCTTTCAGGTGGGCCGTTTCTTAGGCTGGTACTATGGCGAGCTCAAGACCCGGGCGGGATCTGACGAGCCGCCCCGCGTTGTGATCGGCAAGGATACCCGCCGCTCCAGCTATATGTTTGAGTATTCCCTGGTGGCGGGCCTGACCGCTTCCGGCGCGGACGCCTATATGCTCCATGTGACTACAACGCCTTCCGTGGCTTATGTGACCCGGGTAGACGCCTTTGACTGCGGCATTATGATCTCCGCCAGCCACAATCCCTACTACGATAACGGCATCAAGCTTCTCAACAGCCATGGAGAGAAGATGGATGAAGAGACCATCGCGCTGGTGGAGGATTATCTGGACGGCAAGCTGGAACTGTTCGGCCAGCGGTGGCCTGAGCTGCCCTACGGCAAGCGGGACCATGTTGGCTGCACCGTGGACTATGTGGCCGGCCGTAATCGCTACATTGGCTACCTGATCTCTCTGGGATTGTTCTCTTTCCGGGGCGTGAAGGTGGGTCTGGACTGCGCCAACGGCGCTGCCTGGAATATTGCCAAGTCTGTGTTTGATGCCCTGGGCGCAAAGACCTATGTGATCAATGCCGAGCCCGACGGCCTGAACATCAACCGGGACGCCGGCTCCACCCACATTGAGGCTCTGCAAAAGTTTGTGGTGGAGAATGGCCTGGATGTGGGTTTTGCCTATGACGGCGATGCCGACCGCTGCCTGTGCGTGGACGAAAACGGCCAGGTGGTGAGCGGCGACCATATCCTCTACATTTTGGGCCAGTACATGCAGGAGCGTGGCCAGCTGGACAATAACACGGTGGTCACCACTGTAATGTCCAACTTCGGCCTTTACAAAGCCCTTGACGAAAAGGGCATCGATTATGCCAAGACCGCCGTGGGCGACAAGTATGTCTACGAATATATGGTGAACAACGGCTGCCGTCTGGGCGGCGAGCAGTCTGGCCATATTATCATTTCCAAGTACGCCACCACGGGTGACGGCATTCTCACCAGCCTCAAGATGATGGAAGTGATGCTGGCCAGGAAAAAGAAGATGAGCCAGCTGACAGAGGGTTTGAATATTTATCCCCAGGTGCTGAAGAATGTCCGGGTCAAGTCCAAGCCGGAGGCACAGAACGATCCTGCGGTGCAGGCAGCTGTGCATGCTGTGGCGGAGCGGCTGGGGGAGACCGGTCGGATCCTTGTCCGGGAGTCCGGCACAGAGCCGGTGATCCGGGTCATGGTGGAAGCATCCAGCAAGGATCTCTGCCAGGAATGCGTGGATCAGGTGGTAGATGTGATCTGCGCCCAGGGTCACGCAAGAGTGTAAAATCAAAGCCGCTGGATGCTGTGTCCGGCGGCTTTGCCGATAGGCCGGATGTATGGCGACAGGGAGCGAAATCAGACCGCTTTTGCCCCCGGGCTACAGGCTTCCTCAAGCACAGTGTAAATATTGGAAAAAGTCGCGACATTTTTTGGGGTTTTTTCTGATTTACCTTGACTATATGTAATAAAGTATGATATATTAAGATACGATTAAGAGAATGCCTTTGTATGCCCAGAAGAGGCCTCCCTCTTAATCTGAATCGGCGCCCCCTGATCTGATTCTGCAGAAGAGGGGAATACGAAAAAACAGAAACCGATAAATCAAATTGGAGAGAAAATATGAGCAATGCAGTAAAGAGTATCACACAGGAAAAAGTGTGGATGAAGTACTATTCTGAGGAAGCACGCAATGCCAAGGCCCCTCAGTGCAAAGCCTTTGATTATGTACTGGAACGGAATAAAGATCGCCTGGACGAACCTGCCCTTCACTACTACGGAGCAGACATTTCCTTCAAGGATCTGCGCCGCCGTGTGGATGCAGCCGCCCGCTCCTTCACCGCCCTCGGCGTTAAGCCCGGCGATATCGTATCCTTCCTTTCCGCCTCCATTCCTGAGACCATCGCCGCGGTTTACGCGCTGAATAAGATCGGCGCCGCGGCCAACACCATTGACCCCCGTCTGGATGTAAAGACCATCAGCAGGATGATCAAGGAGTCCGGCTCCAAGATCCTGTTTGTGATCGACATCGCCTTCCCCAAGGTGGAGGTAATGATGGAGGACATCGGACAGGAGCTGATCGTGGTCCAGTCCCCCTACAGTTCCATTCCCGCTGTCAAGCGGTTCTTCGCCAAGATGCTGAACCGCACAAAGATCCCTTACAGCAAAACCGTTATCAAGTGGACAGAGTTCATCCGCGCAGGTATTGGCACCCGGTATACCGAAGCCCCCTACGATGGCGACGCTCTGGTTGCCATTACATACACCGGCGGCACCACCGGTACACCCAAGGGTGTTATGCTGACCAACGACTCTATGAACGCCGTTGCCCTCAGCTTCATTCACTGCGATGTCCATCGCGAATACGGCGACCGTTTCCTGGGCATCATTCCCATTTTTGCCGCATACGGTATGGTCTGCGGTATGCACATGCCGTTGTGCATGAATACAACGCTGGTCCCCATTCCCAGATTCGTTCCCGCCGAAATCGGCAAGCTGGTCCGAACCTACAAACCTAACCACATTATCAGCACCCCTGTTTTCATCGAGCTGCTGCTGAACAGTTCTGAAGTGCAGAAGATGGACCTGTCCTTCCTCTACACTCTGGCCTGCGGCGGCGACAGCATGAACGAGAGTCTGGAGCGGCGGCTGAACGAGTTCCGGAAGGAACACGGAATGCGCTTCCCTCTGGCGCAGGGCTACGGCATGTCTGAGCTTTCCGCTGCGGCTTCCTTCTGTGTAAACCGTGTCTATAAGGCAGGTTCCGTCGGCATTCCTTCCCTGAACCTGAATGTGGGCATCTTTGATCCCGAGACCGGCAAGGAACTGGGCTACAAGGAGATCGGCGAGGTTTGTGTCACCGGTGACTCTATGATGAAGGGGTATTTCAATAAGCCCGAAGAAACCGCCCATGTGATGCGCAAGCACGATGACGGTCTGACATGGATCCACTCCGGCGACCTGGGTTATATGGATGAGGACGGCTTCCTGTACATCAAGGGCCGTATCAAGAGAATGATCACCCGGTTCGACGGCCATAAGGTGTTCCCCATCAACCTGGAGAGCATGATCATGGAGCGGCCGGATGTGCATAACTGCGCAGTGGTCGGCACCGACGATATGGAACACAGCCAGGGTCAGTACCCCATGGCGCTGGTGGAGCTGGTCAAAGATGTGGACGCAGTTGCTGTCTGCAAGCGCATCTACGATTACTGCAATACCAACGCTGAAGAGCGCGGCCGCCCTGTAGCGGTGGTTGCAGTGGACGCCCTGCCCTTGACTCCCATGGGTAAGGTGGATAACAAGAAGCTGGAAGCTGAGTATAAGGCCTTTGATTATCTGAGCTGGCTGGCAAACAACAAAGGTTAACACAGGCTTTTACATTACCTGTTGCTGCGCTGGAAGGCACGGCGTATATCTTATGCGCCGTGCTGAACAGCCGCAATAGGGAAGAAGAGCAACACATTTTTATCATGGCATTCCCACTATTATATATAGTGTGATGTATAGTAAACTTGGGAACAACTCCGGTGGCAGCAACCCGGGTGTGATCCCTTAAAAAACAGGAGGTAATTATGAAAGCAAATCTTTCCAGAATGCTTCGGTCCGGCATCGCGCTGGTTATGGCCCTGTGCCTGATCATCGGCTTTGTCCCCACCGTGGCATTCGCAGCTGAAGTGAGTGACGTAAATAATGATAATGTCATTAATTACGTTTCTCTCGGCGCATCCAATGTCAATGGCTATGGTATGCATGGCTATCTGGATGAGGAGGTTTATGAGTATCCTCTTCTGAAGGAAAATGCAAACATCTATGGCTACAAGCAGGACACCCCCGACTCTTACCCTGTGCTGATTGCAGACTATCTGAAGGACCAGGGTAATAACGTGAACCTGTCCCAGCTGGCCATCAGCTCCATGCGCGCTGAGGAAGTTCGTTTCCTGCTGGACGACAGCTACACCGGTGACGCTTACACCGACTGGCGTTTCTGTGATGTTCCCGGCTACGACGCAAGATGGAGCCAGAACTGGTTCTATCTGGCCGGCGCGCTGGAATGGGGACTGCAGGGTAATGCTGGTACTCCCTCCCAGGAGCAGGCTGTTGCTGCCCTGAAGGAGGCTTACCGCGATGCCATTACCAACGCTGATCTGATCACTGTTGATATCGGCATCAACAACTTTGGCGTTTATGCAAGCAATCAGATCGTCAGCAATATGTATGAGAACGATTTGACCAAGGTCGATCCCGAGCTGGCTGCTATGTATGCTGAAGGCAAGGCTTACGCTATGGAGATCCTGGAGCAGAAGGCCGGTGCTGCACTGGCTGGCATGTCTGTCGAGGCCCTGGAGCACATGGCTGACACTATGGCTTACGCCCTGGTGGGCTTCTGCCTGAGCTTTGATGCCGTTATGGAGCAGATTCAGACCCTGAACCCCGATGCCACCGTGGTGGTTGTCAGCATTCAGAACCTGATGTACGGTCTGAACGCCAAGCTGCCCGGCATGGATGTGGAACTGCCCTTCGGTGATATGTTTGGCGCCCTGATCAATGCTGCCAATGTGTACACCGCCGCTGTTTCTCCCTATTGCGACAGCTACATCTACGCAGACGTTCGCCAGAACGGCCATGTGGAGTTCTTCTCTGACGAGCTGCTGGCCTACAACGGCGATCCTGCTACCCTGAGCCAGGATATGAAGGACTGCTTCGACGTCTATGACAACGACCTGTACATTAAGACCCGTGTGCAGCAGCTTCTCGCAAAGCAGCTTTACAACGCTGGCCTGCTGGACATCAGTGCTGCAGCGGCACTGGGTGCTGACATTGCGAACAACCTGGAGCATTTCGCAATGGCATATCAGAACAGGCTGCTTACGATCCCCGCGCTGAGCATGACCCTGAATGATTTCTTTGCTGCCGGTGCTGCCGGTCAGCTGCCCGCTATTGCTCAGCCCTATTATGATGGCTATGTGGTTGCTCTGAACACTGCATACGACGTTATGGCTGAAATCATGCAGGCTGGTATTGAGATCAATACCCTGGATGCCACCAGCTTTGGTGAGAACTTCGGCCCCGTTGAAGACGCGTTGCTGGGTGCCTTCTTCGGCACTCTGGAAAATGCAGTGATGGCATCTATTCAAGATCCTACCTTCCAGTTTGACCTGAACGATTACTATCCTGAAGGCATCTTCAAGACTCTGGCAGCTCAGGCAAACCTTCCCGAGGGCTTTGTCAACACCGTTGCTGTTATGGGTATCCGTACCGGTATCGGGAACAGCTTCTACGGTCATCCCACTCCCACTGGTCACGCTCAGCTTGCTGACGCTATCCTGACTGCTCTGGAAGAAGACACCACCGGTAAGGATATCGTGGTTGAGGAGATCAAGATCGTCCTGGATGAACTGTATAAGTTGCTGGAGACCTACGGTCCCGAGGTTGCCGCACAGGTGTGGAACCAGTGGGTTGAGTACGGCTACGTGGATGCAGTTCTGGCATCTGTCGACAAGCTGGAAGCTACTCTTGCTGAGCGCTACGAGTACTACACCACCGAGGCCCTGCCCGAGATC
>JAZNAK010000007.1:0-16644 GCA_045586485.1 Faecousia sp. | reverse complement strand
GGCTACGATCCGACTTAAAAAATGTCCCGCAGGAGGGCTTTTCTATGCAAGCAATTTTTATGGCGGTGTTCGCCGCGCTAATCGTGGCGTTTGATCAGATCACAAAACTGCTGGTGGTGCAAAATATCGCGCTTTTTGAGCAGGTGGAAGTGATCCCCGGGGTGGTGGGTCTGACCTATGTACAGAATTTTGGCGCGGCCTTTTCCTCGTTTCAGGGGATGCAGTGGCTGTTTGCGGTGATCTTCGTGATCTTTACCGTGGCAGTGGTGTGGGAATACCATAAAAAAGCGATGCCCTTTACTGCCTTTGAGCGGTGGTGTATCGCAGCCATCTACGGCGGCGGCCTGGGCAATATGATCGACCGGGTGCGGCTGGGCTATGTGGTGGATATGATCGAGACGGAGTTTATGGAGTTTCCCGTGTTCAATGTGGCAGACTGCTTCATCACCTGCGGCTGTATTGCTCTGATGGTCCATCTGGTATTTTGGAATAAAGCATTCTGGAAGGAAGACAAAAAATGATCTTTGTTGCCAATACGCCCGGTGAGCGGCTGGATGCCTTTTTGGCCCGGTCCATTGAGGGCATGTCCCGCTCCGCTGCCCAGCGCCTGCTGGATGAGGGGTGTGTGCTGCGCAACGGCGCGCCCGGAAAGAAAAACGACAAACTCAATACCGGTGATGAGATATCGGTCCGTATCCCCGAGGCAAAGCATGTGGACATTGTGGCCAAGGATATCCCCCTGGAGATCGTCTACGAGGACGAGGATGTGCTGGTGATCAACAAGCCCAAGGGGCTGGTGGTCCACCCTGCCGCAGGCCATCAGGAGGACACCCTGGTGAACGGTCTGCTCTTTTCCCGGGCCGACCAGCTTTCCGGCATCAACGGAGAGCTCCGCCCCGGCATCGTCCACCGGATCGATAAAGACACCTCCGGATTGCTGGCAGTGGCGAAGAATGACCTGTCCCACACGGTGTTGGCTTCTCAATTAAAGGATCACTCTATGGCCCGGACCTATGAAGCCATCGTCTGCGGGAATCTGAAGGAAGATACAGGCACGGTGGATGCCCCCATCGGCCGCCATCCCACCGACCGGAAGAAGATGTGCGTGACCACCCGCAACAGCAGAAATGCCGTCACCCATTGGGAAGTGGTTGCTCGCTACCGGGGTTACACCCATGTGCGGTGCAGACTGGAGACCGGCCGTACCCATCAGATCCGCGTCCATATGGCCCACATCGGCCATCCCATTTTGGGAGACACCGTCTACGGCCGGAAAAAGCCCGAGCTGGGGCAGTCCAGCCAGTGCTTGCATGCCGGGGCGCTGTGCTTTTCCCACCCCCGGGACGGCCGAGCTGTGGTCGTGATGGCGGACCTGCCGGATTATTTCAAGGAAGTTTTGGAGAAATTAGAGAGGATAACTGCAAGTGGCACTTTACGATAAAGTCCTGCTGACTGTGGACTATGACCGGACGCTCACCGGCCCGGATGGCGCTGTTCCCCGGCGGAATATCGATGCGATCCGGTATTTTACGGACAATGGCGGCGCCTTTACGGTGAATACCGGCCGGTGCGTCAACACCTTTGGCGCAAAAATGGGCAAGATCCCAGCGAATGTGCCCTTTCTACTGATGAACGGCAGCGCCTGGCTGGAGGATGGAAAACTCACCAATCTGAAGGAAATCGAGCTGGATATGTGGACGGTGCTGAACCGAATGGCTGAGGAGTTCCCTCAGATGAATCTGGAGGTGCAGGGCCTTTCCGACAATTTCCTCATCAATGAAAAGCCGGAGTATATCGACTTTTACAGAGCCATGGGCTGGCACTACACCTCCGCCAAACCGGGGGATGACCTTGGCCCGTTTTTGAAATGCGCTCTGTTTGGCAAACCGGCATACAGCGACCTTGCCACCATGTTCGAGGCGACCGAGGCAGAGCTGGCAGAGGTGGACAGGATCGAAAACCGGATCCTGGAGCTGTGGGGCGACAAGGTGGTCACTTTCCGGGCCGCGCCCCGGATCATCGATGTCCACGCCAAGGGCGTGTCCAAGCTGAAAGCGGCAAGAGAGCTGCAGGCCAAGCTGGGCAGAGAGCTCCTTGTGTGCGTGGGGGACGCGGAAAATGACGTCGCTATGCTGGATGGAGCGGACTACGCCTACTGTCCGGCGGACGCCGTGGTGGCAGATCGGTACGAAACCGTGGGCAACTGCGGCGACGGCGCTGTGGCAGATGTGATTTATGAAAAGATCCCCGAAATCTTGAAACTGCAGGAGAAATCCAAGAAATGAGACCCTTTGAAGATGTATTGATCACCGCTGACTATGACCGCACCCTCACAGGCCCTGACGGCACTCTGCCGGAGAGGAACCTGGAGGCCATCCGGTATTTTATGGAGCAGGGCGGTACGTTTACCGTCAATACCGGCCGCAGTCCTGTGACTGCCCGGGGCGTTATGGAGCAGGTGCCGGTGAACGCGCCCTTTTTGCTGATGAATGGCAGTGTGTCCTGCCTTGACGGAGTGTTTGCGGACGAAAAGGTCATCGACCTGGACCCCTGGACCGTGCTGGATAAGCTGGCAGAGGCTTTTCCGGAGGTCAAGTTGGAGGTGCAGGGCCTGTATGCCCATTACATCGTGGACACCTCAGAGGAGGATGTGGCGCTGTACGAGAGAAAGAACTGGACCCTCGTGCCGGTGGAGTCCGGCGACGATGTGGGCGTGTTTCTCAAGTTCAATGTAATGCCCCGCCAGCGGAAGGATCTGAATCTGGTGCTGCAGGACACGCAGGACGCCGAGCTTTATGACCGAATCACCGCGATGATCGAGGACAACTGGGGAGATAAGCTGGAGGTCTTCCGCTCCGGCGCCCAGCTTCTGAATGTCCATGCCAAGGGCGTGTCTAAGCTGCAGGCGGCCAGGGAGCTGCAGGCAAAACTGGGGAAAAAGATTCTTGTGTGCATCGGCGATGCAGGCAACGATATCCCTATGCTCAGCGGCGCGGACTACGCTTTTTGCCCGGCAGACGGTCAGGTGGCAGGCCAATATGAAACGGTGTGCAGCAGCGCGGATGGGGCTGTAGCGGATGTTATTTACAAAAAAATTACGGAAATTGTGGGCGTTCAGCCTTGACATATCCATTTTCCTGTGCTAATATCTTATAGCTGAATCACTCAGGGGGATGGATTTGCGGGTGTAGTTCAATGGTAGAACACCAGCCTTCCAAGCTGGATACGCGGGTCCGATTCCCGTCACCCGCTCCATTAGAAATGCGCCAGTAGCTCAGTTGGATAGAGCAACTGCCTTCTAAGCAGTAGGCCGGGGGTTCGAGTCCCTCCTGGCGTGCCACATAAAATGGATACAGCGTTCTAGGACTCGAAAGATCGAATGCAACGCGGGTGAGCGTTGCCGGCGAGGGCTTGACCGAGCCGAACATTTATCTTCGCCCAAGGCGAAGATGCTGACGAGTCCCTCCTGGCGTGCCACTTCAGTTGATATGGTGGGTGTAGTTCAATTGGCAGAGCACCGGATTGTGGTTCCGGGCGTTGTGGGTTCGAGTCCCATTACCCACCCCATAAAACCATCCCTCCGCGAAAGCGGAGGGATGTTTTTATATTTGGTGTGGGTAATGGGACTCGAAAGGGCGACCGGGCGAAGCGAGGCAAAAAGTGTCCGGTGGACAAACAAAAGGGGTCCCCGCAAAGACGAACGGTCTTTGTGGGGAGAGGAGGAGCAAGGAAGCGAAGTGACACTCCGGCAAGCAGCCGGAGCTGAACAAAGCGGACTTTGCGACGACGTGAGAGACCCATGCGCCGCAGGCGCATAACGGAATACCATACGCCTAAGGAGATGCCTTTTGGTATCTCCTCTTTTTATGGGTATTAGGGTAATGGGACTCGAAAGGGCGACCGGGTGAAGCGAGGCAAAAAGTGTCCGGCGGCATTATTTTGTGTTGAAAGGGGGCCTTTCCTCTGCTATAATAAGAAAAATACCAAAAAGCGGGTGAGGAAATGGCGCGCAGGGAAGATTATATTGCCGTGTTTGACTCCGGCGTGGGCGGAATCAGCGTCCTGCGGGAGCTTGTTGCGCTGATGCCCGAAGAGAACTACCTGTACTTTGGCGACTCTGCCAACGCGCCCTATGGAGAAAAATCCACCCAGGCCGTTCGGGAACTTTGCCTGCAGGCGGCGGATATGCTCCTCAGCCGGAATGTGAAGGCGCTGGTAGTGGCCTGCAATACCGCCACTGCGGCGGCCATCGGGTTGCTCCGTGAGCAATACCCGGATACCATCATTATCGGCATCGAGCCGGCGCTGAAGCTGGCGGCTGACCGATTCCCCACCGGCCGCATCGGCATTATGGCCACCCAGGTCACCCTCCGGGAGGAGAAGCTGGCCCATCAGCTGGAGCGATTCCCTCAGGCGCAGGTGGCGCTCCTTCCCGCGCCGGGACTGGTGGAGCTGGTGGAGCAGGGCAAAACGGACGCGCCGGAGACCCGCAAATTGCTGGAGCAGCTCCTTGCCCCCTATGCCGGCAAGCTGGACGCGTTGGTGCTGGGCTGTACCCACTACCCCTTTGTGAAGGACGCCATCAGATCGGTTTTGGGCGAAAGCACTCTGATCCTGGACGGCGGCGAAGGCACTGCCCGGCAGACCCGCCGGTGCCTTATGGACGCCGGACTGCTTTGTGACGGCCCGGGCAGCATCACCATCGAAAACAGTCTTGGCACAGCGGAAGTTTTGCAGCTTTCCTATCAATTACTGGAAGCAGGAGGGGATCCCCAATGAAGGATGTTCTGGTGATCGGCATTGCCGGCGGCAGCGGCAGCGGTAAGACGACATTAATGAAGAACCTGATGACCAAGTTCGGCGATGTAGCCACGGTCATCAGCCACGATAACTACTACAAGCGCCACGATGAGCTGACCTATGACGAGCGCTGCCAGCTGAACTATGACGAGCCGGCGGCCTTTGATACGGATCTGTTTGTCCGGCAGCTGGAGCTGCTCCGGAACGGACAGGCTGTCGATTGCCCGGTGTATGACTTTACCGTCCACAACCGCAGCGACGAGACCATACATATTGAGCCGTCTCGGGTGATCATTGTGGAGGGTATTCTGATTCTGGAGAACAAGGAGCTCCGGGATCTGATGGATATCCGTATCTTTGTGGACGCCGATGCGGACATCCGTCTGTGCCGACGGATCAAGCGGGACGTGAACAAGCGGGGGCGCTCTCTGGAGTCGGTGCTGCTGCAGTACCAGCAGACGGTGAAACCCATGCATGAGCTGTATGTAGAGCCCAGCAAAAAATACGCCCACCTGGTAGTACCGGAGGGCGGCAAGAACTTAGTGGCTTTGGAGATGATTGAAGATCGCATCCTCCACCATCTGGAGGGATAACAAAAAACCGGAATGTATTACACATTCCGGTTTTCTTTTTGGGGAAGCATTGCTTCTAAAAGGGAGGCGATGGTCATTTCCTGCCCGGTGACGGGGTGGGGAAAATAAAGAGTCTTGGCGCACAGCAATTGGGAGGTGAGCCCCAATTCCCGGGATACCCGGGTGGACGCCTCGCTGCCGTACTGGGGATCGCCCAAAATGGGGAAACCCATATACGCGCAGTGGACTCGCAGCTGATGGGTGCGGCCGGTGACCGGCTGGAGAGCCAGCAAGGTAAAATCTCCCTGCCGCTTTAAAACTGTGTATCGGGTCAGAGAGGGTTTGCCATCGCTGCAGACCTGCCGCAGCAGGCTGGGCAGGGGCAGCCGCCCGATGGGAGCATCGATGACGCCGGCGTCCTCTGCCGGACTGCCATAGACCCAGGCGTGGTAGGTTTTGGTGAAACCGCCGCGCAAATGCAGCTCGTTCAGCAGACCGTGGATATGGGCGTTTTTAGCCAGCAGCACCACCCCAAAGGTATCCCGGTCCAGCCGGGTGAGGGGGTGAAAAGCGCTCTCCTGTCCGGTTTTTCGATAGTAGCCCAGGACATAGTTTGCCAGTGTGCCGGTGAGACGGGAACGGGAGGGATGGATCAGCATGCCTGCCGGTTTATCCACTGCCAAAATGTGTTCGTCTTCATACAAAACCGTCAGATCGCCGTCCTCGGCGGGGTAGTCCGGCACCGGCTCGCCCAGAGGCACTGTGATCACATCTCCGGGGACTACCGGATGATCCGTATGCACCGGCTCTCCGTTGACAAAGAGCAGCTGCTGCCATTTCAGCCGGTTCATAAGTCCGGCGGACATACCCATCTCTCCCCGCAAAAAGGAGGACAGCCGTCCGGCGCGGGCAGCGGTGTGTTTCAGCTCCATCAATCGGCCTTTTCCAGGATCAGCGGACCATTGTTGTCTTGAAGACCCTGCAGGATAAACGCTGCCGCCTCGTCGGCGGTGAGCTTCACCTGCTCGCCGGTGGCCATATTCTTCACAGAGCACTTGCCCTCTGCCAGCTCGTCATCGCCCAGCAGCACTGCGTAGGGAACGCCCAGCTTGTCGGCATAGCTCATCTTCTGTTTAAACTTCTTCTGCTCGCCGTAGAACTGCACCCGCACACCGGCAGAGCGCAGGCGTTCAGTCAAAGCGATGGCGGCGGAGACATTCTCCGTCATAGGCAGCACCAGGGCATCACAGGGGGCGCTGGGGAGGGCGTCGTTGAGAAGACCCTGCTCGTCCAGCACATAAAACAGCCGTGTCAGACCGATGGAGATACCCACGCCGGGCAGGGGTCTGTCGATGTAGTAGCCGGCCAGGTTATCGTACCGGCCGCCGGAGCACACGGAGCCGATCTCCGGATGATCCAGCAGAGTGGTCTCATACACCGTGCCGGTGTAGTAGTCAAGACCCCGGGCGATGGTCAGATCCACCGCAAAATTGGCCTCCGGCACACCAAAGGCGGCCAGATTCGCCGTCACAGCCTTCAGCTCCTCAAGACCAAGGTCAAAGACCTCGTTCCGGCCGCGATAGCCCTCCAGAGCAGAGAGCACCTCGTCATTTGTGCCGCGGATGGCGATGAACCTGAGAATGTTCTCTGCCTGCTGCTGGGTCAGACCGCAGTCAGAAAGGAGCAGAGCGGTCACCTTTTCTGTGCCGATCTTATCCAGCTTGTCCACGGTGCGCATAATGTCGCCGCTCTTTTCAGACAGACCCAACATAGCGTAAAAGCCGTTGAGGATCTTCCGGTTGTTCACCCGGATCTGGAAGCGGTTCAGACCGAAGCCGCGGAACACCCGGTAGATGATTGCGGGGATCTCCGCTTCGTTGAGAATGTCCAGCTTGCCGTCGCCGATGATGTCGATGTCCGCCTGATAAAACTCGCGGAAACGACCTCTCTGCGCCCGTTCGCCCCGGTAGACCTTGCCGATTTGATACCGGCGGAAGGGGAAGGCCAGCTCGTTGTAGTGCAGAGCCACATACTTTGCCAGAGGCACGGTCAGATCAAAGCGCATGGCCAGATCGCTGTCGCCCTTCTGGAAACGGTAGATCTGCTTTTCTGTCTCGCCGCCGCCCTTGGCCAGCAAAATCTTGGCGTCCTCGATCACCGGGGTGTCCAGGGGCGCAAAGCCAAAGAGGGAATAGGTGTCCCGCAGGACCTGCATCATCTTCTCCAGCTTGGCCTGTTTGCCGGGCAGCAGCTCCATAAAACCGGACAGAGTCCGGGGAGTAATTCTTTCCATAGTAAACTTCCTTTCAAAAAAGCCGTCCAGCCCGAGGGCGGACGGCTGGTGTGTTCTTAGTATTTTGACTTGTTGTGATACATCTCACGCCAGTCCAGATCGCCTCTCTGAAGACCCATAATGAACATTTCCGCGCTGCCCAGGTTGGTAGCGATGGGAACATTATGCTTGTCACAGTGGCGGATGGTCTCCACGATCTGACTGTCGTCCCAGGGGTCAGCGCTGTGGGGATCGGAGAACAGCAGCACCAGGTCGATCTCGTTATAGGCGATGCGGGCGTTGATCTGCTGATGGCCGCCCTGCTTATGGGACAGCAGCATGGTGATGGGCAGACCGGTATTGTCCGCGATCAGGCGGCCGGTGGTGGCGGTGGCAAACAGATTGTGCTTTGCCAGCACGCTTTTATAGGCAGTGCAAAACTGCACCATCAGTTCTTTTTTCTTGTCGTGAGCCAAAAATGCAATATTCACTGTAGTCACTCCTTCTCTATAACTTCACAGGAACGTGTCTTCCCACGATGCGCTGAGCGATCCGCTTGCAGGCGGCGGCAGCGCCCTTCTTGGTGTAGGCCAGCAGGGGCTGACGGAAGGCGGCGGCGAGGATCACATTGTCGTCTTCCGGTACGATGCCCAGCAGCGGCAGACCGGACTGATCCATAATATCGTCCACA
Source organism: Faecousia sp. (assembly GCA_045586485.1). Taxonomy (GTDB): domain Bacteria; phylum Bacillota; class Clostridia; order Oscillospirales; family Oscillospiraceae; genus Faecousia. The sequence continues at coordinate 8,309 of JAZNAK010000007.1, read as the reverse complement.
GTCACGCCCATGGCGGAGAGCATCTTGGGATTGACCCGGTTGAGGACCATGCGGACGCTGTGCTTTTCCATGATGTCCAGCAGGTCAAAGGCGGTGGAGGCGTCCCGGATGGCGGCGGGATCGGCACCGGTGACCAGAATCACCCGGTCGGCATATTGGGCAGCCAGCCGGAAACCGGCTTCGATACCGGCGGGGGCGTCCAGCAGCACATAGGAAAACGCCTTGCGAGCATCCTCCAGCAGCCGGGCAAAGGCCACGGGATCCACATCCTCCACAGGGCAGTTCACCGGCGCGGTCAAAAAGGAAATGCCGGGGTACAGGGGATGGCGGGCAGCTTTGTCCAACGGGTAACTGCCGGAGCAGATGTCCAGGAAAGAGAGGGCGCCAACCTGGCTGATGCCCAGAGCGATATCCAGATTCCGCAGGCCCACATCGCAGTCGATGCACAGCACCGTTTCACCCTGCAGAGCCAGCGCTTCCGCGATGCCGGCGCAGACAGAGGTCTTGCCTGTTCCGCCTTTGCCGGACAGGATTGCGATCAATTCGCCCAATTTCTGCCCCTCCTTTCCCAATTATAGCGTCATTATAAATCAATGTTGCACAAAAAGCAAGGTTTTTCCGCCGGGAAAAAGGGGCTGTTTGTATTTATTTTCCATAAAACCCCCACCTGTGACAAATTGGTATTTACAATTTTGAGGGGATGTTGTATGATAATCGGGAACAGAGTAGGAGACCTCGCGTGAAGTGCTGCCAAAATGGGGAGTTGTCTGGCAGACGAAGGACTTTGTCCGCGATGAGGTGTTCCGCACCCGCTGCGCATATAGGAAACGCTCCTTATATGTAAGCAACGATACTCGGTCGGGTAGATCGGTCGACCAGGCGGTTGCCATACCCAACAGATGCTGCTTATCACTCCCCGTACGCTATGCGTGCGGGGTTTTTGCATAAGCGCTTCGGTTCGTCCGGTCACCCACACAAAAAGGAGGATTTCTTATGAACGAACAAACCTTATTCCCCCATCCCTTTTCCAAGGCCTACTGGAAGGCCGCAGCCTCTGAGCTGAAGAGCACCAAAATGCTGGTAGTCACCGCGCTGCTGATCGCTTTGCGGGTGGCTCTGAAGCCTCTGGCGATCCCTCTGGGCAATCCCCAGCTGACCATTCAGACCGCTATGCTGGCAACGGCTTTGGGCGCAATGATCTTTGGACCTGTGGTGGCCATCCCCGCAGCGATCATTTCCGATACCATCGGCTTTATGATCTTCCCCAACGGCGACTATTTCCTGCCCTTTGTACTTACTGAGATCGCCAGCACCATGATCTATGCCCTCTGCCTGTACCGGACAAAGGTCTCTGCTACCCGGGTGATTTTGGCGCGGTTCTTGATCTGCTTCTTTGTGAATATGATCCTGCAGACCGGCATCTTCGCCTGGCAGTATGTGTATATGGGCAATCCCGAGAGCGCAAAGAATCAGATCCTGGGCATCTTCACCGTATCCCGCCTGTTTAAGAATCTGTTTTTCTTCCCCATTGAGTCTGTGGTAATGACTCTGTTTTTGAAAGCGCTGGTGCCGGTGACCAACCGGGCAAAGCTCACCTTCGACAAGGGAGCAAATCTCGCCTTCACAAAAAAGCAGGTGGCGTTCCTTGTGTGCCTGGTATTGGTGGGCGCGGTGTCTGCCACCGGCTACCTGACCTATCGCTACAACGGCACTTCCCGCTCTGCCGACTACACCACCAAGCAGCGTGTTGAGGCCAATAAGGAAATGACCCAGCTGGTGCTGGACAGAACGGAGGACTGGGACGATGAGACTGTGGTCTGCATCGTGGACAGCGCCTACCGGCCCATGTTCGCCAGCGAGACAGACTACACCGTGTCTGTGTATGTGCTGGACTGCGAGGTGTTCTCCGAGGGCGAAATGACCAGCGCGGAGAAGGGCGAGGTGTACAATATGGATACCCTCTGGGCCTACAGCAAGTCCGGCCCCAAGAAAGACCCCTACCAGTCCCTGATCCATGTGGGCATTGTCACCTTCCGGATGGATGAGAAGACCGGGGAAGTCCTGGACTTTGAACTGGAGTTTGTGGAATATCTTTGACAAGAAACCCGTCCTGGGGTATACTGAAAGAAAAACCTAAAGGAGAAACTTTATGCATATCGACCATGACCATATCCCCGGCGGACACGCCCATTCCCATGAGCATACCCACACCCATGTCCACACCCACGACGGCGTTGCCCACGAGCACGAACACAGCCACGCCCACGAGCACGATCACACCCATCCCCACGAGCACGACCATCTCCACGGGGAGGGCCATGCTCACGATCACAGCCACGGCTGCTCCGGCGCTTGCAGCAGCTGCGCAGGCGGCTGCGAGCACACCCCCATGGAGGAGCTGATGGCGCTGATGCAGTATATGGTGAACCACAACGCCAGCCACGCAAGAGAGCTGGCCCAATTGGCTGCTCAGCTGGAGAAGGCCGGCAGCCGCACTGCCTACGAGCAGGTGATGGCAGCAGTGTCCGATTTCGAGAAGGGCAACCTGCGGCTGTCCACCGTGCTGGCAAGTCTGAAGTAAGAGGTGGCGCTATGTGTCTTTCTACTGTTTATAAGAATGTCCGCTCTGAGGAAAATGTGGTCCTGAAGAATGTGATGCGCATCGAATGCAAGGACGGCTGCGTGATCTGCACCGACCTGATGGAGCGCTCCGTGGCCATCGAGGGTACGCTGGAAAGCGCAAACCTGGTGGACGGCTATGTGGTAGTCAGGGAGAACATTCCTGCATAAAAACAACCCCCATTCGTGAGAATGGGGGTTTTGTTTTGGCTTTATTTGCTTTCCAGAGCCATCATCTTGTCGATCCGGCGCTGGTGACGGGCTTCCTCAGAGAAGGGAGTGCCAAGCCAGGTGTCCACGATCTCAAAGGCCAGCATCTGACCTACAACACCGGCGCCGATGGCCATCATGTTGGTGTCGTTATGCTCCCGGGTCATACGGGCGCTCATCACATCAGACAGCAGAGCGCAGCGGATGCCGGGGATTTTGTTGGCGGTGATGGACACGCCGATGCCGGTGGTGCAAAGGACGATGCCCTTGTCACACTCACCGCTGGCAACGGCCTTTGCGGCAGGAGCGGCAAAATCGGGGTAGTCACAGCTGTCCAGGGTGTAAGTACCGAAATCCTTCACCTCGTGACCCAGCTTTTCCAGGTGGGGGATCAGCGCATTCTTCAGCGCCAGCGCGCCGTGGTCGCAACCCAATGCAAGTTTCATATGTATTTCCTCCAGAATGTTAGTGTGTAAATATTATAGCACAAATCCGCCGTTGACGGCAAGGACCTGTCCGGTGACAAACGTCGCATCGGCAAGATAGAGCATCGCCTTGGCCACATCTTCCGGTGTGCCGTTGCGGCCGATAGGGGTCTCCGCTTTTAGCTCTTCCATAATTTCCGGGGCGACATTGGCGCACATATCCGTAAGAATCACTCCGGGGGCTACGCAATTGACTCGCACGCCTGCCGGTCCAAGTTCCTGCGCCATGGCTTTGGTCATAGCAATTACCGCTCCCTTGGTGGCGGAGTAGGCCACCTCACAGGATGCGCCGGTCTGTCCCCACATGGAGCTGACGGTGATGATGGCGCCGGACTGCTTTTTCAAAAAATGGGGCATAGCGGCTTTGACGCAGTGGTAAATCCCCTTCACATTCACATCAAAAAGCCTGTCCCACTGTTCTTCTTCCAACTGGTGGATCAGGCCGGTGGCGCAGATGCCTGCGTTGCAGATCAGCACATCCACATCGGGGATCTGGGCGAATGCATCTGCTACGGCATCGCCTTTTGATACATCGCAGCAGATGGCAGTAGCGCCGGTGTCAGCTGCAACGCTTGCGGCTTTTTCGTGTTCCTTCTCATAAAGGAAGTACACACTGTCGCCCCGGGCGGAAAACTGCCGCACCGCCTGGGCGCCGATACCCCGGCTGCCGCCGGTGATCACAACTGTTGCCATAACAACCTCCGAAAAAGCCGCTGCCGTGGGCAGCGGCTCCAATGTCAAGTGTCTCGCCCCGCTTATCTGCGGCGGCTCTTAGTCCGATGGTCGGAATACTGCCGGATGGAGGAGATTTTGCTGTCAGATTCGCTCATAAACTGCTTAAGTTTCTCCTCGAAAAGCTGATCGGCGGTTTTGGGCTGAGGAGGAGGCAGCGGCGCAGTACGGGCAGGACGGGGAGCGGGCGCGCTCTCCCGGCGAGGGGGACGATCCTCTCGCTGCGGCCTTGCTTCCAGCCGCTTGATGGACAGGTTGACCTTGCCGGCCTCTGCGCTGAGGACGACGACCTTGACATCCTGTCCCTCGGTCAGGTGCTGACGAATGTCGCTGACATAGGCGTTGGCGACCTCCGAGATATGTACCAGACCGGTCTTGTTGTCAGGCAGGCTGATGAATGCGCCGAAATTGGTGATAGACTTTACCTTGCCATCTAAAATGGCACCTGCGGTTAACTCCATAGTTTGTAATGCTTCCTCCATAATCAGTCAGGGATTTCAGTTTCACTGGGGGTGAAGAACTGGCTGTCCGGATCGACAAGCCCCAGTTCCAGAGTTGCGATGCGCTTTACGCTTTCCACGGTGCCCAATTCTGCGATGTACTGGGTCAGCCGGCGGTTTTCCTCCTGCAGCTGGGCGGCTTGGGCCTGGAGCTCTGCCTGGCGGTCCTGAGCCGACTGAAGGGAGATCCGCAGAACGATCAGCGCGGCGGTGGACAGTATGATCGTCGCCAGAACTACGCATTTGAGCAGCGGGGAACTGCGGCGATATACCAGCCGGATGCGGCTGAAGGGGTTGTTTTTTGTGGCCATGTTGGGCTCCTTCCCGTGGGGGCGTAATGTGTTTGCGCTTTCTCCATAATATTGTACCCCATTTTTTCCCGCTTGCAAAGAACAATTTTGCATAAATGGGGATTTTTTTGAAAAAAGTGAGAAAAGGCCGGAGGATTTTGCGCCAAAACCGCCAAAAACCGTCAAAAAACGGCCTTAACCACCAGCCGACGGTCCGGTCCCAGACGATGGCGCTCAGCACCGGCGCGGCCATATAACCAAGACGCAGGTCTCCCCGGCACACGGCAAAGCCGAAATACAGATACACCCACCCGGCCGCGATGCAGAACACAAGATCGGAAAACACCTTTCTTTTTTTCTGCAGTGGCCGGAGAAATCCGTATGCGATCCCCAGCAAGCACCCCAGCACAAGACCTGTCACAAATCGCTCAAAAGCGACGGCCGGCACGGTCATCCCAGCAGCCGCTGCCAAAAAGAGCCGGAAACCCGCGGCTCTTCATAAATGAGAGCGGAGATCTCCCCGGCCACCGCCACCTGGCCGCCTTCCGGCAAAAGGGTCTTTAGCTGCAGATCTTTGCCCTGCACCACCAGTGTGCCAAGCTGGGTGTGGGCGATGACGGCGGTCTCGTCAAAGCTGACCACCTCGGTGACACCGGTGACGGTAAGGGTCTTCCGGTCGGTGAGGGTGAGCTTGTGAGGCAGTACGGGTTGCTGATCGGTCATGTCCATTCCTCCTTGTCCGTAAAGAATATGCTCCATTGACAAGGAACATACCGAAAGGTATACTATACACAGCATAAAAAAGGGGGTGTCGCAGGGTGCTTTGTTGGGAATGCCTGCAGGGCAGAAACGGCCACGAGGCCGGTTTAGAACTGCTGAAAAAGTGCTACGGCGGCAACCTGCCGGAGATACGAAAAACCCCTCGGGGCAAGCCGTATTTTGCGGAAGGGGATGTGCATTTTTCTATCTCCCACACCAAGCGCCATGTGTTCTGCGCCCTTTCCGACAGACCTGTGGGTGTGGACGCGGAGGAAGTGGACAGGCAGATCAATCTGGCTCTGGCGGAGAAGATCCTGTCCCCTGGGGAAATGGAGCAGTACAAATGCGCCTACGACAAGCGCCGGGCGCTGCTGACCTTCTGGGTGCTGAAGGAGGCCGCCGCAAAATGCTCCGGAGAGGGTCTGCGGGGGTATCCCAACACCACAGACTTTTCTTTGGACGACCCCCGTGTCCTGGAAACAGACGGCTGCCTTGTGGCGGTCATTGAAGAGGAGAAATAACATGTTATTTGATACCCACGCCCATCTGACGGACCGGGCATTTGATGCCGACCGGGAGGAACTGCTCCGGGGGCTGAAGGACAAAGGCGTCGGCTTTGTGATGAACGCAGGCTGCGACCTGGAAAACTCCCGGCAGACCATGGAGCTGGCCCACCGCTATCCCTGGCTTTACGCCGCTGTGGGATCTCATCCCGATGCGGCCGACGAGGTCAACGAGGAAGTCATTGAGCAGTATCGGCTTCTCTGTCGGGACGAAAAGGTGAAGGCCATCGGCGAAATAGGCCTTGACTACCACTACGAAGATATCCCCCGGGACATTCAGAAAAAAGCCTTCCAAATGCAGCTTTCCCTCGCCCGGGAACTGGACCTGCCCGTGATCGTCCACGAGCGGGAGGCCCATGAGGACGGTATGGAGATCGTCCGCCGGTTTCCGGAGGTGAAGGGTGTGTTCCACTGCTACTCCGGCTCGCCGGAGATGGCGCGACAGCTGGTAGATATGGGCTGGTACATCGGTTTTACCGGGGTGCTGACCTTCAAAAATGCCCGCAAGGCGGTGGAAACCGCCGCATCCATTCCGCTGGATAGGATCGTGCTGGAGACCGACTGCCCCTACATGGCCCCCGAGCCCTACCGGGGCAAGCGGAATGATCCCGGATACCTGATCAAAATGGCGGAGAAATTGGCTGAGATCCGGGGTATTACGGTGGCGGAAGCTATCCGCGCCACTACGGAAAATGCCAAGCGGCTCTACCGGTTGGAAACGGGGCGGTAAGAAGCCGGAAACGGGGCTTTTTGCCTTGACAAAAGTGCCTGTTTCATATATTATAATGGGTAATGACTGATGCGCACCGCAACAGGAAAAGCAACCAATAGACCGCCTGCATAACTGACGGAAATTGCGGAGTACCGCAAGGGAGTGCAGACGCTGTAAAGCCGACCGTCTGGGCAATTCAGGAAATGCAGTACTGGATTGCCCTTTTATTTTTACTTAGGAGTTTTGTTATGTCTTTTACGTATCGTGGCCTGAAGGCCCAACTGAGCAAACATACTGTCACGGACGCAGAGCTGGACCGTCAGATCCAGCGTCTGCAGCAGCAGAATCCCCGGATCGCCGTGATCACCGATCGACCCACCCAGGCCGGTGACGAGGTAGTGCTGGACTACGCCGGCTTTTGCGACGGCGTGCAGTTTGAAGGCGGCACTGCCGAGAACCAGACTCTGGTGCTGGGCAGCGGCATGTTCATCCCCGGTTTCGAGGAGCAGCTGCTGGACAAGGTGGTGGAGGAGCCGGTGGTGGTGAAGGTGACCTTCCCCAAGGAGTACCACTCTGAGGCACTGGCCGGCAAGGACGCGGAGTTCCGCTGCACCATTCATCAGATCCGGGTGAAGACCCAGTACGAGCTGGACGATGTGTTTGCTCAGGAGGTGGGCGGCTGCTACACCTTTGAGGAGATGAAGGAACAGCTTCGCAAGAGCTTCCAGGACTACACCGATCAGCGGGGTGAGATGGACCTGCAGGATCGCCTGCTTCGCCAGGCCGCTGCGACCCTTGATTACACTGTGGATCCGGAGGAGCTGGAGAAGGCCGTGCAGGAGCAGCTGCAGAACCTGGAAGCCCAGCTGGCCCAGCAGGGACTGAATCTGGAGATGTACTGCGCCTTTATGAAGACCACCCCCGAGGAGCTGCGGAAGGATTCCTATCCCGCTGCAGAGGCCGCCCTGCGGAATATGGCCGCGGTGGACAGAATCGTGGAGCTGGAAAACCTGGCAGCTACCCAGGAGGAGCTGGGTCAGGCCATCGCTGTCATCTGCCGCAACAACGGCATCACCGTGGAGCAGCTGAAGGATTTCTACGACGAGGAGTTCGAAAAGGCAGTTATGAGAAGTGTACTCACCGGCAAGGTCATGGCCCTCATCCGGGAAGCCGCTGATGTGACGGAAGTATAAAAAAGTCATTATTTGTGCTGAAGAGAAAGCACTGAAAATCTAAGGAGGAAACATACAATGGCAATCAATTTTGTTGATGGCAAGTACGTAGACGAGAAGGGCCTCGTAAAGCTTGACCCCACCGTTTACGCCGACTGGCAGATCGCAGAGGAAGCAGAGAAGACCCTGCCTCCCGTAGACTTCTTCCGTGAGAAGCTGGGTCTGCTGCCCGAAGAAATCATTCCCTACGGCAAGACCCCCAAGATC
>JAZNAK010000006.1:0-22700 GCA_045586485.1 Faecousia sp. | reverse complement strand
GTTGCGAACTGCCACTTTCTATCCTTATGAAAAGCCCCGAACGGACTCGTTTGCATTTTCGCTGACGCGAAAATTAATGTGTTGCCGCCATTGAGCCGGCGGCAAGCAACAGTCCCCCGGACTGTTGCATTTAGATCTTCGAGTCCGTTCTCCGCATCAATATAAAAATTAGACCACCCAAATAGGTGGTCTAATTTTTATGGCGACCCCGAACGGACTCGAACCGTCGACCTCCAGCGTGACAGGCTGGCGTGCTAACCGACTGCACCACCGGGCCAAATTATGGTGGGAACAACAGGGCTCGAACCTGTGACCTCCTGCTTGTAAGGCAGATGCTCTCCCAGCTGAGCTATGCTCCCAAACGCACTTTAGTACGTGGTACGCACCTCAGCGACGAAACTCATTATACACATAGGCCGTATGTTTGTCAAGCATTTTTTTCGTTTTTTCTGTGCTTTTTTTCCCAAGAATACTTGCTCATTTTTCTGCCGCCCGGCAGCCTTCCGGGCGGCAGAATAAAATGTCAATTTTCCTTTTCCAGTTTGTCCACTTTGGCGATCAGATCATCCAGCATATCCCGCAGTCCGCGCTTAGCCAGAACCTGAGGCAGGTCGAAGCCGGAGCCTCGGTTTCCTTCGATCAGCAGCGGGCCATCGGGAGTGACTGCCACATCCCAACCCACAAAATGGATCTCATCGTTGACAAGAGCTGCCTCCAGGCACATCTTCTTGATCTCCTCGAAGAAAGGCACTTCATAGCCGTCAAAGCGGACACCCGCAGCGCTGTATTCGTGTTCATTGAGTTTTTTATCGAAGGCGTTGCCGGTGAGTTTTCCGGTCTCCATATCGATCAGAACAGCGCTGCCACCCATATGAAAGTTGTCCGCAACGCTCTTGCCGGAGCCAATCCGCGTAGCGCCGTAGACCAGCCAGGAGCGTCCCTTTGCTGCGCCGGTAATGATCCGCATGGTATTGACGCTGGTGGGACACAGAGCCGCCCAGGCCGGGTGCTGGATGACCACTTCTTCAATGCATGCCTTGTCCTCCATTACCTTGTCGAAGAAAGCCTTCCTGTCGGTAATGTCAGCAGTCACATACTTTTCCACATTCTTTCCGCCCAGACCGATCTGGGGTTTGTAGATAAACTCCTGATGGCGATCCAAAAACGCCGTAAAGGCCTCGTATCCCCCATCCGGGTCAAAGAACTCCCGGTGGGTGTACTTGCCATAGTTTCTGTGGAAGTTCAGCTTATTGGAAATGAAGGGTGACCACTTGATATTGGAAAGACGGGTGATAGCCTTATCCAGATAGCCAACGGTCACATATTCCTTCCGCTGGGCATGCTTTTTCTCGTAAAAGCGAAAGTTCAGATAATCCTGCAGGCCGGAACCGTACCGGAGAACACAGAAAGCCGTATCCAGGAACATAAACCAGGCGGGCTTGCCGATTTCCTTGGACAGTTCCTTCAGATCGCCATAATACCGCTTATAGTTGCCCTGCAGCGCAAAACTGATAATACCCACAGTTATTCCTCCTTAAGGTCATTCAGGATGGTCCGGATATCCTCCGTCGTAAATACATACTGCTCATCGCAGAACTGGCATTCCACCGGGAAGGGTTTCCCCTCCTCCATAATCTCAGACAGTTCCTTCTTGCCAAGGCTGATCAGCGCCGCAGTCACCCGCTGGCGGGAGCAGTAGCACTTGTATTCCACCTCCGTGGTCTCCATAAACACCACGCCCAGCTGGCCGCACACCTGGCCCAGAATATCCTCCGGAGTCATCCCCTGCTCCAGCATCGCGGTGACCGCGCCGGCGCGCTTGATCCCTTGCTCAATGATCTCGATGGTCTCCTCGGGAGCGCCGGGCAGAAGCTGGATCAAATAACCGCCGGCAACCTTAACGCTGCAATCCCTATCCACCAGCACGCCAAGGGCGCAGGCAGTGGGTGTCTGCTCGCTTTGGGCAAAATAGGCGGTCACATCATCGCCGATCTCACCGGAGACCAGAGGCACGGAGCCAACATAGGGCTCCTTCATCTGCAGATCACGGATCACGGTAAGCATACCGTCGCTACCCACAGTGGCGCCCACATCCAGTTTGCCGGGGAACTTCTCAACGAAGGGAACATTGGGTTCGTACACATATCCGCGGACATTGCCCACAGGATCGGACACGCACACAATAGTGCCGATAGGACCGTCGCCCTTGATCTGCAGGGTCATAGACCCATTTTCCACCTTCTGCATGTTGCCCATCATGGATGCGGCAGTAAGCGCCCGTCCGAAGGCGGCTGTGGCATTGGGAGTGGTTTTGTGAATGCCGGCACCCCGGCGTACAAGTTCCGTGGAACGAATGGCTACGACCTTCACAAAGCCGTCCATTGTCATTCCCCGCACCAAATAGTCATTCATTTGATTCTGCCCTTTCTTGCTTTCAAGTAGATTCGCTGTTCTCCTGGCTCTGGAGAAGTCAGCTTCCGATCTGCAAAGACCTCGATGTCCGTGAATCCCGCGTCTTTTAAGTACGCTGTCAGCTGCTCCTTAGAGTACGCGTACTCGCAGTGTTCTTCAAAGCTGCGCTTCCAGGTGTTTCCTCTGCGCTGGAACAAATCCATTGCGTAGGAGCAGATGTTCGTATTTTCGTCAAACTCCCCGCGCCAGACGCAGTAGACATCATCGTCTTCATCCAGGAAGATCTGGCCGTCCATAGCGCGGAGTTTTTCCGGGGTATTGACATCAAATATGAAGCAGCCGCCTGGATTAAGCACTTTGTACACACGGGCAATTGCCTCACGGCAATCATCGGGATCTGTCACATAATCCATACTGTCCAGAGCGCAGACCGCCAGATCCACACCTCTTGGCAGGTGCAGCTGCTGCAGTTTCTGATAAACAAATACCGGCCGGTTTTTCAGCCCATCTGCTTTTTGCGCAGCTATGCAAAGCATATCCTCGGACATATCCACGCCGGTCACCTGCAGGCCCTTTTCTGCCAGCAGAACTGTCACGGAGCCTGTGCCGCAGGCAAGATCCACCGCAGTTCGGGGTTCGAGGCCTTCCCTGCTTAGTATTTGCCAGTAGAAATCCACCGTGGCGCCGTAGTCCACGTCATTTGTCAGGCGGTCATAACTGTCCGCCAGCGCATGATAAGCATTCATTTCTTAATCCTTACTCTCTTTCTTCCTGGATAGGGAAGCAACACCACATTTACCAGCCACGCAACCGCAACGCCGATAATGGTCTGGGACGCGCGAAGCACCGAATAAACATAGCGCTCCTCATTCGCGTGGTAGATCAGCAGAATAATAAAAATGGCAGCTGCAAGGCCGGTCATCGTGCCGCATCCGGTCATGTTTCCCAGCCAAAGGGTAATCAGTGTGCCCAGCAGAATCATCGCAAGATCAATGCCGGTCACCAAAGCGGCATCCGTCAGGTGGGTATGGACATACACCCGAAGTACCAGCATCGGTAGACCGATGGCCATGGCAATCAGAGTGGATTTGATTCTTTGCAGGCCGAATACTTTTGTCTTTTCAGAAGTATCCCGGATCTCCAAAAAACTGTACATGTAAATAAAAACAGGGTGAACCTCCAGGTCCGGAAAAAACACCCGTAATCCCTGCCAGATTAGAAAACCGATCACAATGGCGATCAAGCTCTTACCTATCCGCATGCCGACGCGCAGGGTGTGTTGGGATTCATTGCTGTTGGTTGTTTTCATAGCGCTCCTTAGAATGGGTCTTGACAAAATAACATCCCGGACTTCCGTCCGGGATGCCGCAAATATCTCAATTAGCGGTTGAAGAGGGTGAAAATATCATCGATGTCATCAGCAGCGGCGGACTTGGTCTCTTCAGCAGTTTCTCTCTGCTCAAAGCCGGTAGCAATGACAGTCACGCGCATCACATCCTCAAACTCGTCGGAAGAAGTAGCACCGAAGATGATGTTTGCATCGGGGTTAGCAGCTTCCTGCACGATGCCGGCAGCGGTCTCCACGTCGTCCAGCGTCAGTTCGGAAGAACCGGTGACATTCACCAGAACGCCAGTAGCACCGTTGATGGAGGTCTCAAGCAAGGGGCTTGCCACAGCTGCCAGAGCAGCCTGCTCAGCCTTCTCGCGGCCGGAAGCGATGCCCACGCCCATGTGTGCGCGGCCAGCGTCCTTCATAATGGCGGAAACGTCAGCGAAGTCCAGGTTGATGATCACCCGGTCGGAATAGCCAACCAGCTCGGAGATGGAGGTGTCAGCCTGCTTCAGAACATCGTCAGCAATACCGAATGCATTTGCGAAGGTGATCTTCTGATCGGTCACATACTTCAGACGGTCATTGGGAATGATGACCAGAGAGTCGACTTTCTCATGCAGGGCAGCAACGCCGGCCTCGGCCTGACGCATACGGTTAGCACCCTCAAACTTGAAGGGCTTGGTGACGACACCAACGGTCAAACAGCCTGCCTCGCGGGCCAAGTCAGCCACGATGGGTGCTGCACCGGTGCCGGTACCGCCGCCCATACCGGCGGTGATGAAGACCATATCGGTATTCTCCAGGATCTTAGTGATCTGAGCTCTGGATTCTTCAGCGGATCTCTGGCCGATCTCAGGCTTGGAGCCTGCGCCCATACCGCCGGTGAGCTTCTCACCGATCTGAAGCTTATTCTTACAGTTGGATTTATTGAGGTCCTGCTTATCAGTATTGATGACAACAAAGTCAACACCGCTCACGCCTGCATCAATCATACGATTGACAACGTTATTACCGGCGCCACCGATGCCGATCACTTTGATCTTAACAACGCGATCCTGGTACATTTCACTCATTTGTATCTTCCTCCTATGTATCGTTTTACAGACCGAGGTGCGAATCTGCAACAATTTATAATATTACTTGTATATTCTATCTCGAAAAATTGATTTGGTCAATAGAAAATCCGTTTTTTTGTCAAAGATTTTGACATTTCCCTCAAGTTTCATCCTCAAAACGGGAGAAGTGTACCTGATCGGGCCAAAGGGTGAAGCTGACATCCAAATAACCTCTCTGGTACTCACCCATCTTCAGCGCGGCAGCTTTCATTGCTCCGATCTTGTATTCCAGCCTGCCGGTATCGCCCAGATTGATCAGGTAGCGGTTTTCGTACCAGATCGTCAGTTCGTTCAGATTGGACACATCCACGCTGTCCACATTGCCCATGACACCGTTGCTTTCCAGCGCCTGGAAGATCTCCACGGCGGCTGCCAGCCGCTGGCTGGCGGAAACCGTAGGAACAAGGGGCTGCGTAGCATCTGTTCCCTCTTCTGTCTGGGCCTCCGGTTCTGCGGCAACCGCTGTCTCACCGATCACAGGATCGAGGAGTTTCACGCCCATAACAATAGTATGATCCATCGCCGCGGCCACGTCTGTTCTGTCTATCACTCTGCCGCCGGCGTCCAGCAGCCACCAGATTCCCACACTGTCTTCTGCGGCATAGGTGACTTCGAACTCTACGATTTCTATATTGACCGTATCCGGCAGTTTTATTCCTACCCGCACCTGTTTTACATAAGGAAGGGCAGCTCGTATTTTGGCGCTGATTTTTGCTTCGCTCAGACCCAAAAGCCCGTCACTTTCATGAATGCCGGAGGCCTCTTTTACATCCCAGGCGGTATATTTGACCGCGCCGGAAACCATCACATTCTTCGCCTTAAAGAAGATGGACATACACAGAACCAACGCCAGCACCACTGCCGCAATGGTAGCGCAACGCAGCAGAAACCGGTTGCGGTTAAAAGGTTTTGCCGGGGTGTACATGATCTGCTCTTCCGGCGTCTTCTCCGGACGGTGGGAAGCAGATGTCCTGCGCCGGGCGCTCTTGCCGGTGAGGTGCATTCCGTTTCTATCCTTGGTTTCCATGGCGTTTCTCCTTTTTCTCTGCCAAGTGTTCGATTTCCCCGCACAGCCGCTCTGCGCTGTCGGGCACGGAAACGGCATTGAGTGCCTTTCTCATAGCACTGCGTCGCTGCTCATCCTTTAGAAAACCTGTGACCTCCTGGTAAAGCCTCTGAGCCGTGCAATCCTTCTCCAAAAGCACCATCGCAGCATCCTGCCGCTCCAGCGCTCTTGCGTTTTTCTCCTGGTGATTGTCTGTCACATTGGGAGACGGGATCAGTATGCAGGGCGTACCACAGGCAGCGATCTCGCTGCAGCTGGAAGCGCCTGCGCGGCTGATGATCAGATCCGCTGCTGCCATCACTGTGGGCATATTGTAGATATACTTTTCCATCCTGATGGAGGGTGTTTTCTCCAGTTCAACGCCCTGGCTGCGAACATATTCCGGCATCCAACCCCATCCGAAACTGCCAACCGCGTGGATATGCTGGAAGGGGAATCCTGCCTCCTGCTCCAATTTGAACAGTTGGGCGGTCACTTCATTCATTGCCTTTGCGCCCTGGCTGCCAAAGGCAGACACAACAAGGGGGCGCTCATCCAGGCCCAGCTCTTTGCGGGCATCGGCTTTCTTCGTGTAGATAAACTCCCGGCGCACCGGCATACCTACCACTTCTACCCGCTCCGGGTGACGGTAGTGCTTTGCGCTCTCAGGGAAACATACCAGCACCTTATCTACCCAATCGGCTACCATACGGGTGGTAAGGCCCGGCATGGCATTGGATTCGTGGACGCAGGTAGGAACGCCCAGTCTCTTAGCCGCATACAGCGCCGGAAAGCTGGCATATCCGCCGGTGCCGATCACAACATCGGCGTCAAACTCCTTAATTGCCTTCCTGCATCTGGAAATGGCGGTAAATACGCTCTTGATGGCAAGAAAGTTATTGCGGATCGCAGACCAGGAGAGGCTCCTTTCAAGGCCGTAGGCAGGCATGACGAGCAGGTCAAAACCAGCCTTGGGGACAAGTTCCTCCTCCATATACCCCTCGCCGCCGATAAACAGAATCCGGCAATCGGGGTGGCGTTCCCGCAAATTATTGGCAACTGCGATGGCAGGATTGATATGGCCGCCCGTGCCGCCGCAGGTAAAAATCACATTCATACTGTTTCCTCCTGTTGTGCAGGTCTGTTCCGGAAACGGGAGACGCTCAGCACGATCCCCATTTCCGCCATATTCACCACCAGCGCTGTCCCTCCGTAAGAAAAGAAAGGAAGGGCAATGCCGGTGGAGGGCAACAAGTTTGTCACAACACCTAAGTTCAAAATCGTCTGTACCGCAATCAGCGATACCAGTCCCGCAGCCAGAACCGTCTGGAAGCGGCTCGCTCCGTGCAGAGCGATCCAGTAGCCTCTGAGAATCAGCGCGGCAAATACGCATATGATCAGCACCGCGCCCACGAGGCCCAATTCTTCGCAAATAACAGCGAAGATATAATCATTGTACTGAAAGGGCAGGTACAGATATTTCTGTCTGCTCTTGCCAAGGCCAAGGCCAAACAGGCCGCCGGAGCCGATGGCATACAGTGACTGCAATATTTGATAGCCTGTATCCGAGGGGTCTTGCTCCGGATGCAGCCAGGCGGTAATCCGGTCACCTGCGTAGCCCATCAGGCTTACATAGACCACCACAAACACCACCGCCGCACCGGCGCCGGCCAGCAGCCATTTGGGATGGGTGCCGGCCACAAACATCATCACCACCGCCACCATACCCATGAGCATAATGGCAGACAAGTGCTTTTCCAGTGCCAAAGGCACTAGTATTCCCAGCATCGCAGCCCCAAAACCCAGCACGCCCCGGCGGAACTGCCGCACCCGCTTACCAAAAAGGCAAGTGAGCCTGGCGAAGAGCACAATGAGGGTAAACTTTGCGATTTCCGATGGCTGGAACTGGAGTCCGCCGATATTGATCCACCGCCTTGCCCCGTTGACGGACTCGCCAAACAGCAGCACAGACAGTAGCAGCGCAATGCTGATACCATACAGCGCCCACGCCCACCGCAGCCAAAACTCCGGTGGAATGCGGCTGAGCACCACCATAGCGCCTAAGCCGATGACTGCGCACAGGCCCTGCTTTTGGAGATACCGGGTACTTTGGGTATAGCCGGTATCGTACTGACTTTGGGCATAGCTTGCGGAATAAAGCATGATAAGCCCGATCCCCAGCAGGAGCATCAGCAGCAGCAAAAATAGCGTGTCAACTCGTTCACCGGCCTGCTTTCTTTCCGGCCGGCGGTCCTCTTTGGCATACAGAAACCTCTGCAATGCCAATGATTCTCCTTTCTTATCCCATATAACCTGCCACGCCAAACCAGGCGATCAGACACATCAGAGCGGATACTGCGGTAAATACGATCACGATCTTCTCTTCTTTCCAGCCGCACATCTCAAAATGGTGGTGAATGGGAGACATCTTAAACAGGCGCTTGCCGTGGGTCAGCTTGAAATAGCCCACCTGCAGAATCACGGACAGTGTCTCCATAATGTACACAAAACCCACCAGGATCAGCACCAGGGGCATATCTAGGGCAAAGGCCAGACCGCAGACGATGCCGCCCAAAAACAGAGAGCCGGTATCACCCATAAAAACCTTAGCCGGGTGCCAATTGTAGAACAGATATGCGATCAGACCGCCGATCAGTGCCGCAGGAAGCAGCGCCAGATCGTACTTCTTGAGGCCAATCGCAACCGCCGCAAAGAATACCATCACGGGAATCGTCACAGAGCTGGACAGTCCGTCCACGCCGTCGGTGAGATTCACCGCATTCACACAGCCCACCATAACAAACATGGCAAAGAAGATGTACGCCATAGGATGTATGTAGAAGCTTTTGTTCAAAAAAGGAATATACAGATTGCAGGTCAGGCTGCCTTCCACATACAGAAGGTACAGATACAATGCGGAAACTGCCATCTGCAGCAGTGCCTTCTGGATAGAGGTCAGACCCAGATTCCGCTTGAACTTCAGTTTGAAGAAGTCATCCAGGAAACCCACAAGGCCAAAACAAAGGCCCAGGCCCAGCACATAAAACACTGTCTTTTCTTCCATCAACCAAAGGTTGATCAGCAGGCAGATTGCAGCAGACAGAATGAACATCAGTCCGCCCATCATAGGCGTACCGGCCTTATTGTTATGCCAGGTAGGACCGATCTCCCGTATAGACTGACCCGCCTTCAGAGCCCGAAGCACAGGCAGCAAAATATAGCCGATACCGCCGGTAAGCACCGCGGATACCAGAGCCGTAATAAATACTCGTGTCATGGATCTTCCTCCGTAGTTATTTCTCTTCCTGCAGGAACAGTTCCAAAGCCATTTCCATATGCATACCGTGGCTGCCCTTGAACAGAAGCACATCGCCGGGCTTGGCAAGCTGCTTCAGAACCTGGACCATTTGCGCCCGGTCTGTAAAGGCTCTCGCTCTCGCCTGGGCCATGCCGCCTGTGATGGCACCGTGGACCATGCGCACGCTGTTGGGGCCGTAAGCAAGAAGCAAGTCCGCCTTCTCGGCGGCGATCCTGCCGATCTTATAGTGCTCCGCACCAGCGCACACGCCCAATTCCAGCATATCACCCAGCACGGCCACATGGCGGCCGGGACGGTTGCCCAGCACATTCAGCGCAGCGGCCATGGACTCCGGGCCTGCGTTGTAGCAGTCCTTAATGATGGTAAAGCCATTTTGGCTAAAGATTTCCTGTCTTCCGGCCATATTCCGGAAAGCAAACATGCTCTGGCAAATCTTCTCAGCCGGGATCTGCAGCTGCAGACCCACAGTGATGGCCGCCAATGCGTCGGGGATAAAATGCTCTCCCTCCAGCGCCAGTTCAACAGGCAGCTCCTCACCGTCAGTGACCGCAGTAAAGGACAGAATGCCCTCGCGCTGCTGCACATCCTTGCACCAAACCCGGCACTGAGTGTTGCTTGCGCCAAAGTAGGCCACTTTTTTCTTGATTTCATCCCGCTGACCCCACAGAAGGGCGTCATCGCCGTTAAGGACCACAATGCCATCTTGAGGCATGCCCTCAAGAATCTCCAGCTTTGCCTGGAGAATGCCTTCCATAGAGCCCAAATGCTCAATGTGCATCGTGCCGATGTTAATAATAACCGCAATATCGGGCTTAGCGATAGAAGAAAGATAGGCAATCTCCCGGAAATGGTTCATACCCATTTCCAGCACGGCGATCTGTGTGTCCTCCGGGATACTCAGGATTGCCATAGGCATACCGATGTCATTGTTGTGGTTGGCAGGGGTCTTTGCCACCCGGTAGGTGCTCTCCAGCACTGCTGCCACCATCTCCTTGGTGGTGCTTTTGCCCACTGAGCCGGTGACGCCCACCACCTTCATGCCGATGCGCTCTCTTTCACCCCGGGCAATCTGGCCCAGGGCGATCCGGGTGTCGTCCACCACGATGGCGGGATAGTCCCCGTCACAATGGGTGCACAGTACGGCGGCGGCACCTTTTTCCAGTGCCGCTGGTACAAAATCGTGACCGTCCCGCTGCCCCTTCAGGGCAACGAACAACTGTCCCGCTTCCAGTTTCCGTGTGTCGTTATTGGCACCCAGAAACGAAACATCTTTGTATTTGGGATCAATCCAGCCGCCGCACCACTGGGCAGCCTGCTGCAATGTGATTCTTCCCATTATGCCTCCCTCTCCAGGTATTCGGCAACTACCTCGCGCTCATCCAAATGATGCTTTACGCCGCAGATCTCCTGGTATGTTTCATGGCCCTTTCCTGCAAGTACTATTATATCATTCTTTTGAGCAATGTCCATAGCGTGATGAATCGCTTTCGGCCGATTTTCAATAACTTCGTAATTATTTCTTTCCATATCTACCCCTTTCAGGATATCCTGGATGATCTTTCCGGGATCTTCCGTGCGGGGATTGTCAGATGTGATAATGGCGTGGTCGGCGATTTCCACACCGATCCGGCCCATAATGGGGCGCTTCACAGGATCACGGTCACCGCCGCAGCCGAACACCGCGATCAGGCGGCCTTTGCAATAACCCTTTACAGAAGAGAGTACATTTTCCAATCCGTCGGGGGTGTGGGCATAATCGATGAGAACGGTATAGTCCTTACCAGGGGTGGGAACCACCTCTACCCTGCCCTTCACGCCCTTGGCATTGCCCAGCGCATTGGCAGCATCGGCAAGAGAAATCCCCAGCTGCATAGCGCAGCCCAGAACCGTCAAAGCATTGTAAACAGTGAACTTTCCGGGAATCGGCAGCCGCGCAGCGACCCGTTCGCTACCGCAGACTGCTACGAAGGAAATGCCGTCAGAGAGCAGCTCCAGATCCTCTGCGTGGAGGTCTGCATCCCCCCTCACAGAGG
The DNA here is from genome assembly GCA_045586485.1 of Faecousia sp. Taxonomy (GTDB): domain Bacteria; phylum Bacillota; class Clostridia; order Oscillospirales; family Oscillospiraceae; genus Faecousia. The sequence goes on along the minus strand of JAZNAK010000006.1, from coordinate 11,443 downwards.
TCGTCAGCACCTGACAAGTGGCCTTCTTCGTAATTCTTTCAAACCATACATCGTCCCGGTTGATCACCGCTTTGTCGCAGCGACGGAAAAGCTCTGCCTTTGCATCGCAGTAGTCTTCCATGGTCTTGTGGAAATCCAAATGGTCTTCTGTCAGATTGGTAAAGGCCGCAACGGTATAGTGCAGACCTGCCACTCTGTCCAGGGCAATGGCGTGGGAGGACACTTCCATGATTGCGTGGGTGCAGCCTGCGTCCCGCATCCGGGCCAGCAGCGCCTGCAGTTCAAAGCTCTCAGGGGTGGTCCGTTCGGTGGGAATGGATTCATTGCCGATCATATTCTCCATAGTCCCCATCAGACCCACCTTCGCTCCCTGCACCTGCTCCAAAACATGCTTCAGAAGCAGCGTGGAAGAGGTTTTGCCGTTGGTGCCGGTGACGCCGATGAGCTTCATTGCCTTGCCGGGGTTGCCAAAGAAATTGGCGCCAATCAGTGCCAGGGCCAAACGGTCAGATTCCACCTGCACATAGGGAACAGTTTCTTCCTGTGCTTTGGCCGTCACCACCACCGCAGCGCCCTTTTCCAGCGCCATAGGAATATATTTGTTGCCGTCTGTGGCAAAACCGGTCACCGCCACAAACATACATCCGGCTGTCACCTTGCGGGAGTCATAGACCACAGAAGTGATCTCCATGTCCGGCCGAACATTCATTTTCACTACAGAAATACCTGCAAGCAACTGATTGAGTTTCATACCACATTCTCCTTTGTAATGCCCCTTATTGGGCAATCTTCGTATCGGCAAACGTTATTTTGATCGTTGTCCCCACGGGGACACGGGTGTCTTTCGGTTCAGATTGGGCAACCGCCTGGGCGTCCATGGCATCGTTGCCGGTCACAAGAATATACAGACCCAGCAATCCGGCTGCGTCACTGGCCTGCTGGCGGTTCATGCCTGTAAAGTCCGGGACGGATACCAGCCGTTCCTCCGGCTGTTCTCCCAAGTACAGCAGCACCTGACTACTGCCGGGAATTACACTGCCAGCCGCGGGGATCTGGGCGGTGACTGTTTCTCCGCTGCCCACCGTTTCAGCAGTAATGCCCAGGGTTTTCAGCTGCTGTTGGGCATCCTTCAAGGTCATTCCGGAAAAGTCTTCCAAAATGATCTCACGAGATGCCGCGTCTTCCGGAATGTAGTTGCGTTTGACCTCCAAATAAGGCAGAATGTCCGCCATCACCGCGCCCACTGTAGGCGCAGCCATCACACCGCCGGAAATATACATACCGGTACTCCGGGACGGTGTATCCAAAGCCACAAGTACAATATACTCCGGATCGTCCATAGGCGCAACCCCTACAAAGGAAACGATCTTATCCTGCACCCGCTGGCCGTTTTGGTCAAACACATCGATCTTCTCGCTGGTGCCGGTCTTTCCTCCAATGGAAAACCCGGCTACTTTGGCGTTCTTGGCAGTTCCTTCCTCCACCACCGACTCCATAAGCGTACGCATGGTTTTGGAAGTTTCCTCCTGAATGACCTGATGCAGAACAGTTGGCTCCTGCTGCAGGACCACATTCCCCTCAGCATCCATCACCTGGGATACAAGATAAGGCTCCAGCAGATAGCCGCCGTTTACCACAGCGGCAATACCCCGCACCAGCTGCAGAGGCGTAAGCTTGAAGGTCTGTCCAAATGAGCCGGAGGTAAGAGATGCCGTTCCCCATTTGTCGGTGTCCGTCACCAGTTCCTTGGAGAAGAACACACCCTTGCTCTCCCCTGCCAGGTCGATACCTGTTTTCTCCAGAATACCAAAGTTTTTTACATATGTGTAAAAGCGTTCGCCGCCCAGCTTCAGGGCGATGTGAGCAAAGGCCAGGTTGCAGGAGTTTTGCAGGGCCTGAGGTGTCTTCTGCGCTCCGTGGCCGGTAGACCGCCAGCAGTGAAGAAGCTGGGATCTTCCCGGGATCTGTTCTGCACCGCGGCAGTAGAAGTTGGTTTCAAGGTCGATGGCGCCGCAATCCAGTGCAGCCGCCATAGTCATCACCTTAAAGGTTGAGCCCGGTTCATAGCCATCGGAAATACATCGGTTGCGCCACTGCTTCAGCTGTGCCTCATGCAAAGCGGTTTGATAGGCCTTCTTTCCGTCTGTGTAGGCCTGAGATGATTGGGGATAGAGAAGATAGGCCGTGCGCTGCCGTTCCAGCTCGTAGGCCGTCTTGGCGTCGTAAACTTCTAAATAGTTGTTGGGGTCATAGCTGCCCAGGGTGGCCATGGCCAGAATCTCCCCGGTCTTTACATTCATCACCATACCAAATGCCCCGTTTTGCACATCGTAGCGGGCAATGGCCTGCTCCATCTGCTTTTCGAGGCACGCCTGTACCGTCATATCCAGGGTGAGTACCACACTGCAGCCCTGCTGGGAGGCGATATAGTTTTCGTAGGAAAAGGGCATATCCATCTCATTGTTGCCCTTGGTTGTGATCACGCTGCCGGCAGACCCTTCCAGATAACTGTTGTAGGCCGCCTCGATCCCCTCAGAGCCGGTATTGGAGGCGTTGGTGAAACCGATCACCTGGGCCGCCAAAGTGCCGTAGGGGTAGTAGCGCTGGGAGTTAGGCTCCAGGTGAATGCCGGAGATGCCCTGCTCATTGATATAACTACGGATCAAAGCAGCTGTTTCCTCGTCGATCCGGGCCGCCACCTGCTTGTAGCGCATTTTGGTATCCTTGGCCTGCGCGGCGATCCACGCCGGATCCAGGTCCAAAATCTCACCTAGCTTTACAGAAATTGCTTGGATATCTGCCTTGGACTGCTTCAGCTCGTGAGGGTCAAGATACACATTCTCCACACTCCGGGAGCAAGCAAGAATGTTCATATTCCGGTCATACAGGAGGCCTCTGTCAGCAGTCACCTGTGTGGTCCGTGTTTGGTTTCGCAAGGCAAGCTTTGCGTAGTACTCGTAGTCCGTGACCATCAGGGTATAAAGCCGGCCTATCACCGGCAAAAAAGCCGCGATCCCCAGGGTAAGCGCCATAATTTTGATGCGCCTTTGGTGCCCCGAATCCTTTCGTATCCGGTTATACTCCCGTTTCCCTGCACCCTTTGCCATCCGGACCACCCTTTCCTAAAACCTCACAATGGGCAGCAAGGGAATCCCTCGCCGCCCATCGCAGCTTTATTCAAGTGTATTGACCGGGACAATCTTTATGCAAAAAGGCCTGTCAAAAATGTTCCGATTCGATTCCAGAGAGTGAGTTGCTCCGGCTGCTGGGTCTGAGGGGCTTCGATATGGATATAGCTGTTGGCAGCCTTCTGCTGGGGGATCATTCCCAAAGCCAGCGCGATCTCTTCCACAGATTCCAAATCCAGCTCTTCCTCATACTGGGCCTGCAGGCGTGCGTTCTCAGCGCTCAGCGTTGCGACCTGCTGCTCCATATCGGCGATCCGGTTCTGCTGCTGACGCAGCTGCATGACACCAAGGAGCATCATCACCAGCATACACACGGCAACAACGATGCCGAATGTAGCAACGGGATCTATATAGAGGCGCTGCACCTTACGCTTCTTGATCTGGGGCAGTGCGCCGGTATGGACGGAGATCGCCGGTGCGACCTTCTTTGCTGCGCTTCCGGATGTATAGAACTGTACATACTGAACATTGACCTTCGGTGCCATATCCGTCTGCTCCCTTCTCAATAGTTATAATTTCTCACACACCCGAAGTTTTGCGCTTCGGGAACGGGGGTTGGCTTCCAATTCCTCGTCGGTTGCCACAACGGGTTTGCGACTGATCAGCTTGACCTGGGGTTTCTTTCCGCAGACGCAAACCGGGAAATTAGGAGGGCAGGTGCAGCCTTTTGCCGCTTCTGCCATTGCATTTTTCACAATTCTGTCTTCCAAAGAATGGAAGGTAATCACTGCAAGTCTTCCGCCGGGATTCAGCAGGGGGATTGCCTCTGCCATAGCCTTTTCCACAGAGCCAAGCTCGTCATTGACTGCGATGCGGATGGCTTGGAAGCTGCGTTTTGCCGGATGCTGCTTTTCTCTCAGCGCTTGCGCCGGCATTGCGGAACGGATGATCTCCACCAGCTCCAATGTGGTGCGGATGGGGGTCTCTTCCCTTCTGCGGCAGATCGCAGCTGCGATCCGCGGTGCGTACCGCTCCTCGCCGTAATCAAAGAGGATCCGCTTCAGTTCTTCCTGAGGCCAGGTATTGACCACTGTGTAAGCGGTCAAGGTATCCTCACTGTTCATTCGCATATCCAGGGGCGCATCTGCCATATAGGAGAAGCCCCGCTCACCGTCGTCCAGCTGAGGAGAGGACACGCCCAGATCCAGCAGGATGCCGTCCACACCGTTAAGACCCAAGTCTTTCACTACCTGCGCCATTTCGCAGAAGTTGGAATGGACCAAAGTCACACGCTCTTTGTAAGGCTCCAGCCGCTTTCCCGCGGCTTGCAAAGCGATGGGATCGCGGTCAATGCCGATGAGCCTGCCGCTTGTCAGTCTTTTTACGATCTGGCTGGAATGGCCCGCACCGCCCAGAGTGCCGTCGATATAAACACCGTCGGGCCGGATTGCAAGTCCCTCCAGGCATTCCTCAAGAAGGACCGAGATATGGTGAAACTCACTCATAGACCAATGGCCTCCAAGGATGCCAGCAGCTTTTCGGGAGTAAGGTTCTCTTCTTCAAATGCTTTGAACTCACTTGCATCCCAAATCTCCGCCTGCCCTGCCCGGCCGACGATCATTACGTCCTTACCGATGCCGGCGTAGTTCAGCAGGAACTGGGTGAGGCCGAAGCGGAACTGCTTGTCGGGGTTGCACTCGGTGGCGTTCATAAAAATCAAGCTGGTTGCTGCGGAGCGCTGGGAGATGGGAAGGGTGTTGTAGTTGCGGCTGAGGGTTTCCCAATCCTCTGCGGTGTAAACGGTGAGGCAACGGTGACCGCAATTGACACCCAGGGTGACATAGAAATCTTCGCCCAGCTCTGCACGCAGCTTTGCAGGTACGAACAGGCGGTTCTTTTCATCCAATTTTGCAGGGTACTTTCCGATCATTTGCGCTCACCCCCTCCATTTTGCTCCACTTTACTACCATTTTGCTCCATTTACTCATAGTATAAATGATAGTTTTTCAAAAATCAACACTTTTTTTCAAAAAAATGCAATTTTTTTCGTGAAAATACGGCGTTTTTCTAATTTTAGAACGCTTGTTCTAAAACAGGGATGCAGAAGCCTTTTCTACCCCTGGAAAATCAGCTTGCCGTCCTCGATTTTGGCTCTGATTTTCGCCGGTTTCCGGGTGCATTCCAGCAAAAACACCGCCAGCGGCCCCTCCACTCGCTCCTGTACCAAATGGCGGATCTGCCGGGCGCAGAGCTGCTCATTGCTCTTGCTTCCCAGCTCTCGCGCCAACTCGTCAGGCAGACTCAGCTGGATGCCGACGGATGCGGCTCTTGATTGCAGCTGATTCAGATACTTTTGGATGATCTCCTCATAGGCCTCCTTCTGTAAGGGCGCAAAGGGAACCACCGCATCCAACCGCCCCAGAAACTCGGGCGTAAAATGTTTCTTAAGCGCCTCAAGGGTCTTCCCTTCTCTGCCGAAGGGTTGGAAACCAAGTCCGTCTCCCTTTACATCGCCACCGAGGTTGGAGGTCATCACCACAATGGCATTGCGGAAGCTGACTCTCCGGCCGGTGGAGTCTGTGAGCACACCCTCCTCCATAATTTGCAGAAGGATTCCTGTCACATCAGGGTGGGCCTTTTCCAGTTCGTCCAGCAGCACCAGGCAGTATGGTCTGCGGCGTACCGCCTCGGTCAATTTACCCCCTTCCTCGTAGCCTACATAGCCGGGAGGTGCGCCGATAAGCCGCGCCACCGCGTGCTTTTCCATAAACTCCGACATATCCAGCCGGATCATAGCGTCCTTACTGCCATAGAGTTCCTTGGCCAGCGCCCGGCACAGTTCGGTCTTTCCCACGCCGGTAGGGCCGGTCAGCAGCATGCTTGCGGCCGGGCGGTCTTCCTCCCGGATGCCGCTCAGCCCTCGGCGGATGCATTCTGACACCTGCTGCACTGCCTTTTGTTGACCGATCACCTGCTTCTGCAGGATCGTTTCCAGTTGCAGCAGACGCTCTTTTTGGTTGGCCGTGAGACGCCCCACAGGGATCCCAGTCCGGGCTGACACCGCCCACGCCACATCTGCGGCAGTCACACTCTTGCTCCGGCGGGCATCACCACCGCGCATTGCAAGGCGCTGCATTTTGTCCCGAAGCTGGGCGGCCTTTTCATACCGACTCTCCCGGATCGCCTCCTGCAGCTCTGTCTCCAGCTCCTTGCGGGCATTGCCGTGACCGGAATACAATTCCTCCAGCCGGGCGTGGGCTGCTCCCTCGTCCAGCAGGTCAATGGCTTTATCTGGCAGATACAGGTCCGGCAAATACCGCACAGACAGCCGCAGGGCCTCTCTGACTGCCTCGTCAGAAATGCGGATATGATGGTGGCGTTCAAGACCCGGCTTCAATCCGTACAAAATAGCCAGGGTCGCCTCTTTGTCCGGCTCCTCTACCGGAACAGGCCGGAAACGCCGTTCCAATGCCGGATCTTTCTCAATGAACTTGCGGTATTCCTCCCGGGTCGTTGCACCCAGTACCTGCAGTTCACCGCGGCCCAACGCCGGTTTCAAGATATTGGCCGCGTCGATCGCTCCCTCTGCCGCGCCTGCACCCACAATGGTGTGCATCTCGTCTACAAACAGAATCACATCTCCTGCCCGGCGAATCTCACCCAGCACATCCCGCAGGCGTTCTTCAAACTCACCACGGTATTTCGTGCCCGCCACAAGGTTAGCCATATTTAGACTGAAAAGCCGCTTATTCTTCAGCTGAGGCGGCACATTGCCGGAGGCCATCCTCTGGGCAAGTCCCTCGGCAATGGCTGTCTTGCCCACCCCCGGATCCCCTATTAAGGCCGGATTGTTTTTGTTCTTTCGGCTGAGTATCCCGATGACCATATCGATCTCCCGTTCCCGACCGATCACAGGCTCCATTGATGACGCCTTCAGAATCAAGTCCTCGCTGAACTGTTCCAGCAGTTTCGTTGTCACCGCCTCCTTTTTTGTTTTGTCCTGTTGCCAACGGAGCTTCTCCACCGTTCGGCTGAAGAGTTCCTCCCTATCCACACTGTTGAGCAGCAGCAGCTCATTTGCTGATGTTTTCTCCTGTCGAAGCAGCGCAAGAAGTATATGCACAGGCTCCACACTGGCACTGCGCTGGAAACCTGCCTCCTGCCCGGCATCCCGGAGGATCCGCCGCATCTGCCCGGAAAAACCCTGGGGCAGCGGCAGGCCCGGCGTGCCTACTCCATACAAAACGGTAGCGATCTGCTCCGTCAGCTTTGCTTCTGCACCGGCAGCCTGCAGCAGTTGTCCCACGCCCTCCTCATCCCGCAGCATCGCCATCAGCAGGTGGGCGCTGCCCACATAGCCATGGCCGAATGTACGGGCGATCTGCGCAGCGGAGAGCAAAATCTTTTGCGTTCGTGTACTGTATCGCATAAGTACCTCCTACCCCGGAAGATTCTCCCCGGGGTGGAATAAAAATATACGACGGTTTTTGAAAAAAACCATTGCTTTTTACAAAAATCGTGCTAGAATAAATGTACATTCTATGCGAATGTATAAAACACTACATATTGGAGGGAAACTCATGGCTTACAAAATTACTGATGCTTGCGTCAAGTGCGGTTCCTGCGCTGATAACTGCCCCGTAGAGGCTATCTCTGAGGGTGACGAGCTGTACGTTATCGACGCTGACATTTGCGTTGATTGCGGCACCTGCGCCGACAACTGCCCCACCGAAGCAATCGTAGAAGGCTGATTCTCCGATTTTGCTATCAGCCTGCGTGGCTGGGTCTGCCCAGTACGCAGGCTGATTTTTTCTAAATTACAGGAGGGTTTTATGGAACAGCTGCAAAACGGTTTCACTTTGGAATTGTGCGATGGCGCATTTCCCTTAAGTACCGATTCCATCGCCCTGAGCGGCTTTGTCCGTCTGCCCAGGAATGCAAAGGTGCTGGACCTGGGATCCGGATGCGGCACGCTGGGACTTTTACTATGCGCAAACGATCCCGGATGTACTGTCACCGGTGTGGAGCTAGACGAGAATGCTCACACAATGGCAACAGAAAACGCCCGGCGGAACGCTATTGGCAGCCGTCTTAGCAGTATATGCGCTGACATCCGCGCCATCCCCTCCTTGATTGCGCCCGGCAGTTTTCACTGCTGTGTGTCCAATCCCCCCTACTTTACTGCAGGTCCCCGCAGCAAGGACAACCCGTCTGCCCGCCACGAAGACTTTTGTTCCCTGGATGATCTGTTCCATGCCGCTGCCTGGGCCGTCCATTACGGCGGCGATTTTTTCCTTGTGCATAAACCGGAGCGGCTGGCGGAGCTTTGCGCCTGCGCGTCCAATCACAAACTCGAACCGAAACGGATTTTATTGCTCCGCCATCGGCCGGAGGACCCCATTTCTCTGGTCCTTCTGCAATGCCGCAAGGGCGGAAAACCCGGTCTCATTATCGAGGAAGCGCACCTGCAGACCTCTTCCGGAGAACCGTCTGAATACTACCGCAGGCTATACCACATCTAGGAGGTAATCGTAATGCCCGGAATGCTATACTTAGTTCCCACTCCCATCGGCAATCTGTCTGATATCTCCATCCGCTGCCGGGAAACATTGGAGCTGGCGGATTTTATCGCCGCTGAAGATACACGGGTGAGCCTGAAACTGCTGAATCACCTGGGAATCAAAAAGAGCCTTGTCAGCTACTTTGAGCATAACAAGGCTCAAAAGGGAGAGATGATCGTCCAGCGGATCCTGGCCGGCGAGACCTGCGCTCTGGTATCCGATGCCGGCAGTCCGGCTATTTCCGATCCCGGCGAAGATCTGGTGAAGCAGTGCGCAGAGGCAGGCATTACCGTATGCGCCATCCCCGGTCCCTGCGCCGCCATCACGGCGCTGAGCATTTCCGGTCAGGCAACCGGCCGTTTTTGCTTTGAGGGATTCCTCTCCACGGCAAAAAAGAGCCGGAAAGAGCATCTGCAATCATTGGTCGATGAACAGAGAACGATGATCTTCTATGAAGCGCCTCATAAATTGCTGACCACTCTGGAAGATATGGCAGCCGTTTTTGGCGGTGAGAGGCCTGTCAGTCTGTGCCGGGAACTGACGAAGCTCCACGAGGAAGTGGTGCGCACCACTCTCAGCGGCGCCGTCGCCCTCTACTGCCAGCAGCCGCCCAAGGGTGAGTTCGTGCTGGTGGTGGCCGGTGCTGCGCCGAAAGCCGAGGTTGTTCCCACGGCAGAGGATGCCGCGAGCCGGGTTGCCCAGCTGATGGAAAGTGGTATGAGCCGCAAGGATGCTATCAAGCAGGCTGCTCAGGAATTGAATCTGCCCAAAAATGTGGTGTACGACGCTGCGCTTGAAATATGAAATATCCCTCCCGATTGCCGCATAGGCTTGTTCGGGAGGGATTTTTATGGTTATGAGTTGGATATGGACCAGTATGGTGGCCATCTCTTTGATTGCCGCAGCGATCCTCGGCAACGGCACTGCCCTTTCTGCCGCAATTCCCCAAGGGGCGCAGGCCGGTGTCACACTGGCGCTGTCTATCGGCGGATCTATTTGTCTGTGGACAGGCGTGGGAAAGCTGATGGAACACGCAGGCCTTACGGGAAAGCTGTCCCGCATTCTGCGACCGCTCCTTGGGCGGCTGTTCCCATCGGTAAAAACCGACGCCCATTTGGAAAACTGTCTCAGCGCGAATATATGCGCCAATCTTCTCGGTCTGGGCAATGCAGCGACACCTATGGGCATTCAGGTCGCGCAGAGAATGGCGGTCGGCAAAAACGGGATCGCCAGCGACGAACTGTGCAAACTGGTGGTGCTTAACACTGCATCCATTCAGCTGATCCCGGCAAATGTGGCCGCTGTGCGAGCCAGCCTCGGTTGCGCTACGCCTTTTGATATACTGCCTGCGGTGTGGGTGACCAGCCTTTGCTCAGCAGGATTAGGCGTGGGAGCAGCGTGGCTTTTGGGAAGGCTGTGGAAACATTGACCGATTACATTGTCCCTGTTTTGCTTATGGTCTCCTCAGCCTTGGCTCTGCGAAAGCGGGAAAACAGTTATGACCTGCTCCTTTCAGGCGCGGCAGAGGGTCTAAGATTACTCATTACCCTTGTTCCCTCTTTGGTGCTGCTTTTAACTGCGGTGACTATGCTCCGCTCTTCCGGCGCCATGGAAGCGATCAGTGCTTTCCTCTCCCCTGCTTTTCGGTTTGTAGGGATTCCTCCGGAAACCGCTATGCTGGTATTGATCCGGCCTATCAGCGGCAGCGCTGCATTGGCGGTAGGCGCGGATATTATGGCGCAATACGGCGTGGACTCTGTTGTGGGCAGGACAGCTGCCGTTATGCTTGGCTCGACGGAGACCACCTTTTATACCATCAGCGTCTATTTTGGCGCTGCCGGTATCAAAAAGACCCGCTACGCCCTTCCCGCAGCTTTGTTTGCCGACTTCGTAGGCTTTTTTATGGCCTCTTTGACAGTGAATCTATTTATGTAAAAAAGCCCACTGCTTACAAAGCAGTGGGCTTTTATTTCAGAAATTATTCCTCGTCCTCATCGTCAAAGGTGAACTCCAGAGTCTCGCCGCACTTGTCGCAGATGATGCTGCCCTCTTCCAGAGTGTCCTCATCAAAATTGATCACATTGCCGCAGACGCACTTCACCTCGTAGATGGTGGTATCCTCGTCGCCGTAGTCGAAGCCTTCCTCATCGTAGTCGTCTTCGTCGTCATCGTAGTCTTCGTAATCATCCTCGTAATCGTCGTAGTCGTCCTCTTCGTCGAGAATGTAATCTTCGATGGCGTCCAGGTCCTCTTCGATCTCATCCAGCTCATCGGAAATAGCAATGGTGGTGTCTTCCACATCGGTCAGCTTCTTGGTCACATCGCCCAGCAGCTCAACAATGGCGGAAATCAGCTTGCCTTCAGCCTTCTCTGTGTCCAGATCCAGGCCATCCATCAAACCCTTCAGGTAAGCTGCCTTTTCAGAAATCGTCATAGCAATTCTCCTTAGCGTGTAAGAATTAAACCTTGGAGCGGCCCAGGTATTCGCCGGTACGGGTGTCGATCTGGATCTTGTCGCCCTCGTTGATGAACAGAGGCACCTTCACCTGTGCGCCGGTCTCCAGAGTAGCGGGCTTCAGGGTGTTGGTAGCGGTATTGCCGGCAAAGCCAGGCTCAGTAGCTGTAACGATCAGGTCAGCAAAGTTGGGGACTTCAACGCCGAAAACGTTGCCCTTGTAGCTCATGATGGTGCAAACATCGTTCTCCTTAACAAAGTTGAAGGAATCGTCCAGAGCGCTCTTCTCAATAGGCACC
>JAZNAK010000005.1:0-75702 GCA_045586485.1 Faecousia sp. | reverse complement strand
GCACTTCCGTCAAAGCTCCCACTTCCCCCGGGCGACCGCAGGTCGCCCCTACATTGGAACCAAAACATTTCTGCACGCCATTATAAGTGCACCTCTCCGACAAAAAAGAACAGCGCTGCGGATCTTCCGCAGCGCTGCATTTGTTTCATTACTCCTTGATAGCAATGGCGATATGCACATCGTCCAGCTGCTTCTGGGAAACGGTGGTGGGCGCGTCCATCATCAGGTCCTGGGCAGTCTTGTTCAGGGGGAAGGTAATGACTTCCCGGATGGACTCCTCGCCGGTGAGAAGCATCACCAGACGGTCAACGCCGGGGGCAGCGCCTGCGTGGGGAGGTGCGCCGTAGGTAAAGGCGTTGTACATGGCGGGGAACTTGGCCTTCACATCCTCTTCGCCCAGACCAACCATCTGGAAGGCCTTGACCATAATTTCAGGATCGTGATTCCGGACCGCGCCGGAGGCAGATTCGTAGCCGTTAACCACCAGGTCATACTGGTCGGCATTGATGGCCAGCAGCTTCTCGGTGTTGCCCTCGGCATCCAGCAGCGCCTGCATGCCGCCCTGGGGCATGGAGAAGGGATTGTGGCAGAACTCCAGTTCGCCGGACTCCTCGCCCATCTCGTACATGGGGAAATCCACGATCCAGCACATGGCGTACTGGTTCTCGTCAAAGTGGCCGGGGATCCGCTTGCCCATCATGGTGCGAATCACGCCTGCGGTCTTCTGGGCGGCGCTCTTCTTGCCGGCTGCCATGCAGACGAAGCTGCCGGGCTTCAGATCCAGCTTGGCCTTCAGAGCATCTGCGCAGTCCACAAGGAACTTGGAGACGCCGCCGGTGAGCTGGCCGTTTTCGTCCACCTTCACCCAGCAGGCCTTATTGCCGGTCTGCACTTCCACATCGATGAGCAGCTTGTCGATCCACTTGCGGCCCTCGGCAAAGTTGTCCACGGCGACGGCCTTGACAGTTGCGTTCTCGAAAGGACCGAAGCCGCAGCCCTGCACCTCGGCGGTAATATCCTGCACCTCCAGGTCAATACGCAGGTCAGGCTTGTCGGAGCCGTAGCGCTCCATAGCCTCGTTGAAGGGAATATGCCGGAAGGGAGCGGAAGAGATCCGGTCGTACTTACCGAACTTCTGGAAAACAGGCAGCAGCACCTCTTCCAGGGTGGTCAGCACATCGTTCTGGGAGGCGAATGCCATCTCCATATCCAGCTGATAGAACTCACCGGGAGTCCGGTCAGCCCGGGCGTCCTCGTCACGGAAGCAGGGGGCGATCTGGAAATACCGGTCAAAACCGGAGGTCATCAGCAGCTGCTTGAACTGCTGAGGCGCCTGAGGCAGCGCGTAGAACTTGCCGGGGTGATTCCGGGCCGGTACCAGGAAGTCTCTTGCGCCCTCGGGAGAGGAAGCGGTCAGAATGGGGGTGGTGATCTCCAGGAAGCCCTTCTCCGTCATCAGACGGCGCAGCTCGGCCACCACCTGGCATCTGAGGATAATATTGTTCTTTACCGCGGGATTCCGCAGGTCGAGATAGCGGTACTTAAGTCTCACATTCTCGTCGGCGTCCCGGCTCTTGTTGATCTCAAAGGGCAGAGCGTTGTGAATGCACTTGCCCAGCACCTTGATCTCGGTGGGAACCACCTCGATCTCGCCGGTGGCCTGCTTGGGATTCTTGCTCTCCCGCCCCCGGACAGCGCCGGTGACGGAGATGGTAGTCTCCTTGTTCAGGCCCTTGATGGCCTTCATCATCTCTTCATTTTCGATGACCACCTGGGTGGTACCGTAAAAGTCGCGGAGCACCACGAAAGCAAAGTTGGCGCCCACTTCCCGGACGTTCTCCATCCAGCCGACGATGGTGACGTTCTGCCCGGCATTTGCCAAACGAAGTTCTCCGCAGGTATGTGTTCTGGATTGCATCATATTGAAGATCCCCTTACTGGTTAATTTCGTTGGTTTATTCTCTCACAAAAACGCCAAAAAGTCAATCATCTGTTCTTTTTTGCGGACATTTTGCCTGCCTGAGGATTTTGCGTTTGCGCAAAATCCCCAAATTACACAAACAGAGCCCTCTTTTTATGTGTATTCTATGAAAAGTTGATTTTTTTACAATTTTTTCATTGATTTTACGGTCCTTTTATCATACAATAATTTGGCGACCTTAAAAGGATGGCCAGAGGTGAGGAAAAATGCTGAATATCGTGCTGGTTGAGCCGGAAATCCCGCAAAATTGTGGCAATATTGCCCGAACCTGCGCCGCCACCGGATGCACCCTGCACCTGATCCGCCCTCTGGGTTTTGACATTTCGGAAAAGGCCGTGAAACGGGCCGGACTGGACTACTGGAATCTGGTAGATGTCCGGGACTACGAGAATCTCGACGATTTCTTCGCCAAGAACGATGTGCGTCAGATGTGGTGTCTTTCTACCAAAGCTCCCCGGTGCTACACCGAGGCCGCTTTCCAGGAAGGCTGCTACCTGTTCTTCGGCAAGGAGACCAAGGGGCTTCCCGAAGCTTTTCTGGAAGAGCACTATGAAAGCTGCGTCCGGATCCCCATGCGGCCGGAGGCCCGCAGCCTGAACCTGAGCAACGCGGTGGCCATCACCGTATTTGAAGCCCTGCGGCAGCTGGAGTTTCCCCTTCTGCAGGACTTTGGAAAAATGCGTAAATAACCAATTATGGAGGAATAACAATGAACTACAACAAGAAGTCTATTGAAGACATCGAAGTAGCCGGCAAGCGCGTTCTGTGCCGCTGCGACTTCAACGTTCCCACCAAGGACGGCAAGATCACTTCCGACAAGCGGATCGTGGCTGCTCTGCCCACCATCGAATACCTGGTAAACAAGGGCGCCAAGGTGATCCTGTGCTCCCACATGGGCAAGCCCAAGGGCGAGTGGAAGCCCGAGTTGAGCCTGAAGGTAGTTGCCGCCCGCCACAGCGAGCTGCTGGGCAAGGAAGTCATTATGGCTGCCGACGTGGCCGGTGACGACGCCAAGGCAAAGGCCGCCGCTCTGAAGGACGGCGATGTAATGCTGCTGGAGAACACCCGCTACATCAAGGGCGAGACCAAGAACGATCCCGAGCTGAGCAAGGACCTGGCTTCCATGGCCGACATTTTTGTCAACGATGCGTTCGGCACTGCTCACCGCGCTCACTCCTCCACCGCCGGCGTGGCTGACTACCTGCCTGCCGTTTCCGGCTACCTGGTCCAGAAGGAAGTTTCCATCATGGGCAAGGCTCTGGCCAACCCCGAGCGCCCCTTCGTGGCGATCCTGGGCGGCGCTAAGGTCTCCGACAAGCTGAATGTTATCAATAACCTGCTGGAAAAGGTCGACACCCTGATCATCGGCGGCGGTATGGCTTATACCTTCCTGGCTGCCCAGGGCTACAGCGTGGGCAAGAGCCTGGTGGACAACGAGAAGCTGGACTACTGCAAGGAAATGATGGCCAAGGCCAAGGCTAAGGGCGTGAACCTGCTGCTGCCTGTGGATACTGCCGTTGCCGCTTCCTTCCCCTCCCCCATCGACGCAGAGATTCCCGTTGCATATGTAGACTGCACCGCCATTCCCGCTGACCAGATGGGTCTGGACATCGGCCCCAAGGCCTGCGCCGAGTTCGCCGCAGCCGCCAAGGCCGCCAAGACCGTTGTTTGGAACGGCCCCATGGGCGTTTTTGAGAACCCCACCCTGGCAAAGGGCACCATCGCTGTTGCCCAGGCACTGGCTGATTCCGAAGCTGTCACCATCGTTGGCGGCGGCGACTCCGCAGCGGCCTGCGAGCAGCTGGGCTTTGCAAACGCTATCACCCACATTTCCACCGGCGGCGGCGCTTCCCTGGAGTTCCTGGAAGGCCTGGAGCTGCCCGGTATTGCCTGCCTGGAAGATAAGTAAAAATCCGCTGACTTACCCTCAGCAAACCTTTTTGACCCAATTCCGGCCGGGTCATTCCCGGCCGGATTCACTATGAAATCAAACATCGTTTTACCGATGTGTCTATAAGGAGACTGTAAGTTATGAACAGAAAGTATCGTAAGACCGTCATTGCCGGCAACTGGAAGATGAACAAGACCCCCTCCCAGACCAAGGAGTTTATGACCCAGCTGAAGGCGATCCTGCCCAAGGGCCGCTGGTGCGATGTGGCGCTGTGTGTCCCCTCCGTATGTATCCCCGCCGCTGTCCGTGCTATGCGTGAGACCCGCGTAGGCATCGGCGCAGAGAACTGCCACTATGAGGCCAAGGGCGCTTTCACCCGCGAGCTGGCCACCGATATGCTGGTAGATGCCGGCTGTAAGTATGTCATCTTCGGCCACTCCGAGCGCCGCGAGATGTTCGGTGAGACCGACGCAACCGTCAATGCAAAGGTTCTGGCCGCTCTGGAAGCAGGTCTGATTCCCATTATGTGCTGCGGCGAGACCCTGGAGCAGCGCAACAGCGGCGTCACCGCTGAGCACATTGCTATGCAGATCAAGCTGGGTCTGCAGAATGTGCCCGAAGAGAAGATCCGCAAGGTGGTTATCGCCTACGAGCCCATCTGGGCCATCGGCACTGGCCTGACCGCTACTCCCGAGCAGGCGCAGGAAGTCTGTGAGGGCATCCGCACTGTTGTTCGCAAGCTGTACTCCTCCAAGAACGCCCGTGCTATCTCCATTCTGTACGGCGGCAGCATGAACGAGAAGAACGCTTACGAGCTGCTGGCTCAGCCCGACATCGACGGCGGCCTGATCGGCGGCGCTTCCCTGGTTCCCGAGAAGTTCGTTCAGATTATTGAAGCTGCTAACCAGCCCATTATGTAAAGCCCTTTCGGAGCAGCTGCCATACGCAGCTGCTCCTTTCCGTTCTTTTGGCAGGAGGCGTATATGGAAAACTATACCAAATACCCCGTCGTGCTGGTCCACGGTCTGGTGGCCAAGGACACCCGCTTTTCCAAAGCCTTTGGCATTATTCCGGAGGTCTTGAGCAAGCAGAATGTCCGGGTGCATGTGACCGGACAGGACAGCGTGGGCAATATTGAAAACAATGCCCGGCAGCTGCAGCAGGAGATCGAGGCCTTTTGCCGGACTGAGGGCTGTGAAAAGGTGAACATCATCGCCCATTCCAAGGGCGGTTTGGATGCCCGGTATATGATCTCCCGGCTGGGGATGCATACCCGGGTCGCTTCCCTCACCACATTGTCCACGCCCCACAACGGCTCCCGCTTAAGCGCCACCATTCTGAAGGCGCCCCGGTGGGTCGCCAATACCTGCGGCGCATTGCTCAACGGTCTTTTCCGCCTGCGACGGGATGAAAAACCGGACATTCTGGGCGCTGCCCGGGATCTGACAGACGAATCCATGGCCGAGTTCAACCGGCTCACCCCCGACCACCCGGAGGTCTACTATCAGAGCTACTCCTCCACCGCATCCAAACGAAACGCTCGGCCTGTTTACCCGTTCTACCGACTCTCCTGTCGCTCCGGGGAGCAGGACACCGACGGTATGGTGTCTGCCGCTTCCAGCCATTGGGGCGTTTATCAGGGG
This sequence comes from Faecousia sp., assembly GCA_045586485.1. Lineage (GTDB taxonomy): Bacteria > Bacillota > Clostridia > Oscillospirales > Oscillospiraceae > Faecousia. The sequence continues at coordinate 70,187 of JAZNAK010000005.1, read as the reverse complement.
CCGATCCCCGGGGAGTTGAATCATTTACAGATCATTGCCCTCTACGGTCCCAAAGAAGATCGGCAGGCCATTGCCGACTTTTACATGGAAATCGTCACCCAACTACGGGATATGGGATTGTGATCCCCTATCCATTTTCGGGAGGAAATCCTATGGAAACCTTGCTGCTGCCTGCAGATCTGCCTGGCACGGCGGAAACTGCGGCAAAACTCATCAAAGAAGGCTCTCTCGTGGCCATCCCCACGGAGACCGTATACGGTCTTGGCGCTGACGGACTGAATCCCGAGGCGGTTGCCCGGATTTTTGTGGCCAAGGGCCGCCCTCAGGACAACCCCCTGATCCTCCATGTGGCCGATGCGGCAGATATGGAAAAGTTCTGCCACAGCATCCCTCCGGAGGCCTACGCTTTGGCAGAAGCCTTTTGGCCCGGCCCGCTGACCATGGTGCTGCCCGCCAGAGACTGCGTGCCCAAGTGTACCACCGCCGGCCTGCCCACGGTCGCTGTGCGCTGCCCGGACAATGCCACCACCCGCCAGATTATCCGGTTGGCTGGCGTTCCCATTGCAGCGCCCTCTGCCAACATTTCCGGCAAGCCCTCCACCACCACCGCGCAGCATGTGCTCCACGATCACAACGGCCGGATCGCCGCTATCGTGGACGGCGGTCCTTGCCGGGTAGGTGTGGAATCCACCATCATTGACCTGACCGACGAGCGCCCTCGGCTGCTCCGTCCCGGCGGCATCACAATAGAAGCCATGCACGCCATCTTAGGGGATATCGTCATTGACAAGGCCGTCACCGGTACAGTCAGCGGCGATGCGGTGGTCAAAGCGCCGGGTATGAAATACAAGCACTACGCCCCCGCCTGCCGGGTTTTGATCGTGGACGGGGATCTTCCCGCCGCGGTGTCCTATGTGCAGGCCCATTTCCAGCCCGGCAACCGGGTGCTATGCTTTGAGGAGGAGCTGGACGCCTTTGCTCCCTTCTCCCCCCTGGCCTACGGCCGAAAGCACGATCCCGATTCTCTGCTGGCCGGTCTCTTCGCAGCATTGCGGAAGCTGGACGACCCCGCCATCGGCACGGTCTTTGCCCGTTGCCCTGCAGGCGTGGGAAAGACTCTTGCGGTGCAGAACCGGCTGGAAAAAGCCGCCGGCTTCTGCCGGGTAAATCCCCGTAAACAACCCTTTATCATCGGCATCACCGGTGGCACCGGCTGCGGCAAAACCACCGCTCTGAATGCCATCCGGGAGTTGGGCGGTCAGGTGATCGACTGTGACGAAGTGTACCACCGGCTGCTGGAAAGGGACAAAGATCTTCTGAGGGCCATTGAAAACCGTTTCCCCGGTGTGGTGGAACCCGCAGGTCTAAACCGCAAAAAACTGGCCGCTATTGTTTTTTCTCACCAGCAGGCTCTGCTGGATCTGAACCGCATCACCCATAAGGCGGTGAAAAAGGCGGTACTGGATGAGATATCCCCCGTTCCCGGTGTGACCGCTATTGACGCCATTGAGCTTTTTGACGGCGGTCTTGCAAAGCTTTGCCATGCGACCGTCGCCGTCACCGCCCCTCTGGAGGACCGGATCCGGCGGCTGATGCTGCGGGACGGCCTGTCTTCTGATGAAGCAAAAGCGCGCATTGATGCCCAAAAACCGGAAAGCTACTTCCGGGAAAAATGCACCTTTGTCTTGGAAAACACCAGCACCCAGGAAGATTTTCTTGCCAAATGCCTTGCGTTTTTCACCGACCTGCTTATAATAAAAGAAAACCCGTAAAGGAGAAATACTATGGAAGAACTGAGAAAGAACCTGCTCTTTGCCCCCAAGAACGGCTATGCCGATCTCACCGCTCAGCAGAGAGCCGAAATGGAAGACTACTGCAAGCGCTACACCGCTTTCATCGATGCCTGCAAAACCGAGCGGGAGGCGACCGCCTGGGCAGTGGCCACCGCTGAAGCCAATGGCTTCAAGGCTATGGCCCCCGGTATGTCCGTCAAGCCCGGTGATAAGGTCTACTACAACAACCGGGATAAGAGCATCCTGTTGGCTGTGATTGGCAGCGAGAGCCTTGCCAAGGGCGCCAATATCTGCGCCGCCCATGTGGACTCCCCCCGTATGGATCTGAAGCCCAACCCTCTGTACGAAGATTCTGAGATCGCCTATTTCAAGACCCACTACTACGGCGGCATCAAGAAGTATCAGTGGGCCACCATTCCCCTGGCCATCCACGGCGTCGTTTACCGCAAGGATGGCAGCGTGATCACCGTCACCATCGGCGAGGATGACAGCGACCCCATCTTCTGCGTTTCCGATCTGCTGACCCACCTGTCTGCCGACCAGCTGCAGAAGACTGCCGCCAAGGTCATCGAGGGCGAGCAGCTGAATGTGATCCTGGGCTCCGAGCCCCTCAGCGGCGAAGGCAGCGATCTGGTGAAGCTGCATATTATGAAGCTGCTGAACGAAAAGTACGGTCTCATTGAGTCCGACTTCCTGTCTGCGGAACTGACGATGGTCCCCGCCGGTAAGTGCCGGGAGGTAGGCCTGGACCGCAGCCTGCTGGGCGCCTACGGCCATGACGACCGTGTCTGCGCCTTTGCCGAGATCGAGCCCCTGCTGACCATGGGTACTCCCAAGCCCACCGCCGTCTGCATTCTGGCCGACAAGGAAGAGATCGGCTCTGTGGGCATTTCCGGTATGCAGAGCGACGCCTTTGAGTACTTTATGGAGATGCTGTGCGACACCCAGGGCGTAAAGCTGAGAGAGTGCTTTGCCAACTCCTTCTGCCTGTCTGCCGACGTGTCCAACGCCTTTGACCCCAACTTTGCCGAGGTCAGCGACCGCCGGAACAACAGTAAGCTCAACTACGGCATCGCTATTTTCAAGTATACCGGTTCCCGGGGCAAGTCCGGCGCATCCGACGCCTCCGCCGAGGCCATGGGCCATGTCCGCACCACGCTGGACAACGCAAATGTCCTGTGGCAGATCGCGACTCTGGGCAAGGTGGATCAGGGCGGCGGCGGTACTGTGGCTGCCTATATGGCCAACCGGAACATCGTCACCGTGGACGCCGGCGTGCCCGTTCTGAGCATGCACGCGCCTATGGAACTGGTCAGCAAGCTGGATTGCTATATGACCATGCTGGCCTGCAAAGCGATCTATCTGGCATAACCTTACTGCTATCAAGGCGCGCCGCAAGCCGGCGCGCCTTATCTTTTCAAAAAGAAGGTACTGATTATGGGCAATATCCTGCTGAAATCCGGCTGCTTCGTTTTCTTGATCGCGCTGGGCTATTTTCTCAAAAGGAAACACTTTTTTGGCCCTTTGGATTATAAGATCCCGGTGAAAATGGTGCTGAACATCACAATGCCCTGCGCGGCCATCGTGAGTTTTGCCGCCTATCAGCCGGACTTTTCCCTGCTCCTTGCAACCTGTATGGGATTCGGCGCCAACTGCCTGCTGCTGATCCTCGGTTTTTTCCTCAGCCGCAAGCAGCCCCGCTCCACCCGGGCCGTGTGGTTGAACTGCACGCCCTGCTATAATATCGGCGCCTTCGCCATGCCCTTTGTGCAAAGCTTTCTGTCCCCCGGAGCGCTGGTAGGCACCTGCCTGTTTGACTTGGGCAACGCCCTGATGTGCAACGGCACCAGCTACGCCATTTCCCTGAACATTCTGGACAAGACCAAGGGGCTGAACTTCAAGCGCATCGCCAAAACCTTGCTCACCTCTGTCCCCTTTGTGTCCTATATGACTTTGCTGGTGCTGACACTCTTTTCCGTTCCCATCCCCGACCCGGTGGTCACCTTTGTCACGCCTATGGCCAATGCCAACGCCTTTTTGGCTATGCTGATGGTAGGTATGATGCTGGACTTAAACATTGAAAAGTCCCTGTTCAAGGAGGTAGCCGGAATCATTGCCGTACGGCTTTCCGTCGCGGCAGCCGTGGCGCTGACATCCTATTTCCTCCTGCCCCTGCCCCTGGAGATCCGGCAGGCCATTGCCATTACAGGCTTTGCGCCGGTGGGCATGGTGGCAACTGCCCTCACCCCCAGTGCCGGCGGCAACCCCGCCATAGCAGCCTGCGCCAACTCTGTATCCATCATCGTGTCCGTGGTCAGCATGATCTGCCTGTCCGCGATCTTTGGTGTTCTGTAAGTCCTTTACTTTTGCCGAAAAAAATGCTATACTGATACCACTTAGGGAGGTGAGCCGATGAAGCGCTATTTGCAGCACTTGACAAAATCCATTCGTCAAGGCGACTGGATTCTTTTGCTTCTGTGCCTTGTGACCACAGCCTTTGGCTGTCTGATCATTGCCAGCGCCACCAACTATCTGCACTCCTTCCGCTACATCGGCATGCAGCTGGCAGGCGCGGCCATCGGCATTTTGGCCTACGCCCTGTTCTCCACCGTGGACGCGGAGAAGTTTATGGAGCACCGTACGATCCTGACGGTCATAAACATCTTTATGCTGGGTCTGCTGATTCCCTTCGGCGAAGAGATCGGCGGCAACAAAAGCTGGATCAACCTTCCCGGCCTGCCCTTTAACATTCAGGTGGCTGAGATCTGTAAAATCACCTACATTCTGATCATGGCCTCGGTCATGAACGCCCATAAAGAGAAAATCTCTTCCTTCAAAGCCGTGTTCCATATGGCGTTCCACTTGGGACTGCTGTTTATTCTGAATATGGCCCTTTCCGACGATCTTGGCGTTTCGCTGATCTATGTTGCTATCTTCGCTGTAATGGCCTTTGCCGGCGGCGTGAATCTGCTGTGGTTTGCCGCAGCGATTGGCGGCGTGGCCCTTCTGTCGCCTGTGATCTGGTCGATGCTGGGCGAATACCAGCGTCTGCGTATCGAGGTTTTGTGGAATCCCGCCCTGGACCCCGACAAAACCGGTCCTCTGTATCATAGCAGCGAGAGTCTCCGCTCCCTCACCGGCGGCGGTATGACCGGACAAGGCCTCTTCAACGGCCACCGCACCCAAAACGGTGTCCTCACCGGTCAGCATACGGACTTTATCTTCTCCGCCCTTGGCGAGGAGCTGGGGTTTGTAGGCTGCGCGCTGGTGCTGATACTTCTGGGGCTGATCATTGCCCGGTGCATTTGGGTTGGCATCCGCAGTCAGGAATATGCCCGACGGCTGATCTGCTTCGGCGCTGCGGCGGTGCTGATGTTCCAAACCATCATCAATGTGGGTATGTGCATCGGCGTCGCGCCGGTCATCGGTCTGACCCTGCCCTTCATCAGCTACGGCGCTACCTCCATCGTCTCCCTGTACGCAATGCTGGGCCTTGTGTCCGGCGTGTATGCCCGGCCGGCCTCCGTTTCCCACGAGCGCTATATCCGGCCACCCCTCAATTAGACGCAAACACGCCCCTGTCTTTGACAGGGGCGTTTTTTTACAGTTCTTCCAAGTAGGATACACCGTCAATGCTTTGCACGGTCTCCAGGATCTCGTCGTGGCTGCTGCGCTTTTTCACTTTCAAGGTGGCAATATAGGCCCGATTGCCTGTATCACTGTCGGCGCCCTGCTCCCGCTGGACATTGTAGATCTCAATGCCGCTTTCCCGCACACTCCGGAGGAAATCCCCCAATGTGATGTGGGAAGAGAGCTCTATGTAGGCTTCCACCTGTTTGCTTCTGCGGTGCATATTGCTGTCCATTCTCTGCAGCAGCGTGACCACCACAAATACCGCCAGCGCGCCAACGATGGCGCCCTCATAAAAACCAATGCCCAGGGCAAGGCCCACGCCGGCAGCAGCCCAAAGGCCGGCTGCGGTAGTCAGACCCTTGATCTGATTCCGCCGGGTGACCACGATGGTGCCCGCGCCCAAAAAGCCGATGCCGCTGACCACCTGCGCGCCCATTCGCACCGGATCACCGGTGCCGTAAACCTGGAAAATAAACTGGTTTGTCAGCATGATCAGGCATGCGCCGGCGCACACCAGCATATAGGTCCGCAGACCGGCCGGTCGCTTTTTCATGCCCCGTTCCAGACCCAGGAGTCCGCCGATCAGCACCGCAGCCAAAAGCCGCAGCGCCACTGCCAGATATGTCACTTCCCGTAGCTGCATATACTTCACTCCTTTTAATATACCTATGTAAACTTTGTCAGATTATTCCGCGGCGATGGCTTCAATTTCGCACAGAACGCCCTTGGGCAGCGTCTTCACCGCCACGCAGCTGCGGGCAGGCTTGGACACAAAGTATTCTTCATACACCCGGTTGAACTCTGCAAAATCTCCCATATCTGCCAAAAAGCAGGTGGTTTTGAAGACCTTCGCAAAGTCCACGCCGGCAGCTGCCAGGATCGCGCCCACATTCTTGCAGCTCTGATGGGCCTGGGCCCCAATGCCCTCGGGGATCTCCCCGGTGGCAGTATCCACAGGGATCTGACCGGAGGTGTACACAAAGCCGTTTACACAGTATCCCTGGCTGTAGGGGCCGATTGCCGCCGGCGCAAGGGTCGTTTCAATTTTCTTCATACGGTTTCCTCCTTTGGGGAGCACAAGTCCTGCTCCCGACTCTGACAGGTGAACAAAATCACCTGCTTCTGCTCCGATTCCTCCCGCAGGATCTTCAGCGCGGCAGCCAAACGAATATCATCAAAGCGCACCAGGGCATCGTCCAATACCAAAGGCGCTTCCGGCGTCAGCTCCTCCGCCACCGCCAAACGCAGGGCAAGATACAGCTGATCCACCGTGCCGTCGCTGCGCCAAAGAGTACTCCGCAGGGTATTTTCATCCTGCGCGCCTGCCTCCACAGACAGATCCTGGCACAGGCTCAGCCGCTGATACCGCTGGCCGGTGAGCCGGGCAAAAAGTTCTTGCGCCCGCTGGGAAATCCGGGGTGCAAACCGCCGCTGCAGCTCCTGGGTGGCCTTTTGGAGGGTCTCCTGGGCCAGATTCAGCGCCCTGTAATAGGTTTCCAGCTGTGTGATCCTGCCGGTGATCTGCTGACGCTGGGTCTGCAGACTCTCCTCCTGCCCCAGGGCTTCCATCTGTCCCTGGCACTGTCCCAGCTGCTGATGGAGCCACTGGCCCTCGTAGGTGCTTTCGGCAAGCAGCTTCTCCGTCTCCTGGCGGGAATAGGTCAAATCATCCGGTTTTTCAGGGGGCAAGACCTGCTTGCCTGCCCCGTAGAGAGCCTGGAGCACATCGTCAGCCTGGTGAAGCAGCCTGCGCTGCTGCTCCAGGTGATCGTGCTTCTCCAGCTTTTGCCGGCAATCCTCTTCAAATTGCGCCGCGCTCATACCGCCGGTGCGTTCTGCCATAGCTGCGGTATTTTCCTCCAGCAGGCAGTTGATATCCGCCAACTCCTGCTGACGCTCAGCAAGGGTTTCATTGTACTGTAGTTGAGCCGCGGCATACTCCTGCGCCGCCTTCTCCCACTGACCCGCAGGAATGCCCCGGTATTTTCCCGTCAAACGGCTGATTTCTGCCTTGCGGCGCTTCTGCTTTTGTCCGCCGGCGATCAGCAAGATCACACCGCCCAGCGCCAGCACTCCCGCTGCGATCAGCAGTGGCATTGTCAAAAATGCGGCCAAAACCGCGCCAAGCAGAAGACACACAGCGCCCAAAATAAAGAGCATCGGCTCTTTCTTGTTCAGCTGTGTCCATGCCCGGCTGTCCTCGCCGGCCTCCCGCACCGCCGCCTCCGGATCTCTTCCCCGAAAGGCGTCAGGACACACCGGCGCTTGCGGCAGCGGCGGCAGCAATTGCGCCTTGGTATGCAGGGCATCCCGGTTCTCCCGCAGCTGCCGCAGCTCCGTCTGCGCCTGTCGAAGAAGCTCCGGCGCAGCAATATCCCTGCAGGCATCCTCTGCCAAAGCCAAGGCCTGGGCAGCGGCGTCCCGGTTTACCTGGGCGGCAGCCAGCCGCTGGGCATACTGCTGGTGTTCCTGATAGGCCAGCGCCTGCCGATGATTCTCAAGTAGCTCCTCCTGCGTCTGCAGCTCCTGCTGACGCTGGGAAATTGCGGCAATTTGGTGCTGCAGCGCCTGCAGCTGCTGCAGCTTCTTGTCCAGCTCCGCCTGCTTTGCCTCCAGTTCCGGCAGCAGACCCTTTTTGTTAAAGCGGCACTTGTTCTTCAGATCCCGCAATTTTTGGGCAAGGTCGTCAGATGCCCCGCTCTCATCGCCGGTAGTCACCAGCTCATTGAGCCGGCGGCGGAGAGATTCGTCCTCAGTCACCGGCATTTCCGCCAGCTTCAAGAACCCGGTTCTGGCAAATACGCTCCGCTCCACCCCCAGCAGCACCTGACCGGGCGCTGCCACAGACAGCTCCGGCACGGGGATGCCGGTATGGGTCTCAAAGGCTTTCACCTCACCCATAGGAATGCGGCCCTTACTCTGGCGCTGGATGGTAATGTCCCGACCGTTCCAGCAGATATCCATACTGCCGGACATCGGCTCTCCGGACCAGGGGGCGTAATGCTCCTTATCCGCAAGAAAGCCGGCCTTGGAACGGGATGCGGTATCGATGCCGTAGAGCATCGCCATCAAAAAGGCGCACCAGGTGCTCTTGCCCCACTCGTTGGGGGCTTCGATCACATTCAGACCCGGCTCTAATGTCAGTGTCTGCCGGGAGAGCTTGCCAAAGGTGGCTGTCATGGAATAGATCTTCACGGCAGGATCACCTCCTGTCCCTCCAGCAGCTGCCGGGAGATTTGGGCGGCAAGATAGATATCCTGCTTTTCCTCCTCGCCGGCATCCTCCATAGCCTGCCGGAGCAGGCCAAAGTACACGCCCTCAAAGCTGTCCTCTCCCAGGCTTCCCCACACATCCAGCGGACGGGTGGTCTTGTCCCGGAAAATCAGATTGGGCAGATGCTTGTATTCCGCCTGCAGCGCTGCCAGGTCCGGCGCATCGCAGCCGCCCGTGAGGGTGACGCGGTAGTAATTTTCATCCTTCACCGGGGGCAGCACCCCGGAAAGCTCCTCGGGCCGGGCGAGCAGATCATAGAAACGGACCGTCTGCAAAGGCCTAAACTGCAAAGAAGCCTTGTCTGTCAGCGTGACGATGTACACGCCCTTCTCCCCGGTCTCGTCAAATCCTTTGCCCATTGGGCAGCCGGGCCAGGCGCACAGGGTTTTTCCGGCGATAAAACTGTCTGCCTTGTGGATATGCCCCAGCGCCAGGTAGTCCAGATTGGACATCTGCACCTGCGCCTTTGTGATGGGGTTGTAGGGGGAGCCGATTTGTGTGGTATCCCCGTGAAACACACCGATGGCGTATTTTTCCTCGCAATCTGCCCGGAAGCCTTCCAGCAGCGGTGGGCAGTCCATGGTCTCAAAACCCGCGCCGTAGACCCGGCAATCCAGCTGCGGGATCGCCACGGACTCAATGCGGTTGGTCTTAAAAATATGCACATTCTCCGGCCACAGTTCCTTCATCCAGGGGCTGTCCGGATCGCAGTAATCGTGGTTGCCGGAGCAGATAAACACCGGCACGCCCAGGGCGTTGAGCACCGTGTACAGGTCCTGATACGACCGGGCGGTGTATGCCCCGTCGAAAAGATCGCCGGACAAAAGGACGATATCGCAGCCTTCCTCCTTGCAAATCTCAAAGATCTGCCCAGGAACAGCCGCCAGCGCCTGCCGCAGACTATCTCCGTAGCCTTGCAGCGGGGAGTCCAGATGCCAGTCAGCGGCGTGCAAAATCTTCATCGTAGCAATCCACCCTTTCTGCCTTCCGGCACAATCCGGTGAGGCTGTCAATGGTAAACAGGCAGGCCTCCAGCTTCGTGGGACCCTCTGCCCACTGGTAGCGGGAGGTCAGATCCCCCCGGAACTTGGCAATGGACAGATCCGGCCGAATGCCCAATACGGAGTGTTTCGGGCCGGTCATGCCCAAATCTGTCACATAACCCGTGCCCTTAGGCAGCACCTGGGCGTCGCTGGTAGGCACATGGGTATGGGTGCCCCAAAGGGCGCTGACACGGCCGTCCAGCATATAGCCCATAGCCAGTTTTTCTGAGGTTGCCTCCGCGTGCATCTCCACAAATACCAGTTTGGTATCCAGTTCTTTCAAAATCTTCTCCACCTGCAAAAACGGATTGTCCGGGGCATAGTCCATATTGCACCGGCCAATGAGGTCGATCACCGCCACCGGGCCGAACCGGGTGTCAAAGACACCATAGCCTCTTCCCGGGGTCTGTGGTGCGTAATTGGCAGGCCGGAGGATCCGGGAGCAGTCGTCCATATAATCCACGATCTCCCGCTTACCGAAGGTATGGTTGCCCATGGTGATCACATCTGCGCCGGCGTCGAAAATGTCCTCGCACTGCTGGGGCGTGATGCCCACCACGCTGGCGTTTTCCCCGTTGACCACCACGAAATCTGCGGCAGTCTCTTTTCTCAGCCATCGCAGGCTGCGGCGAATGCGCTCCATACCCGGATTGCCTACCACATCGCCCACGGCCAACACCTTAAAATCCATACCCTGTCTCTCCTGTCAATAAAAATAACAGCATTACACCTTGTAATGCTGTTATTATATAAGATTTGCGCCAAATTAGCAAGATTATCTCTGATATTCAAACTGGAAATCGTAGATATCAACGGTGTCGCCGTCCTGAATGCCCATTTCCTCCAGCCGTTTGAACAGGCCGCATTTGTGCAGCTGGGTGTCGAAGTAGTTCCGGGACTCATAGTCGTCGAAGTTGATGTTCATAATGAGCCGCTCCAGCCAGGTGCCGGTGATCAGCCAGGTGCTGCCCAGGTGTTCGATCTCCAGGTTGTTGGGATCGCCAGCCTCCATAACAGGGGCCACATACTCCGGCTCATAAATGGTGACCGGGGGCAGGGTGCGCAGCTTCTCCGCCACGGTCCGCATCAGCTGCTTCGTGCCCTGGGTAGTGCCTGCAGAGATCTCGTAAAGCTCGCAGCCTGCCGCCTCCACATGCTTGCGCAGGCGCTCCAGGTTGTCAGACTCCGGCATCAGCAGATCGCACTTGTTAGCCGCCACGATCATAGGCCGGTTGGAAAGATCCACAGAGTAGTTTTTCAGTTCCTCGCAGATGGCGTCAAAATCCTCCACCGGATCCCGGTCCTCGCTGCCGGATACATCCACCACATGGACCAGCAGCCGGCATCTGTCGATGTGCCGCAGGAAATCGTGTCCCAGACCCGCGCCGTCGGCAGCGCCCTCAATGATGCCGGGGATGTCCGCCATAACAAAGGACACGCCCTCATCCACATAAATAACGCCCAAGTTGGGATACAGAGTGGTAAAGTGATAGTTGGCGATCTTGGGACGGGCGTTGGAGGTGACGGAGAGCAGCGTGGATTTGCCCACATTGGGGAAGCCCACAAGGCCCACATCCGCCAACAGCTTCAGTTCCATGATCACATCCCGCTCCTGGCCGGCAAGACCGGCCTTGGCAAACCGGGGTACCTGACGGGTGGGGGTGGCATAATGGCCGTTGCCCCAGCCACCGCGGCCGCCTTTGGCGATGACGAAATCCTCGCCGGTGGACATATCCACGATGATCTGATTGGTCTCGGCATCCCGGACCACCGTGCCTCGAGGCACCTGGATCACAAGAGGCTCCCCCCGCTTGCCGCTCATATTCCGGCCCTGGCCGTTCTGACCGGCCTGTGCAGCATACTTGCGCTTATACCGAAAATCCAGCAATGTGGACAGATTGTCGTTTACACGAAGAATGACGCTGCCGCCGTGACCGCCGTCACCGCCGTCCGGTCCGCCCGCTGCCACATATTTTTCCCGATGGAAGGCCACCGCACCGTCACCGCCGCGGCCGCCGCAGACGGTAATGCGGACCTTGTCTACAAACATTTCCATAAAACATCCTCCATAGCATTGGGAATGGCTTATACTGTCATCGATCCCGGCTCCCGTGAGCAGAGATGGATCGCAATACAAGGAAAAAGGGCTGCTGCATTAGTTTGCAGCAGCCCGTAAGAAGCTATGCGTGATTCGTGATTACTGCTCAGCAGCGTACACGGAGCACTGACGGCGATCCTTGCCCTTGCGCTCGAAACGGACAGTGCCGTCAACCAGAGCGAACAGGGTGTCATCGCTGCCAATACCGACATTGACACCGGGATGAATGTGAGTGCCTCTCTGGCGAACCAGGATATTGCCGGCCAGAACGAACTGACCGTCAGCACGCTTCACGCCCAGGCGCTTTGCCTCGGAATCACGACCGTTCTTGGTAGAACCGCCGCCCTTATGGTGAGCGAAGAACTGAATACCAATCTTCAGCATGGTGTTATCTTTCCAAAACTTCGATATAATCTGGATACTGCTCCCGCATGTCGCACAGAGTGAGCATCATACCGGCAAGTACTGCCTGAATTGCCTCTTCCTCTTCGCAGGATGCGGGGAGGGTCAGAGTGACGCGGGCGTCCTCTTCCTTGACCCGAACCTTGGCCTTGGCGCCGCACACATCATTGATGGTGGCCTCAGCCATGGTGACTACAGCGGAGACGGCGGCGCAGACGATATCCTGTCCGGCCTCGGCATAGCCGCTGTGTCCGGAAATCGAGAATCCTGTGATTCTCTCATTCTCTCTAAAAAACTCGCATCTGGTCATAATTACAGTGCGATCTTGGTGATTTCCACCTTGGTGTAGGGCTGACGATGGCCCTGCTTCTTCTTTTCGTTCTTCTTGGCCTTGTACTTGAAGACGATGATCTTCTTAGCCTTGCCGTTCTTGATAGCTTTAGCCTCCACGACAGCGCCCTCAACAACGGGAGCACCGATCTTGGAGTTCTCGCCGTCCAGAATAGCCAGGACCTGGTCGAACTTTACGGTAGCCTCAGCTTCCACATCCAGCTTCTCGATGTACAGGACATCACCTTCGGAGACGGTATACTGCTTACCACCGGTCACGATAACTGCTTTCATTTCTTTTTCACCTACTTTGTTTTGTGTAGACTCGCTTTTGAGGCGGGTGCATTTGGGCGCACCAACTTAAGCCTTTTCAATGCGGCTCGTCCATTTTAGCAGATAAGAAACCAAAAGTCAAGGGCTTTTTCCAACTTTTTATCCGGTTTTCCTCTGTTATTTACCATATAAACGCAACTGCCGGGGAGTGCAGCCCAAATGCTTCTTCACCGTCCGGGCGAAATACTTCGGATCGTTGAAACCGGACTCGTACGCCGCCCACTCCACCGTCCCGCCGCTGGCGATCAGGTTGCGGGCATAGGCAAGGCGCAGATCGGTGATATATTCCACAGGGGTCTTGCCATAATGCTTCTGGAACAGCAGCCGGAAGCTGGTCTGCCCAATGCCTGCGCTGTGGCAGATGGCTTCCACAGAAAGATTGTTCTCCTTAAAATGGGAATGGATATAGGAGATCGCCTCCAAAAAACAGGACGGCAGATTGGTCTTGGACTCCTTTTCGCCGATCAGACCCAAAATCCGGTAAATTTCAGACAGGATGTATACGAAATAACCCTCAGCCTTATGCTCCCACAGAGAATGGGCCCGTAAGAATGCCTGATACAGCTGCGCCGTGTCCTCCAACCCATAGACCTCCGGCGACCGGTCATCCCCCAGAGTCTTAAAATGAATGACCAGCAGCTCCGTATCCGTATATTTTGCCCGGTAGGCCAGGTTTTGGGGCATATAGAGCACCTCATTTGGGTTTACATAATATTCCCGTCCATCCACCGTGACCATTGCCGTGCCCTTGGTGCGAAAGGCAAGTCCGGCATAGTCCCGGGGTGCCACCTGGAATGTACCCCCACCCCAGCTTAGCTGCTCCACACTCACGATATCTGTAATGGGATTATTGCCCTCAAATAACATTTTGTCCACCTCGATTCCATTATAACCGAACTTCTTGGATATTTCAACGGTGAAAAATCCACCTTTCGGGTTGATATGTGCGTTTTCTTTCGGGATTTCAGGGAGTATGATTGCACTATCTGACAAAAGAAAAATCAAGGAGGCTCTTAAATATGCAAGCACTCAAAACAAAAATCCAGGAATTTGCCAAAAAGGATGGCATCGACCTGCTGGGCTTTGCGTCCCGGGACCGCTTTGACGGCGTGGATGCCGCCCACAACCCCTTCTCCATCTTCCCCGAGGGCAAGACCGTTATCCTGCTGGGCAAGCGCATTTGCCGCGGATCTCTCAGAGGTGTGGAGGAAGGCACCAATTTCGGTGACTACGCCCTGTTCGGCAAGAACTGGCTGGAAGACGAATTCCTGGCTCTGTCTGCCTACAATCTGACCAATTTTATCGAAAGCAACGGCTTCGAGGCCGTTCCCCTTTTCCCCAACCCCTGTGACCTGGACCCCTCCGGCGTACCTGTTGCAGAGGGTCGTCCCGCTCCCAATGTGTATCCGGATTTTGACTACGCAGCCGTAGCCTGCGGTCTGTGCACCATTTCCTATAACCGCATTCCCTTCTCCAAGGAGTTCGGCTCCCGTCAGCGCTTCCACATGATCATCACCGACGCCGAGCTGGAGAGCACTCCTCTGTTGGAGGAAAATATCTGCGACGGCTGCCGTAAGTGCGCCGATGCCTGTCCTTTGGGCGCCATCAGCAAGGAAGAGACCGAGGAGATCAAAATTTGCGGCAAGGTCTTTACCGTGGGCAAGATCGACTACAACAAGTGCCGCTACTGCCAGAACGGCGCAGTTGCCAACCGTTTCTCCGCCACCTCCGCTCCCGACCGTGTGGCTGCTCTGTGTAACCGCAGCTGTATGTGCGCGCTGGAGGAGCGTGGCGCGCTGACCAACACCTTCGAAAACCCCTTCCGTACCAGCGAGGTATGGAGCATCGGCGGTGACAAGGGCGCTCTGGACCGCTCCGAGGAGCAGGCAAACGTTCTGGGCGGTGTATTTTCAAAAACCGGAAAGAGAGGACATCAGAAATGAAGCTGACCTCTCAAATCTTAAAGGAGAAGGCAAGGGAACTGGGCATTGATTGTATTGCCATCGGCAATATCGAGCGGTTCAAAAACGCCCCTGTGCTCATGAGTCCTCTGACCTATTTCCCCAAGGCAAAGTCGGTGATCGCCATTGCCATGCCCATTCCCCGGGGCGCAAACCGGGGCATTGAGGAGGGTACGCACTGGCACAATTACACCTTCTATACTTACAATAAGCTGAACGCATTCTTCCGTCCCATCAAGACCTACCAGCTCAGCTGCTTTATCGAGGACTGCGGCTATGAGGCAGTTGCCCACTACCCCGCCGTTCCCGAGGGCAACGGCACGACCCGTAAGCCGGTCGCCGAGGGCAAAGTGCCCCCCGATGTGGTGTGCAGCATCCGTGTGATCGCCGCAGGCTGCGGTCTGGGCGAGATCGGCTGGTCCAAGGTATTTCTGACCAAGAAATACGGTCCCCGGGTGCGTCTGGGTCTGATCTTCACCGATGCGGAGCTAGAGCCCGATCCCATTCTGGACACCGGCACGATCTGTATGCACTGCGGTGTCTGTACCCGCACCTGTCCCGGCGGCGCAATCCCCGATCCCAAGGACGAAAGCGCCCGCATCACTGTGGATTTCGGCGAAAAGAAGATCTGGTACGGCGACGTGCAAATGGGTCGCTGCACCCTCTCCCACCACGGACTCAACAACGAATGCTCCCCCTTCCTTAAAAAGGAATTCCCCAATATGGCATTTGATGTCCGCAACTCCCAGATGACCGAGGAGGAGGCCTACATCCTGGCCTATTCCGTAGCCGGCGCAAAATGGGGTCGCAAGCCCGGCACTCACGCGGTCATGGACTACTATAACTACATCATCGAGCACACCGGCTACTTCGCCATCTGCGGCGCAAGAGGCTGCATCCGTGCCTGCAACGACATTCTGGAAAAAGCCGGAAGAATCGAACAGACCTTCCAGAATCCCTACTATAAAAAGAAGAGCTGGCTGCTGCCCAACCAGCCGGAAGCGCCCTCTACCGGCGTCAACCCCTACCGTGAGGAATATCTGGACAAGCATTACCCCGGCATCCGGGAAAACGAGTACGAAAAGCCTCAAGGCAAGAAAGAAACCGACGAATAAGCAAAACGCGGGAGATCCGATGATCTCCCGCGTTTCTTTATTTTATAATACCTTTGCGCCCTCAAACTCCACATGCAAAGGCATAATCTGCCAGCTGCTTTGGGTGATGGCGGGCAGCTTTTTCTCAAGCTTTTCCTTGAGGGTCTTATCCCGGGTGATGCACAGGAGCGTCGGGCCTGCGCCGCTGAGACAGAAGGCAGCGCCGGAGGTGCGGGCCAAGCCCTCGATGGCCTCGTAATCGGCGATCATGTGCTTGCGGTAGGGCTGGTGCAGCTTATCCTGCATGGCGTTGCGCAGGAGCTTTTCGTCCCCCAGTTCCAAAGCCTTCAGCACCAACGCGCCGTGGGCGATATTATAGATGGCGTCCTCCCTGCCCACTTGGTTGGGCAACACCGCTCTTGCCTTGACGGTGGGCAAATCAAAGTCCGGCACCAGAGCCAAGAACTCCCACTCGGGGTGCAGAGGGAAGCTCACGGTCACCGGCAGGCCGTTATCCACCATGGAAGCGGTCAGACCGCCGAAGAAGGCCGGCGCCAGGTTGTCCGGGTGACCCTCCATGGCATTGGTGATGTTCAGCAGTCCCTGGGTGGACAATCGGTTGCCCCGCAGGACATTGGCGCCCATAGCGCCTGCCACCAGCAACGCGGCGGAGGAGCCGAGACCCCGGCAGATGGGAATGTTGGAATCAATGTGGATCTTTACGCCCTTGACCTCCTCGCTGAGAGAAGCCAGCACGGCGCAGTAGGACACATAGGCCAGGTTGTCCGGGCCGGTGAATGCCTCGTCGCAGCCGGTGATCTCGAGGCCCTTTTCCGTCTCCTCAAAGGTGACATCCGTATATAATTTCAATGCGCAGCCAAAGGCATCAAAACCGGGGCCGAGATTGGCCGTCGTGGCAGGTACGCGGATGGTGACAGGATTCATAGTGTTCTCCTTACAGGGCCATAACGAAGTCCATCATGGCATTCTTTTCGATCACACCGGTGTGCAGTTCCTTCTTTTCCTGCAAGCCGGACAGATTCTCCGGAATGGGAGAGCCGGTCAGGCTCTGCAGCCGGTCCATCTGGGCAAACTCGTCCATATCCTCTGCCGTTTCCAGGGCCGCCAGCACCGCGGCCGGGAACTTATAGGCAGACGCGGTGGACAAAACCACCATGGGACGGTTGTCGCCGGTATGGTTTACATAATCTTCCGCAACTGCCCAGCCGGTAGCGGTGTGGGTGTCGCAGAGATAGTGGTAATTGTTAAATACCTCCCGGATGGTCTGCTTAGCCTTTTCATCGTCGCAGTAGCCGGCCCAAAACTCCCTGGAAATGGCCTGCTTCAGGCTTTCGGGCACGGTGTAGAAGCCGTTGGTGTTCAGCTCCTGCATCAACTTTGCCACCAGCGCCGTATCCCCGGAGAGGAAGTATAGCAGTCTCTCCAAATTGGAGGAGACCAAAATGTCCATGGAGGGCGAGTCGGTTTTGTGGAGGGGACGGCGGCGGTCATATGTACCGCTTTCGATAAAATCGGTAAGCACATTGTTGGCGTTGGAGGCGCAGACCAGTTTGCCCACGGGCAGACCCAGCTGCTTTGCCAGCCAGCCGGCCAAAATATCGCCGAAATTGCCGGTGGGCACGCAGAAGTTCACCGTGTCGCCCATAGCGATCTGACCCCGCTTCAAAAGGTCTGCGTAGGCTTTGAAATAATAGGTGATCTGAGGCGCCAGGCGACCGATGTTGATAGAGTTTGCGGTGGACAGACGGAGCTTGTTGCCGGCGGGCAGCCGGCCGTCAACGGCATTGGCGAAGATGTTCTTCACGCCTGTCTGAGCATCGTCGAAGTTGCCCACTACGGCGCACACCGCAACATTATTCCCCTCCTGGGTGACCATCTGGGCTCTTTGCACCGCAGACACACCGCCCTGGGGGTAAAACACGCAGATCTTCACGCCGGGCACATCCGCAAAGCCTGCCAGGGCTGCCTTGCCGGTGTCACCGGAGGTGGCAGTGAGGATCAGAACATCCTCCTGCATGCCCTTCTCCTTCTTTGCGGCAGTGAGCAGCTGAGGCAGCATGCACAGCGCCACATCCTTAAAAGCGGAGGTGGGGCCCCGGAACAGCTCCAGCACCGTAAACTTTCCCGTATCCACTGTGGGCGTCAGTTCCTCGGTCTGGAACTTGCCCCGGTAGGCACGGTCCACCAGGGTTTTCATATCAGGAATATCCGGCAGCATAGCGCCGATAATGCGCGTTGCCATCTGGAAAGTGTCCTCCTGCAGGCAGGCGGCCACATCGATGGTGGGAAGCTGCTGCGGAACATATAAACCGCCGTCAGGCGCAAGGCCGGAAAGCACGGCTTGTGCACTATCCACAGCGGACAAATTATTTCTGGTGGAATGGTACAGCATTTTAACCTCCTTTTGTGGCTTTTTCTTCACTATATTTTTGCTTTCTGCACAAAATCCATAGGAACAGAAGGGGAATAGTTAGTTTTTTGCCACAATTGCATTTATGTAAGGTATATGATATACTTTTTCATAAGAAAATGCAAGGGTTTTCCTCACAAAAACACTTGTTCCCACATTAGACACAGGAGGAAGAGAAAATGCGTATTGGATTGCTTGGTTTTGGCGTGGTCGGCAGAGGCGTTTACGACCTGACCGCCACCCGGGAAGATATGCGTGTTGCCAAGGTGGTTTGCCTGGAGGATGTCACATTGCCGGACGCCCAGGTGACCAAGGATTTCAAGGATGTTCTCAACGACGATACCATCGATACGGTGGTGGAGGCCATGGGCGGCCTGCACCCTGCCTACGAGTTTGTGAAGGCCGCCATTGAGGCAGGCAAGCACATCGTCACCTCCAATAAGGCCCTGGTTGCCACCTTCTACGATGAGCTGATCCCCCTTGCCAAGGCCAAGGGCGTCTGCTTCCGCTGCACCGCTGCCGTGGGCGGCGGCATCGGCTGGCTGTCTGAGTTGGAACGGGCTCGCCGGATGCAGACCGTGGAACAGGTGGGCGGCATTATGAACGGCACCTGCAACTACATCCTCGACTCCATGACCCGCCTGGGTCTCACCTACGCCGACGCTCTCGCCCAGGCACAGAAGCTGGGTTATGCAGAGGCCAATCCTTCCACGGATGTGGAGGGTATCGACACCTGGCACAAGGTGATCCTCTCGTCCAATATCGCCTTCGGCATCAGCCTGGACACCGCCACCGTACCTGTGGCCGGCATCAGCAACATCCAGGCCTCCGATGTAGAGAACTTCACCGCCCACGGTCTTGTGTGCAAGCTGATCTCCACAGGCAAGTGCGCCGATGGCAAGGTCAGCGCCTATGTCCAGCCCACCCTGGTGAAGCTGGGTGAGCCGGAATCCGCCGTGCCCGCCAACTACAACCTGATCACCCTGGTAGGCTCCGCCTCCGGCCGCATGAGCTTCTACGGCCAGGGCGCAGGCCGCTACCCCACCGCATACAATGTAGTACAGGACTGCGCAGATGTATTGGCCGGCCGGGGCTTCTACAGTCCCTACGGGCAGAAGGTCGCCGCCGAGAATACCGATCAGCTGCGCTATTATGTCAGCGGCAGCAGTGATACCTGGCTGGCTGAAAACACCGCCGAGCGCTGGGGCGACGCCGTTGTCACCGCTCCTGTTTCTGTGGAAGCCATGCACGCATGGCGTAAGAATAACCCCGATGCCTTTATTGCCGCTTTTGCGGAGTAAACCGTTCAGAAAGGACGAATCGTATGCTGAAAGTCACCAAATTCGGCGGCTCCTCTATGGCTGACGCCGGTCAATATCGTAAAGTTCGGGACATTTTGCTGGCCGATCCGGAGCGCCGGGTCGTGGTGGTCTCCGCCGCCGGCAAGCGTCACAGCAAGGATCATAAGATCACCGATCTTCTGTATCTGTGCCACGCCCACATCCAGTACGGTGTGGACAGTAATGCCGTGTATGAGATGATCACCTCCCGGTATCTGGAGATCCGGGACGAACTGGGTATCCAGCTGGACCTGGAGACCGAGTTTGAGGCTCTCAAGAAGCGTATGGACGCCAAGGCGCTGAGCGCCGACGAGATGGCCAGCCGCGGCGAATATTTCTCTGCCAAGCTGATGGCCGCTTATCTGGGCTTCCAGTTTGTGGACTCCACTGAGTGGATCTTCTTCAACATTGACGGCACTGTGGACAAAAAGAAGTCCTACGCCGCTCTCCGGGCCAAGTTTAACGGCCAGGGTATCGTGACCCCCGGTTTCTACGGTGTGATGCCCGACGGCAGTATTCACACCTTCTCCCGCGGTGGCAGTGATATCACCGGCTCTCTGGCCGCGGCTGCTCTGGACGCCGCCGTGTATGAGAACTGGACCGATGTGTCCGGCATTCTGATGGCCGATCCCCGGATCGTGGAGAATCCCCAGCCCATCCCTGAGATCACTTACGACGAACTGCGGGAGCTGGCCTACGCCGGCGCCAATGTGCTTCACGAGGGCGCTATCTTCCCTGTCCGGGAGAAGAACATCCCTCTGAACATCCGCAACACCAACGATCCCGCC
This sequence comes from Faecousia sp., assembly GCA_045586485.1. Classification (GTDB taxonomy): domain Bacteria; phylum Bacillota; class Clostridia; order Oscillospirales; family Oscillospiraceae; genus Faecousia. The sequence continues at coordinate 49,668 of JAZNAK010000005.1, read as the reverse complement.
GCACCCGGCACCATGATCCGCCACCAGTTTGAGACCGAGTCCGATCCCCAGCGGCTGATCACCGGTATTACCGGCAAGAAGGACTTCTCCATCATCACTGTCTTCAAGCGGGGTCTTACCAACCAGGTGGGTATGCTCCGCCGGATTCTGTCGGTGCTGGAAAAGCACGGCATCTCCGTGGACTTTGTGCCCAACGGCATCGACAATGTCTCTCTGGTCATTCCCACCGCTGTGATTGAGCCCCAGCTGTATTCCATTCTGGCCGATATCCAGCAGGACATAGCGCCCGACAACATCACCGTGCTGGATCAGATCGCGATCATCACCGCTGTTGGCCACCAGATGGCCTTCCGCCCCGGTGTTTCCGGCCGGATCTTTGCGGCGCTGGGCCAGGCCGATATCAACATCCGCATGATCAACCAGGGTCCCGATGAGCTGAACATCATCTTCGGCGTGGAGAACAAGGATTACGCCAACGCCATCCGTGTCCTGTATCACAGCTTTATTATCTGACAGGAGGTCACCTCTATGAAAACTTATACTGTAGCCATTCTGGGCGCCACCGGCGCCGTAGGCCAGGAAATGATCCATATTTTGGAGGAGCGCAACTTCCCCGTAGGAAAGCTGATCCCCCTCGCCAGCGCCCGCAGCGCAGGCAAGACCCTGAAGTTCAAGGGCGAGGATGTGACCATCGGCCTTGCCTGTGACGAGGCATTTGAAGGGGTGGACATCGTGTTGGGCGCTGCCGAAAACGATATCGCCAAGCAGTTTGCTCCCGCCATTGTAAGATCCGGCGCCGTATTTGTGGATAACTCTTCCGCCTTCCGCATGGATCCCGAAGTGCCTCTGGTTGTGCCCGAGGTCAATCCCGAGGATGTAAAGTGGCACAAGGGCATCATCTCCAACCCCAACTGCTCCACCATCATCACCGTCACCGCTGTGAACGCGCTGAATGCCATCTCCCCCATCCGCACCATGACCACCTCCACCTACCAGGCCGTTTCCGGCGCCGGTGCAGGCGGCCCCATTGAGCTGATGAACGAGGTGGAAGCCCTCTACAAGGGCGAAACCTACGAGCCGAAGGTGTTCTCTCATCAGATCGCCTACAATCTGATCCCCCAGATCGGCGGCGAGGCCTTCGAAGGCTACACCAGCGAAGAGATGAAGATGCAGAACGAGGGCCGGAAGATCATGCATCTGCCGGAGCTGAAAGTTGCCTGCACCTGCGTCCGCGTTCCGGTGGTCCGCAGTCACTCCATCTCCGTATCCTGCCACTTTGATGTTCCCGTCACCGTAGAGCAGGCGCGGCAGGCCATCGCCAATGCCCCCGGCTGCAAGCTGGTGGATGATCTGGCAAAGAAGGAGTACCCCATGCCTCTGGAGACCAGCGGCCAGGACATCGTGTATGTTGGCCGTATCCGTCCCGACCTGACCGACGACAACGGCATCTGCCTGTGGTGCTGCGGCGACCAGGTCCGAAAGGGCGCTGCCACCAACGCCATTCAGATCGCAGAGCTTCTGGTTAAGTAAAAAAATAACCGTCCTGCTTGAACACCAAGCAGGACGGATTTTTTATATATTGAGCATACTTTTGGCAAACAGGAAATACACCAGCAGGGACAGAGCGTCCACAATGGTGGTGATAAAAGGACTTGCCATAACCGCCGGATCCAGCTTCACCACTTTCGCCACCATAGGCAGCACCGCGCCCACGATCTTGGCGGCGATCACCGTCACCAGCAGAGCCAGACACACCACCGCGTCTACCATCAGAGTAATATCGGTGTTGCCCATAAGCAGTCTGTCCACCAGCCAGATCTTGACAAAGCACACCATGGCCAGCACCACGCCGCAAAGAACAGAGGTGCGGACCTCCTTCCACAGCACCACCGGCAGGTCGGAGAACTTCAGCTCGTCCAGGCTCAAGGCGCGGATCACCGTGACCGAGGACTGGGAGCCGGAGTTGCCGCCGGTGCCCATGAGCATGGGGATGAAGGCTGTCAGCGCCACCTGCGCCGCCAGGGCGTCCTCAAAGGAATTGATGATCATTCCGGTGAAGGTAGCCGAAAGCATCAACAGCAGCAGCCAGGGGATCCGGTTTTTGAACAGCTCCCAAATGCCGCTCTTAAGGTAGGTCTTTTCCGAGGGCAGCATACCACCCATCAGCTCGATATCTTCCGTGGTCTCCTCTTCAATGACGTCCATTGCGTCGTCAAAGGTGACGATACCCACCATCCGGTTCTCCTTGTCCACCACAGGAAGCGCAAGGAAATTATACTTGCTGAACATCCGGGCCACTTCTTCCTGGTCAGTCTGAGTGGTCACGGAGATCAGGTTGGTTAACATAATATCGCTGACGCACATCTCATCGTCTTCCGCCAGCAGAAGATCCTTCACGGTCACAAGGCCCAGCAGTTTCCGGTCCTTGGTGACATAGCAGGTGTAGATGGTTTCTTTGTCCACGCCCTGCCGCCGGATCCGCAGAATGCTTTCTTCCACGGTCATCTCCGGCCGGAGGGATACATACTCCGTGGTCATCAGCGAGCCTGCGGAGTTTTCGGGATACTGCAGGATCTGATTGATGGAACGGCGCATTTCCGGATCTGCCTGGCGGAGGATCCTCTTGACCACATTGGCCGGCATCTCCTCAACCAGGTCTGTGGCATCGTCCACGTACAGCTCGTCCAGCACTTCCTTCAATTCGTTATCGGAAAAGCCCTGGATCAGGATCTCCTGATCCTCCGGCTCCATCTCAACAAAGGTCTCCGCCGCCAGTTCCTTGGGAAGCAGCCGGAACATCAGGGAGATCTTGTGGGCCTTGAGACCCGAGAGGATGGCTCCGATATCTGCGGGATTCATTGTCACAAGAATGTCCCGCAATGTGGTGTACTTCTTGTCTTCCAGCATTTGGATCAATGCTTTTTCCACGATTTCAAACCGCTCTGTCATGGGTGTTCCTCCTTCATTTCAGATTTATGAGGTCACACCTGTGCCGGTTTTCAGAGGCGTCCAACCATGGACGTCTGCCAACTTCGGTCAGGTATATTGCCACTACTGCCAGATTCCATGGTTTTCTCTCCTTTCGTGTGCATAGATACTGTCATTTTATACCTGCGAAGCTACCTTTGTCAAGGCATTCCCCCGTGGTTTTTGTTGTGCAAATGAAAAAACTGTGGTATACTGGCAATACAAAGGATGTGAGCGCATATGCTTAATTTTTTACCGATCAAACCGGAAGACAAGCCCCTGTTTGACTCTTTTTTGCGCCATTGCGGCGAACGGGGCTGCGAATACAGTTTTGCCAACCTGTTTCTGTGGGGGCGGCAGAAGGCCACCGTACACGAGGGTAATCTGGCCTTTTTCTGCCAGTTCAACCGCAGAAGTGTGTACCTGTTCCCCCTGGGGGAAAATGTAAAACCCACTCTCGACGCCATTATCTCTGACTCTCAGAAGCGGGGCATTCCCTGCCGACTCACCGGTCTTACCAAGGGCGATCAGGAAAAGCTGGAGCAGTGGTATCCCGGACGGTTCCGTTTCCACCCGGATCGGGATAGCTTCGACTATGTCTATTCCATTGAAGATCTTGCGGAGCTCAGGGGCAGAAAGCTTCAGCGCAAGCGCAACCATGTTAACCGCTTCCGCCTGCTCCACGGCAGCTATACCACCGCTGCCATTACCGACGAGAATGCCCCCCAGGTGGCGCAGATGCTGGAGCAGTGGTATGCCCGGCGGAAGGCGCTTGACCCCACTGCCAGTTTCGCATTGGAACAGGCTGCCATCACCAAGGCGCTGCGCTGCCGGAAGGCGCTGGGTATGGAGGGTCTTGTGCTGATGGATAAAGGACAGATCCTGGCAATGACCATGGGCTCCGCCCTGTCGGAGGACACCTTTGATATTCATTTTGAAAAGGCTGTGGCAGAGGATGACGGGGCGTATGCCGCCGTCAACAGAGAGTTTGCCCGATATCTGCGGGAGAAATACCCCGCCTTAAAATGGCTGAACCGTGAGGACGATTTGGGCCTGGAGGGTCTGCGGAAAGCCAAGCTCTCCTACTGTCCCGACCGGCTGGTGGAGAAGAGCTGGGCATGCCTGAAGGAGGACGGCTATGACTGCTGATGTGATCTCCGGTCTGCGGGGACTCTGGCAGCAGGCCTTTGGGGATACCAAAGAAACCTTAGACGCCTTCTTTGCCGCCGGATTCTCTCCCCAGCGGTGCAATTACACCTGCCTTGACGGCAGGCCCGTGTCCGCCCTTTACTGGTTTGACTGCAGCCTGGATGGCCGGAAGCTGGCCTACCTCTACGCCGTAGCCACCGAAGAATCCCACCGTGGGCGAGGCCTTGCGCACCGGCTTATAGAGGATACCCACCGTCTTTTGGCCAAGCAAGGCTATGCCGGGGCGCTTTTGGTGCCGGGGGAACCGGATCTGTTTTCCTTCTACGAAGCACTGGGCTACCGCACGGCAACTACCGTCACCGAGTTTGTCTGCCAATGGGCAGATCAGCCTGCCGCCATCACCCGTGTTGACGCCGCCCGATACGCCCGGTTGCGCAGCCAGTATCTCCCCGCCGGCGGTGTCCTGCAGGAGGGCGCTGCGTTGGCGTTCCTCTCCACACAGGCAGCCTTCTACTCCGGCAATGGTTTTGTGCTGGCCGCGTCTGTAGTTGACGGCGGACTTGTGTGCCACGAGTTCTTGGGCAACGCCCAAGCCACAGGCGGCATTCTGCGGGCGCTTGAACTGCCTCAGGGCTGTTTCCGCACCCCCGGCGACGGCAGGGCCTTCGCCATGTTCCATTCCCTGGAGGAAGGCGTTTCCCCACCGAGTTATTTCGGTCTGGCACTGGACTGAAAAATCTGACGAAAATCGCATTTTTTTGTTGCGCAGCCGCATATTCGGTTGTATAATGTTTTGTATGTTTTTGATTCTAACTTTGGAGGAATCCCATATGAGTAATAATGTCCGTCCCGAAACCATGGAACGCATCACGACCAAGGCTCTGGCCGATGCGTTTATTGAAGAGCAGGTGGCCGCCGTCCGCGCCCAGGTGGGTGACAAGAAGGTGCTGCTGGCTCTGTCCGGCGGTGTTGACTCTTCTGTCGTCGCCGCGCTGCTGATCAAGGCCATCGGCAAGCAGCTGGTCTGCGTGCATGTAAACCACGGCCTGATGCGCAAGAACGAGTCTGAGGGCGTTATCAAGATGTTCAAGGAAGGCCTGGACGCCAACCTGATCTATGTGGATGCCACCGATCATTTCCTGGGTTTGCTGGCCGGTGTCTCTGACCCCGAGCGCAAGCGCAAGATCATCGGCAAGGAGTTCATCACCGTCTTCGCTGACGAGGCCCGCAAGCTGGAGGGCATTTCCTTCCTGGCCCAGGGTACTATCTATCCCGATATTCTGGAGTCCATCAAAGCCGCTGAGGGCAAAAAGGCCGTGAAGTCCCACCATAATGTGGGCGGCCTGCCTGAAGATCTGCAGTTCGAGCTGGTGGAGCCCATTAAGCTGCTGTTTAAGGACGAAGTCCGTGTGGTTGGCGAGGCGCTGGGCCTGCCCCACGATATGGTCTACCGTCAGCCCTTCCCCGGTCCTGGCCTGGGTGTCCGCTGTCTGGGCGCTATTACCCGTGGCCGTCTCCACGCGCTGCGGGAGGCGGACGCCATCCTGCGGGAGGAGTTTGCCAAGAACGGCCTGAACGAAAAGGTCTGGCAGTACTTTATTGCTGTGCCCGACATTAAGAGTGTGGGCGTGAAGGACGAGAGCCGCTACGAAGGCTGGCCCGCCATCATCCGCGCCGTGAACACCAAGGACGCCATGACCGCAACCATCGAGGAGATCCCCTACGCCCTCCTGCACCACATCACCTACCGCATCACCCACGAGGTCCCCGGTATCAACCGCGTCCTTTTGGACCTGACCCCCAAGCCCATCGGCACTATCGAGTGGGAATAATCGTATATGTTTTTGGGAAATCTCGGCATTCTCTAAACCTCTAAAAAGGGCAAAGTTAGGCATCCTCTGAGAACCCAAGAAATAACAAGAAATAAAGACCTTGTGAGGCACACATTCACCGTGCTTCATAAGGTCTTTTTTTATTCTTATATTGACCTTGGAACTACCTAGTTTCTTCTGCTTAACCCCACTTCGTGAAAATAGCAGACCCAGAAAAAACTTCGTAAACCTCTGGGTATTTCCCATTCTATTCCCATCATTTCCAATCATATTTCCATTTATTTTCCCATTATCTCCCCATGATTTTACAGTTCCCTGTATTTTCCCAATCAACTCATATAAGAAGAAAAGAGAGGAAAAAGAAGAACTACAAGGAAGCTCTCATAATCTCTTTTATGTTTTCAAGACTTCTGCGAGTGCTGCCCAACACGCAGAGAAATAGAGAGAGTCCCTCTGTTATGTCTAGCACAGAGGATGCTCCGCCATTCGGCAGAGCATCCTTCTTATTGTTCATATATAGGCTTCAGCGCATCGTGGATCGCTTTATAGCGCATAAATAGCTTTTCATAAACTGCATGATTCTCCAGATCCGGCTTTGACACGGATTCGATCTGCACGCATTTTTCAGCTGCAGAAGCAAAGCTTTCAAACCAGCCATTAGCAACCGCTGCAAGCATAGCTGTACCGAAGGAGGAATCGTCCACCTTTACTTTCTGCATCTCAATACCCAGCACATCCGCAACGATCTGCCGCCAAAGAAGTCCCTTTGCCCCGCCCCCAATAATCCGCACACGCTTCATTTCCACGCCAAGGGTGCGCAGCGTCAGCAGGCAATCCTTCAGACTCATGGCAACGCCCTCCAGAGTTGCTCTTGTGAAATGGGCAGTAGTATGGATAGAGCTGATGCCCGTGAAACTGCCCCGTAGATTCGGGTCATTGTAGGGCGTAAGCTCGCCGTTTAAGTAGGGGTGGAATATCAGCCCGTCACAGCCCGGTTTGATATCTCCCGCCGGAACATTCAGCTTTTCAAAAGGCTCTCTGCCGATGGCATCCCGATACCAGCGGTAGCTGGCAGCGCAGCTGGCAGTTGCCGTTCCCGGATACCACAAACCCGGCACAACATGGCGATAGTTGAAAATGAACGGAGAATCTAGAGGACGGTCCGTGATCACACAGATCCTGCCGGCGGTTGCCAGCTTGACAGTTGCGTGACCGGGCTCTACATTGCCCGCCGCAAGGACTTCCATCACCGTATCTGTCGTGCCGACGAACACCTTTGTGCCCTCAGCAAGGCCAAATTCCTGTGCCCGCTGCGCATCCACGCAGCCAGAAAGATCGGCAGGCTTGCATAGCTTGGGCAACCATGCTATATCGATGCCGCCGATGGCGCACAGCTCCTTGGACCAGCACTCATTTGTCACATCGTAAAACATAGAACCGGCAGCATCAATCACATCTGTTTCCAGCGTTCCGGTGAGGCGAAACCGCAGATAGTCCTTAGCAAAAAGGACATAACGGATCTTACCCCATACTTCAGGTTCCTGCTCACGAAGCCACATGAATTGGGGTAGCGTCCACACAGTTGTAGGCGCATTCAACGCCTGCTCCATGATAACATCGAGGCAGTTTTCCTTCAGCCACTGTACCTGTGCCTTGCTGCGCTGATCCGTCCACAAAATAGCTGGACGAATTACATTTAAACCTTCATCCAGCAAAACTGCCGTATGCGTAGCCGCATCAAGAGATAGCGCCTCGATCTGCTCACTTTTGGCATTGGCAGCTGTAAGCAGCTGAGCAAAGGCAGACTTAAAAGCAACGCACCAATCCTCCGGATTCTGCTCACACCAGCCCACCCGGGGATAATGGGTGGGATACTCACAACCAGCAGTTCCGGCAATAACGCCGGACTGAGAAAGAAGTGTCAGCTTTACAGAGCCGCTGCCTATATCTACTCCAAGAACGTATTTTTCCATATTACTTGCCGATCCAGTCGTGCTCGGGATCATTGCTGCGGTTGAAGCCCTGATAATCGCCAGCCATGAGCCACAGGAAGTAGGTCTGATAACCGGGGGTAGAAACGGTGGTGTGATAGCCGAAGGGGAACTCAACCAGTTCGTCGTTCTTCACACGGTAAGCCTCATCCATAGAGCCGTCAGAGGTGTACATACACTGCACAGCAAAGCCCTGTTTGGGATCGAACAGGAAATAGTAGATTTCCTCACAGATACACTCGGCGGGCATATTGTCCTCGTCGTGCTTATGGGGTGGGAAACCGGCCCAGTTCCCCTCAGTGCAGTAAGCTTCACCGATGGTCAGAACCTTAGCGTTGGTGTTTCCATCGATAATAAAGCTGGTCTCGCGCTGATAAGGCACCTCACCCAGCAGCTTCAGCACAACATGATCCTCTCTGAGCACCTGAGGTGCGGTCTTTTCCGCAACAGGAGTGGCACAAACCGCAATCTTGATCTTGTCGATCGCAGTAATGGTCAGCGCCTGCTCTCTGGGTATATAGAAGCACTCTGCCTTGCGATTTTCAAAAACATTCATGCGGTTGCCCACATTTTCCCATGTTTCACCATTGCAGGCCACATTGCAGTGACCCTCCAGCATGATAAAGGCAGTTTCCTTATCCTCTGTATAGAAATCCAGCTTATCACCGGCATTCAGCTCAATGATGCCGAACTCCAGCTTTTTCAGGCTGGACTTGCCAATCTCACAAACTTTTGTATAACCGATTGCAGGAACATATGTTTTCTTGTAGCTCATAATACTTCCTCCAGTAATTTATCACATATTTTCTCCCAATCTCCAACGATGCCGTAATCGGCATAGTCAAAAATAGGTGCCTTGGGGTCAGAATTGATGGCGATCACCTTTTCAGCACCGGACATTCCCGCCAGATGCTGCACCGCGCCGCTAATGCCAAAGGCAATATAAAGTCTGGGACTTACGGTAACCCCCGTCATACCAACCTGACAGGAAAAAGGCGCGAATCCGGCATCCACCGCCGTTCTGGAAGCGCCCAAACTAGCACCCAGCTTCGCTGCCAGCTTTTCCAGCTTTTGAAAGCCCTCTTTTGAGCCTACGCCCATGCCACCGGCAACAATGATCTGCGCCTGTGAAAGAGGTTTTGCATTGGAAAAGGGTTCAAAACCCAATTTCTGCACCCGATTCCCTACCGTCTTGTAGTCCTCATGGATTATCGGCACGTTGGTTTTAGGGCGCTTAACGGGTCTGAATGTGCCGTGGCGAACAGTTGCCATTTGCACATTGCTCATGGAACGGATGGTAGCCATAAGGGAGTTTCCGAAGGCAGGTCGGGTCTGCAGCAGCGAATCGCCGTCCATCTGAAGGGCGGTGCAATCAGCAGTAAGACCAGCATTTAAATGCCATGCCAGCATGGGCATGATACTTCGCATTCTAACAGTTGCCGGTGCAAGAATGGTAGTATTCCCCCACTGTTTGATCAGTTCAGAAAGATACGCAGCCACAGATGCATCATCTGCATCCTCGCAAAGGATGGTATGAACAATCGTAGCACCATATTCCGCGGCAATAAGCTCACATTTTTCCGGAACGAGTACTCTGACATTTGAGGAAAGCTCCGCAGCCTTGCTCAAAAGTCCCAAGTCCGTTTCAAAGGGGCAAAGCACCAAAATCTCACGATTCACGGGCACACCTCCCCAACCATTTCCCGAAAGTAGGAAATCCAGTTTTCTGCATCCGTGACTTTGATGCCGTTTCGCAGTCCGGGGAACTTGTTTTCCATAGCGACAACTTTGGTAAACGAGCCTTTCAAGCCACATTCTTCTGCGGTTAATCCCAAATCGGTTGCACTAAGCTTCGCAACCGTCTTATTTCTTGCGCGGCGCATGGAAAGAATGCACGCAAGGCGAAGATTATAGGAATATTCGCAAAGACTCACCACAACGGGGCACAAAGCCGACAGGGTTTCCATACCATCTTCCAGCCGGCGGTTAAGGAGCAGCTTCTCCCCTTCCTGACGGATGGATTCTACATTGGTCACACATGGAATTCCCAAAGCCGCTGCCAGTTCACCGGGCACTTGGCCGGTCTCCCCGTCGATTGCCCGTCTGCCGCAGAGAATCAGATCGAACACTCCCAGCTTTTCTATCGCTGCTTTCAGCGCAGCCGCAGTTGCACGGGTATCCGCGCCGGCCATAAGCCGATCCGTAACAAGAACCGCCTCATCCGCTCCCCTTGCCAACAATTCCTTTAATGGGTCCTCCAGTTTGGGAGGACCCATAGTAAGTACAGTCACAGTCCCATCTGCGTCCTTTAGGCTCAGTGCAGCTTCCAAGGCGGATTCATCGGCTATATTCCATTGTAGATTCACGCCATCGCGCTTCAGACGGTATTCGCCGTCCACCTGTGCACCGGTAGAAACCGGTACTGCTTTTACACAGACAAGAATGTTTTTCATATCATTAGATCAATGCGCCGTACAGGTCAACCAGCGTATATCCCTCGGGAACGCACAGGTCAAAGCACATATAAGCCTGAGGATTCGCAACCAGCATGGTGTTCAGTTCCATACGGCTCAGGTCAGCCCAACGACCGCCTGCAACCTTGGTCACCATCTCAGGCATATAAGCGTAAGCAACGGCAGTACCGCAGGACTTTGCCAGCTTTTCCTTGTTGAACATTTCACCCAACTCAAAGCCGGCAGCCTTTGCCATAGCGCGGATGGGAGCGAATTCATGGAAAGTACGGGCAAGGCGGTCGTCATCGTGGCATGCGCCTTTGACACCGTTGGCAGCCTTGGCTGCCAGCTTACCGTCCTCGAGCAGCTTGGCGACAAATGCGGTAGCGGTAGTGACCTCCTGCTTGATCTCGCAGCCAAACTCAGGATATTTCTGCTTCATGATCTCGGCATCATAGCTATCCAGCACAACAACGGGCAGATTTGCAGCGTTAATCGCAGCTGCGCAAGACTTAGCCTGCTCGGCAACCTCCTGCGTATAACCCATGAGGTCAGCCAGCATCATGCCGGAAGAGGGCTCATTGTCCAAAACCTTGGCAGAAACGCCTGCCTTAGCCAGCACAGCCAGCAGATTCTTAGCCATCTGAGGTGCTTTGAATGCTGCTGCATCGCCAATATAAACCAGCACATCGGTGCCATCCTGTGCAAAGGAAGGCTTCTTTTCGCCATAGATATTACCGCTTTCCAGCGCGTTGTCGATCAGCGCCATGACGGCATCGGGCGCCAGTTCACTGACGACCGCCTCGGTGCGGGCTTCGCGAATAAAGAGAGGGGGCTGGTAGCCGGTAGCGCAGTCGTTGGTACAAGCGTCGCACAGCAGGCACTCGTACATTGCCTGAGCCATATCCTTATCGAAGGTCTGAGCGCCCTTGTTGACCATGCTCAGCAGCAGACCCTTGGCGCGGGGGGTATTCACTTCTCTGCCGGTCTGATGCTGAATGGGGCAAAGATGACGGCACATCCAGCAGAAACGGCATTTTTCTGCGTGATGCATAGCATTTTGAGTAATCATAATACCTTAACCTCCTTACAGACCCATCTTATAGGGATTCAAAATACCGTTGGGGTCAAGCTTTTCCTTTAGTGCCTGCAGCACCTGCAGAGCAGAACCGTACTGCTCACGCACCAAACGGGATAGCTTCAAGCCAACGCCGTGGTGATCGTTCAGAACACCGCCGTTTGCCAGCGCAGCACGGACACCGGTATTCCATATCTGATTGTGCACACGCAGCGCCTCCTCAGGATCGGCAGGAGGATTGTCGATGATAAAGCGGGAGTAGTTCATTGCGCCCCAGTCATACCAGTGGGAACTGTGGGAAATGAAGCGGACACCATACTGCTTGAAGTTGTCCTCAACGGCAGACTTCATTGCCCGATAGATGTTCTCGATGTTGTCATGGGTCGACACGGTATCCAGTGTGCCAAACATCTGGGGAAGATCCATGATATGATCCGGATAGAAGAAAGTAATCCTGTTCTGGAACCACTTTTCGCCATATTCCGTACCCAAATCCTCTGCGCCGTACTTCTTGGCGATCTCTAAAACGATCTCCAGCTCTGCATCCACGATCTTCTTATAACCCTCCAGCGTCAGATTCAGGAAAGAACCCTTCTTTGCAAAGCCGATGATCTTCTTGATGATGGAGACCGTCTCTGCCTCGTCAAACAAGCGGACGATAGAGGGCTTGACCGCCTGCACGATCTCACGGCAGGCTTCATAGCCAATGTGGATATCCGAGAACAAGAACGCATGGTGGATGCGCACCTCAGGCTGCTTGACGATCTTGAACTTGACCTTGGTCATGATACCCAGCGTGCCCTCAGAGCCCACAAAGAAAGGCACCAAGTTAGGACCGCTGGAATGCTTGGGCACAGGCAAGGTGTTGATGATGTCGCCATTGGGAAGAACAACTTCCAAAGAAAGCGCCATGTCGTCCATCTTGCCATACTTGGTGGACAGAATGCCGATGCCGTTATGCGCCAGCGCACCGCCAACGGTACAGCAGGTCATGCAGGACGGCAGGTGCATTACGGAGTAGCCCTTTTCGTTTACGTAGTCCTCAAGTGTAGCAAAGATCATACCGGTCTCGCAGGTAACCGTACCGGCAGACACATTCAGATCAATCAGCTTATCCATGCGCTTCATATCCAGCAGAATACCGCCGGCAACCGGCAGCGCACCGCCCTGGCTGCCGGAGCCACCGCCCCAGGTAGTAACAGGGATCTTGTAGTAGTTAGCGATCTTCACGACCTTGGAAACCTCTTCCGTAGAGCCGGGACGCACAACGATATCGGGCATGGGGCCCTCTTCGCCGGCATCCTGCCACTTACGGCTGAGCCAGAAATAGTCAACCGAATACACCGCACGCTCTACCTTGGTGGTAGAGACATTTTCCACACCAACCGCATCCTCCAGTTCGGAGCGGATCATGTGGAACATCAAAGATTTCTCTTTCATTTCTAAATCCTCCTAGTTAACGGATAACGCCCTTGTTATCCTGCATAAATTCGAGAACCTCATCATAGCCGGGAATGCCTTCCTGTGCGCCAAAACGGGTGCACTTCAAGGCAGAGGTTGCAGACGCAAAGGCTGCTGCCTGTGCAACATCCATACCTTTGACCCGTGCCGCCACAAAAGCGCCATGGAATGTATCGCCTGCGCCATTGCTATCGATGGCTTTGACGGGGAAAACAGGATAACGAATAGCCTTTCCAGCCTCCCAGATAAAGCCGCCACGGCTGCCTTGGGTAATAATCAGCGTTTCGGGCTGATATTTCTCCCTCAACACCGCTGCTGCAGCCTCCGCTCTATCACAGCCGGTGATTTTTAAGGCAAATTCCTCCGAAGGAATCAGCACATCCACCAGTGGCAGGAGTTTTTCGATACCAGGGTATGTACCGCCGGCATCAAGACTCACCGTCACACCATACTGTCTTGCCTTTTCCGCAGCGAAGATTGCGCAATCCAACTGATGACCGTCAAGGTGCAAATACTTCGCTTTTTTCAGCATCTCAAGGTCCACATCCTCCGCCACTGGTGGTGTCAGCGTTCCCCTGTTCCAGACGCAGGTGCGGCTGGCATTGGATTCATTGATCAATACCACGCTATGAAAAGACTGGACATCAGGTACTGTTCTGACTTTAGAGCGATCCACGCCGTACTTATCAAACGCACCGCGGATATGATCGCCGTACATATCATCGCCAAGAGCGCCCATATATGCGCTGTTGACCCCCAACTTACGCATGGCAACAAGGGCAGTAGCGCAAGGGCCGCCGCATTGCAGTTTCGTTTCCTTACCTTGCAGTTTGGTATCCTCCGGAGGAAAACTGTCCATGGTCATCAGAATATCGAAAACCGCAGCGCCAATACCTACAACTTCGATCATTTCTTATCTGCTCCCAACAGTTTGATTTTGCTAAGGGCAAACTGCTTGACCGCATTGATGGGATCCACCATAGCCAGATCGATAGCAACAATGCTGCTGTCCACCTCTCTGACGGTGTTCATAAAGGCGCAGCACAGATCGGTGCTGAAATTGATCTTGGTGATACCGGCATCGATGGCAGCCTTGATCTGCTCATCGGGCACGCCGCTGCCGCCATGGAGCACCAGATGGGCAGGGGTCGCCTCGTGGATCTCGCGGATTCGCTGAATATTCAGCACGGGCGCCTGCTTGTAGTGGCCGTGAGCAGTACCGACCATGATGGCAAGGGCAGAAACACCGGTTTCCTTAACATAGCGAACAGCCTCGTCAACCTTTGTGTGCTCCACGCCGATCTCTTCTTTCGTGGTACCGATGTGACCAAGTTCGCCCTCTACACTGACACCAACCTCATTGCACATGGCAACAACGTTGCGTGTCTTTTCGATGTTCGCCTCAAGAGGCTCCTTGGACGCATCGATCATAATGCCGGTAGCGCCGTAACGCAGGGCGCGCAGCACCACATTCACGCCTGTGCCATGGTCAAGATGGAAGGCAACAGGAACTTTCATATTCTTTGCTGCTTCCAAAATGATAGGCGCAACATACTGGGCATTCTGTCCGTCCAAAAGGCGGCTGTACATCTGGAAAATGACGGGAGCGCCCGCCTCTTCTGCAGCGTTCATAACGCCCAGAACCGTTTCCAGGTTATAGACATTAAAGGCAGGAACGGCAAAGTTGCCCTGCTGACCAATTTCGAGAATATCTTTCAAATCGCAAAGCATAATAACCTCCTAATTTAAACGGGTCTTCCGTCTTTTACAACGCATCTTACATTGTAGGCAGAATCGGTGATCACAAGATCCGCAGCCTTACCGGGGGCAACAGAGCCCTTTTCTCCTTCAATGCCAATGTGTCTTGCTGGATTGGTGGAGAGCATTTTAGCAGCCGTGACCGGATCCACACCGTAATCCACACAAAGCACCTTAAGCGCTCTGTCCATGGTGCAGATACTTCCTGCAAAGGAAGTCAGATCCGGCAGTTTTGCCATACCGTCATCAACGATCATATCGGAGCCGTTCTTTAAACTGCCCAGTTTGCCACTTTTGGCATCTGTGCAGGCAATGCGGTTGGCGTCGGTAATGCCGATGACCTTGTCGGGACCCTTGATCTTCAGGGCAAGCAGCAGACACTTGTGGGGAATGTGCTTGCCGTCGCAGATCAGTTCCACGGTCACATCGTCATTAAGATAGGTAGCCTCCACAACACCGGCGGTGACCACTTGATCCCGCTTTTTATATGCTGTGGTGGCGTTATAGAAATGGGTCACATGGGAGAAGCCCGCTTCATAACCGGCAACAGCCTCTTCAGCGATCGCATCGGTATGGGCAACGGCGCAGATGATACCTTTTTCCGTCAGCATCCGCGCAAAGCGGTCAGCGTTCGCAATTTCCGGCGCTGCGTCCCAGCGGATGATCTCCCCTTTTCCCAGTTCCAGCAGCATGGACACCTCATCAAAATCAATGTCCCGAATGAGACTTGTATCCTGCGAGCCTTTACTGAGAAGATTCGCCTTAGAGAAGTAAGGACCCTCCAAATGCATACCCTGTACAAGATCTGCATAGGGGCTCTCTTTCTTAAAGGCATGATAGGCATTGATAAAGCCCACCAGTTCCTCATGAGAGGCTGTCATAGCCGTGGGTACCATGGTGGTTGTGCCATGCTTTAAGTGGGCTGTGACCGCGGATTCAAAAGCTTCGACAGTGCCGTCCATAAAGTCCGCGCCGCCACCGCCATGGATATGCACATCCACGAATCCGGGGAAAACATAGCCGCCTTCCGCATCGATCGTCAAGCCGGCATAGTCATCGCAGATACCAAGCTGCTTGATGATACCGTCCTCGATCAAAATATCCACATTCTCCGTAACCCGCTCGGGCAGAACTGCCCGAGCGTTGCGGATCAAAAGCTTAGCTTTGCTCATTTGTTGTAAACCCGGATCTCGGGAATGGGGCACTTGGTGGCTTCAGCGATGGTGTAGATCGTAGCATCGCTATGATTACGGAACAAAGAGCAAGGCACCTTTGCGGTGATATCGCCGTGGAGGATCTTACGCAGCGCGCCTGCATTCCAGTCACGGGGCATGATCATGATGATCTTCTTAGCCATATACATTTCCTTCATGCCAACGGTGATGCAGTACTCGGGAATCGCTTCCAAATCAGCGCCGCAGTTCATGTAAGCATTGATGGTCTTGGTCTCGCGGCTAATCTTCAGCACGCGGGTAGCACGGTTCAGGAATTCCTCGTTGGAAACTTCCTCGCCGGGCTCCGGGGGCTCATTGAAGGCATAGTGTCCGTTGATGCCGACACCACCAAAAACCATATCCAGCTTGCCATACTTCTCGATGATCTCCATAATCTTGCCCTCGTTGCCGGGCTCGGGGAAGATCCGGTTTTCAGGCAAAACATTCAACTCTTCGTCCACGACATCGTAGAAGATCCGGTTCATACCGCCGCGGAAAGAAAGTGCGTCGTTAATATCGATATAAGTATTCTCATCTTCCAGATACTCGTCCATGTTGATGAACACGCAGTTCTTCAAAGAAATTCTGTACTTATTGACCAGCTCAGCAATGCGGAAGTAGGGGCCAAGAGGACCGTACGGCACCACCATAACGGTGGGCTCACCCTTGCGGTTGTTCTCCTCAATAACTGTGAGAACCTCGATGGCCACCTTCCAGTAGATGTCCACCTCAGCGCCGGAAACATTCAGCTTGATGCTGGAGCCTTTTCCCAGATCTTCGGGAGCGATCAGATTATACTGCCTCACATTCATAATTCATTACCCTTTCATTTTCTGTTTTCTTGTTTCTGTTTTCGCAGAACTATGCGATATTACTATACCGCATCCTTGCCGCCTGTCATAGTGCTTTTTCAGCTGGATAATAGCACTTTTCTGCTATCTTACTGTCTTTTTCTATTGACAAGGATTCCGCCTTCGGTTACCATAAAGAAAAAGCGGAGGGCCGAAATATGATTCTTTCAACTGAGAAGCTGTCAGATGCCTATTTGGAGCTCAACAGCTGCGGACGGCAGTTTCTGACCGGCCGCGACTATAAGATGATCCGGGAAAATGGACGGGTGGATTATCACATTCTCTACATTGAAAAAGGTGCCTGTACCATCGAGCTGGAGGGCAAGGAAAAAACAGTTGCAGCGGGAAATATTATTTTATTCAAGCCTTATGAGAAGCAGGTTTACGGCTTCAAGGCCGATGACGATTCCATTTCCTGTTACATTCATTTCAGTGGTACCGCATGCGAAGAGCTGCTTGGAAGATTTGGCCTGCTAAACAAGCGTGTGACCTATATCGGTACGAATAATACCCTTGAGCACATCTTTTCGGAAATGGAAAATGCCTACCTTCTCAAACCGCCCTATCACACCGACACCTGCGCTGCTTTGCTTCTTCAGTTTCTTGCTACCGCAGGTCAACTAAAGCAATACGAAATGCAGGAGATCAACATCCGTTCCCGGAAAATTATTGACAATGTATGTAAGCACATGCATACCCACTATGATCAGAATTTCAACCTTGCTTTCTATGCCAAGATGTGCCACCTAAGTGTCAGTCGCTTTGCCCACATATTCAAGGAGCACACAGGCCATACTCCGAAGGCCTATATGCTGAATGTAAAAATATCTATTGCGAAGAAATTGCTCACATCCACAGACCTGTCCATCACCGATATCGCTGGTATCATCGGTATTGACGATGCCAACTATTTCAGCCGTATGATCCGCAAACACACCGGACACTCCCCAAAGCATTTCCGCAGCTGAAAAAGTGCCGTGGTTTACGAAGAATCGCGGTGTATTAGATTATTTCTTCTTAGTATGGGTGACAAAGATTGCCAATACCACTGGCGATAAGACGATTATACCCACCGTAGAAAGAATCAGCTGTCCTGCGGTTATGAGTCCCTTTTTAAAGATTTTTCCCGCCGGAACTTATCGCCGATTGCTTTATCCATACCCTTGGTCTTGACATACCAAAAGACCGACCTCCTTCGTGGATCAGAACAGTTGTAATACCGTAATTTTCGAAATTCTCCTTCAGGAAGCTGCCGTCGTGATCGTCTGTAAGGGCTCTCGAGCACCCTGTTTACACCCCCAGCTTTGCTACCACCACAAGTCCCGTTCCCGCAGGACTTCCGCCAGCACCACCGGGCTGACATAGTAGCCCACCTGCTCATTGATAAGTCGGGGATACAGCCGCAGGATCACAGGCGCTTTGGTTTCCTCGGCGGCATCGATAATGCCCATAACTGTTTCTACATTATATACATTAAACGCAGGAACACAGTAATTTCCCCGTTCCGCCATAGCGATGATTTCTTGCAATGTAACCAGCATATGTATTGCTCCTTTGATCTTATTTGATGTCTAAAATATCTGCCGTGCCACAGTATGTTAACCACCGGCACCATTGAGTGGGAATAATTTCACATTGATTCTAAAGTGGGCTGAAATCGCTTGATCTCAGCCCACTTTTTCTCTTTGCATTGTAGTATTCTTATCGGCAATGATAAGAATTTGATAAGCATTATGAAGTTATAGCAGAAATCGCGACAATCCTATTTTATAATATGTTTAGACAAACTTGAATTTGGTGGCCAGTGGCCGCTGACAATGCGTCACGGACTGCTGCGATCGAATAAGATTATTTCTCGACCGGTCGCTAGCTTCCGCTCGGCGTATAGAATTCGACAAACTTGAATTTGACGAATAGATAAAAAAACAGCCGCAGGCCTAATGGTCAGCGGCTGTTCGGTTTTTTGTCATGTTATTAGTGCGTTATAGAAATGTTGTCTGTCATACAGAAATTGCTCCGAATACTTCTTAGCATTGGTATTGCGGGTATACACAACGTGAAACGCATGAGGCTCGGTCAAGACGTCAACGGTAAATGTTCCGATATTTTCGTCTTTGGCAACAACGGAATCATACACAAAGCTGATACCGATCCCGGCAGCTACCAAAGCTTTAATAGCAACGAAACTGCTGATGGACACCGTTCTGGAAAAATCGTTCAATTCGTAGCCGGAGGCAAGCAAACGTTCTTCGAAGATCCGACGTGTACCGGAACCCTCTTCCCGGACGATAATCGTTTCCCACAGCAAGTCCTCAATTGCGACTTGCTTTCCGCATAAAGGACTGCTCTTTGCACAGATCCCCATAAAGGGCTCCATCCGTAGCAAATAGGAATCGTACTTGGTTTTGCTGAACGTGCCTTCAATTACGGCAAAGTCCAGTTGATTCTCGTCAAGCATTTGCAGAAGATGCTTAGTGTTATCCACCACAAGGGAAATCTCGTGACTGGGATCACGGAGATATTCTTTGATGGAATCGATCAGCACATAGTCGCCGATGGTCTTGGTTGCACCGATCCGTAACTTCAGGCGCTTCTTATCTGAAATTGCCAGTTGAAGTTCCTCAAATTGGTATTGCTGAGAAATGGCATATCGCTCCAGCAGCAGGCATTTTTCTGTTTTATGCAGAGTGTGACCATCATAAGTAAAGAGCTTTGTCTGCAGCGATTGTTCCAAAGCCTGGATCTGCTTGGTAACAGCGGGCTGAGAAAGGTGCAGGCGCTCCGCCGCCATTCGGTAATTCATCGTTTGGCAGAGTGTCAGAAATGTATGTAGTTTCGGATCCATATTGCTCCTCCGATAATTTTAAGGAATTGACATATTCCATATAATAACTTCATTTTATCACAATTCTATGGTAAAATAAAGAAAAAATTCAAAGGAGTACCATTATGACCCCGAAAACAAAAGAACGCTTGCTGTTTCTGTTGGGCATTGCCATCTGCTTTGCAGTAGCTGGACTGTCTGTGCTTTTAGAAAAGCTGATTCCCGGAGAGCTTCTGGGTGCATCCATCATCGCCTTGTTTATGGGTACGATCGTCAACAGCTTTTTCCATCCGAAATGGATTCAGCCTGCGCTCAAATTTACATCTAAGAAGATTCTGAAAGCAGCTATCATTCTCTTGGGTGCATCTCTGTCCGTTAGCACAATTTTGTCCGTTGGCAAGATGACCTTCTTTGTGATGATCTTCACCTTTGCCATGTGCTTCGGTGCAGGCTTCTTTATCCGCAAACTGTTTGGCCTTAACTGGAAGTTGAGCAACCTGATCTCTGCCGGTACCGGCATCTGCGGCGGCAGCGCCGTGGCAGCCATTGCGCCGGTCATTGATGCCGATGACAAAGATATCGCATTTGCCATGTCCTCCACCTTCCTTTTTGATATGGTG
Source organism: Faecousia sp. (assembly GCA_045586485.1). Classification (GTDB taxonomy): domain Bacteria; phylum Bacillota; class Clostridia; order Oscillospirales; family Oscillospiraceae; genus Faecousia. The sequence continues at coordinate 29,470 of JAZNAK010000005.1, read as the reverse complement.
ATGATCGCACTGTATCCGCTGATGGGCAAGGCACTGGGCATGTCCGATATTGCCTACGGTATTTGGGCAGGTACTTCTGTGAACGACACCGCCAGCGTGGTGGCTTCCGGTTATGCCTTCTCCGAAGCCGCCGGCGACTTTGCCACCATGGTCAAGCTGACCCGCACCATTGCTATTATCCCTACCGTGTTGGTGTTTGCGTGGATCGGTGTGCGCATGAAGAAGAAGGAAATGCAGGCCACCGGCGACGGCAAGAAGGTGAACATGATGAAGATCATCCCTTGGTTCATCGGCGGCTTCCTGCTTCTTGCTATCGCCAACAGTGTGGGATTGATTCCGGCGACTGTATCCGGCATGATGAAGAGCACCAGCAAGTTCCTGATGGTCACAGCCCTGGCTGCCATCGGCTTAAATACCAGCCTTACCGATTTCAAAAAAGCCGGTCTCAAGCCTATGTTCTATGGTGTCACCATCGACACACTGGTGACCCTAACTGCCCTTGCGGTAATTTGGTGTATGGGGCTTATGTAAGAACAGAGAATCCGCGTTAATCAGTTCGATAAATTCCAATTTGACGAACAGATGAAAACAGCCGCCTCCGTGATGGAGGCGGCTGTGTGTTTTATACACCGATGCGCGCAGCCGAATCGTTTTTGTTCCTAAGTATATCGTATTGACAGCGCAGGATTTCTGTTATACTATCTGTTATACCACCATACAGGAGAACGAAACCATAAAAATATGATATTCAGGGAAATCACATGACTTTATCAACATTCATCGAAAAACTGAATCTTCCGGAGCAAACGGTTTTCGCCGTACGGCAACGTCCTCTGCCCCCGGACCATCATGATCTGAAGACTTCGTTTTTTGAAAAGTCCTCTCATTTCATGGAATTCGCAAAATCTGACCCGGACGGCCTTACCGTTTTGTGTCTGTATTTGCATTGGGCGGCAGAAACTATGGAGCGGTACGGAAAAATGGGCATCCCGGAAAAATACTTCTGGGCCAGCATGAAAGATATTGCCATCTGGTGTGAAGATTACTTGGAAAAATACGGCGTTCCCGGGTTGCAGGAATGGGAATGGGTCGGTCGCAGTCTGCGCCTTGAGGTCTTCCGGATCGGGCGTCTGCAATTCGAGCCCAGGGTGTTGAAACAGTCCGTCGAATTCGGTGGCCAAGCGTATCCTTCCGGAACGGCTACGCTGGAAGTACATATCCCTGCCGGAGAACCTTTGGATACGGCAGAAGCCCTGGCCGCCATGCAGCAGGCTCCCGCGTTCTTCCTGACCTATTTTGGAAGCAGCTACCGTTTGTTTCATTGTCACTCCTGGTTGCTTTCTCCCGATTTAAGAAAGTTCCTTCCGGAACATTCCAGGATTATGCGGTTCCAAGATCTCTTTTCCGTCTATAAGACAGACACCGAAGAAAGGCAAGCCGAAGAACGGATCTTTGGTTTTCTTTCAGAAGATCCCAACGCGTATCCGGAAACCACTTCTCTGCAGAAAGCCGCTAAAGAATATATGCTTGCCGGTCAATATATCCCCATGGGATCCGGCATCCGGGCAATTGAATAAAAAATCCGCACCAGCATTTCTGTGACTGGTGCGGTTTTTTTGCTGTATTGGAATGCCACAGGCTGCCGCCACCACACACGGTCCCAGACAACACTCCATAGCCTCCGGACACCCAAGCCCGCAACGGCACTCTATATGTTTTCCGCTCTGAACTTTCGGGGGGACATGCCGAACTCCTTTTTGAAGGCGGTAGAAAAATAATTGGTATTGGCGAAACCGCAAAAATCGGCAATTCGGCTGATTGGCAAATCGGTGGATGTCAGAAACTTTTCCGCTTGCTTGATACGCATGTGGTTGATATATTTCCTGACTGATTGGTTCGTGTATTCCTTGAACAGATGAGAAACCGTCGATTCGGAACAGGCGCAGGCTTCCGCAATGCTTCGCAATGTAATATCCTGCATAAAATGCCCCTGTACAAACGCAAGGATCGAATCAAATGTTTTGCTTTCCGATTCCGCTTGCGAAATATCGCCTATGGATAACTGCAGAAGAAAAAGCATGTGACACAAAGGTTTTACCAATATCTTCAATTCCTCGAGACACTCTTTTTCATGCTTTAATCCGCCTTCGTATGCAGTCAGGATTTCTGATTCATGAAAATGCAATCTGCGGGACAGGCCCTTGATCCTTTCAGCGGCCTTCTTCCGATCGATCCCGTAGCCGCTGACACTGACAAATGTTTTGGCATCCACATAAAACACATATTCTTCCACCCCTGCCCAACACATGCCAAACAAACAATCGCTGTTATACGCATTGAAGACCTTTTGCTGACATTTGACGCATTGCTGCCAGGCTTCATCGTTTGTCTTGATAAAACTGCAATAGGGATTTTTGTGTATATTATGTTTCAGCAGGCCGCTTATGATTTTTCCGTGCACAGATATGGACAGACCTTTTGCGTTGAGATACGAAATATAATTGTCAATATCACAGATTAATTTGTTTTTCATATGATCACCTCAATATGTGGATAGTATAGTCCGAAATTGCAGAAAAGTAAATACACTTTGCAAGAAATCAAATGAAAGTTTCCCGGATTTTTCTTATAATGAAAAAAACATCGCAAGGAGGTAATCATGAAAACTCTTGAACACAAAACGGATTTATGTATTATAGGTGGCGGTATGTCAGGGCTTTGCTGTGCCATTGCGGCGGCCCGGCACGGGATCCGGGTGATTCTGATCCATGACCGTCCTGTTTTAGGGGGCAACGCTTCCGGCGAAATCAGAATGGAGATCGGTGGATGTCACGGCAAGGATAATCGTGAGAGCGGTATCATCGAAGAGATCTCTCTTGAAAACTTCTATCAAAACCCGTCGCTCAAATATCCCCTGTGGGATAGTGTGCTGTACGAAAAAGCAATCGCGGAAGAAAACCTTACTTTGCTGCTCAATTCCAGCTGTCTTGATTGTACAATGGATGGCAACAAGATCGAATCTGTGAAAGCATGGCAGTCCAACGCAGAGACTTTTCATATAGTAAAGGCAACCTATTTTGCCGATTGTTCGGGAGATTCTGTTCTGTCTACCCTTTCGGGCGCGGAATATATGTACGGCCGGGAGGCGAAAAGCGATTTCAATGAGACCATACCGCCCGATGTTGCCGACAAAAAAACGATGGGTATGAGTTGCCTTTTCCAAATCAGAGAAACCGACCATCCCGTCACCTTTACTCCGCCAAAATGGGCATACAAATATACATCTGATGCCGATTTGCCCTACAAGGACCACGACAAAGACAATAATTTCTGGTGGATAGAGATCGGTGGAGAGTGGGACTGTATTCACGATACCGACAAATGCCGCGATGAACTTCTCAAGATCTGTTATGGCGTATGGGATCATATGAAAAATTATGGCGACCACGGAGTGGAAAACTGGGAGCTTGAATGGATCGGTTTCCTGCCGGGCAAACGGGAAAGCCGGCGTTATGTGGGCAAATATATCGTAAATCAAAACGATGTGGAAGCGTGCGGAAAGTTTGATGACATCGTCGCTTATGCAGGCTGGACCATGGACGACCATTTTCCGGAAGGTTTTTATTATCAATTGGGCCATCCCACAATTTATCATCCCGCCCCCACTCCCTGGGGATTGCCGCTGCGCTGTATGATTTCCCGGAATATCGAGAATCTTTGTTTTGCAGGAAGAAATATCAGCGTGACCCATGCTGCTCTCAGCTCATCCAGAGTTATGGCGACCTGTTCCGTTTTAGGTCAGGCATTGGGTACGGCTGTTGCGCAGGCCATCCAGGGAAACACCCCTTTGGAAAATGTGGATATTCCGAAATTGCAGCAAACCCTTATGGAGGACGATTGTTATATTCCCTGGCACACAAGAGCGTTGCCTGCCCTTACAAAAACAGCTGAATGTTCCGCCGAAGTCATCCGAAACGGCATCGACAGAGGCGAAGAAAACTGCTGGGTCGGCGGTGAGGGCGATGTGATCGAATATACTTTGGATTCCAATACGGAGATCCAGGAAATACGGCTTGTTTTCGACAGTGACTTAAATCGGGATTATTGTAATATGCCGTGCAATTACCCTTTGGTTCAGCCCAAATTCAAATTGCCCGAAACATTGATCAAGGAATACAAAATCCAGGCGATCGCTGAAAATGGCGAAATCAACGAACTGCACATCACGGACAATCACCAACGCTTTGTAAAGCATGCGGTTGATTGGTGTGCGCGCACAGTTCGATTTGTCCCCATTGCCACCTTTGGCGCAAACGATTTCCGACTGTTTGATTTTGAGATCCGATAACACAAAACGCCCCGTGTTGCATCGAACACGGGGCGTTTTGTTGCTTGGTTAGCCGCCACCTCCGTCCTGGCTGCATTTGCAGATATGGACGGGTAGCAGCCATGGTTGGAAATCTTGGTTTCTGTGCGGGATGGGAGTATAATTCAGTTAGACAAACTTGATTTTAACGGAGAAGGATGCGCCATGGAGTACATCGAAATCTGCGAAGATGATTATAGTGCGTTTCACGAATTGGCAAGTGCATATTATAGAGAAGGCGAAGATGCAGATACACCGCAAGAGGAAATAGACGCTTTCATCCGCTTTTTTTGATAAAGTAGTTAATCATAAAATAAACGGATATATTGCAAAGGAAGAGCATGCCTGCGTGGGCTTTGTGCTCTGGGGAGTTGATACTGAAGGCTTTGTATTTAGTGAGATGCCAGGCTTCCATCGGCACTATCGAGTGGGAATAACTTCAAATTATATCAACAACCCGAAAGTCGTTGTGTGGCAATGGCTTTCGGGTTGTTCTTTTTCCCGTGACCAATTTTTGACCAACGCTTATTCAATATTCCATACCTATCGCTGCTCAATGCGCCTTCAAAGCAATCTTGTTTCGCTCTTCAAAAAAGTGTTGACAAATGTAAACACTTATGGTAATATCTGATTACAAATGTAAACAGGGGGCGTGATGGTATGACAAAAGAACACATCAACTTGACAGAAGCGGAATGGAGTGTGATGGAATGCCTGTGGGAGCGTTCTCCCAGAACCGGCAGAGATGTCACGCAGGAGATGGAGAAGGCCGCTGGCTGGAATCGGTCTACAACCCTCACCCTCCTGTCCCGACTGGAGGCAAAAAGCGCGATTTCATCCAATAGCGAGGGCGGCAAAAAAACCTTCTGTGCCGTTCTTCATCGCGAGGATGCCATAATGCATGAAACAGAGGATTTTTTAAGCCGTGTCTATCGGGGAAGCCTGAGTCTTCTGGTCAGCTCCATGACAAAAAAGAAAGCGCTCTCCCAAAAGGAAATCAACGAACTTTACGCCATGCTGAAGGAACTGGAAGGAGGAACAGAAGATGCTTGAGTGGATCATTTCATCATCCGTATTAATCGCTGTTATCATCCTGCTGCGGTTTGCGCTGAAGGGCAAGCTCAGTCTGCGGCTGCAGTATGCGCTTTGGGCGCTGGTGCTTGTCCGGCTACTTGTTCCCTTTTCCTTTGGCAGCAGCAGTATCAGTGTAATGGGTTCTGTGGAACAGTCAACTGTGTATCAAACTGCCTCAAATGTCATAACAACTGTTCAAGTACCCTCTGATATCATCCGGGACAGTGAACTGACGATAGAGGAAGCTCAAAAGGTTGGACAGGGTACAATATACAAAGTGGAGGATTCCCCTGTGGAAAGCGGTGGGGAGACTCTGCATACTTACTCCTTTCAAGACAGCTTGAAGGAGGTTGGAGGTCGCATCCTCCGGATTGTATGGCTCTGGGGAATGGCGATCGTTGGGCTTTGGTTTGCCGGGTCAAATCTCACCCTCGCGATCAAATTGAGAAAGAGCCGCACAGTTCATTTTTATGAGGAGAGCCCCTTGCCTGTCCATATCAGCGACGCCGTGGATACCCCTTGCCTATTTGGCCTAATCCGTCCTGCGATCTACCTGACGAAAGAGGCTGCATCGGATGCGTCCGTTGCCCGCCACGCGATTGAGCACGAGCTTACCCACTTCCGTCACCGCGACAACCTCTGGGCAATCCTGCGGGGCGTGTGTCTGGCCATTCACTGGTATAACCCTCTCGTTTGGTGGGCGGCGATTCTTTCCCGAAACGATGCCGAGCTTGCCTGCGACGAAGCTACCATCCGCCGTCTGGGCGAAAGCGAACGCGCGGCCTATGGCAAAACCCTGATCGGTCTGACCTGTAAAAAACGCACGGCCCTTCTTAACACCGCAACCACTATGACCGGAAGCGGAAAGAGCATCAAGGAGCGCATTGTGCTGATTGCCAGGAAACCCCATATGGCAATCTATACACTCGTTGTCGTGGTTCTCGTTGCCGCCATCGCGGTTGGCTGCACCTTTACCGGAGCAAAGGAGCCGCCTGCCAGTTCTGCAGAAGAGACTACCAGCTCTGAAAATGAGACTACCAGCTCTGAAGATGAGACTACCAGCTCTGCAGAAGAGCCTACCAGTTCTGAAGAAGAGACTGCCAGCTCTGAAGATGAGTCCGTGGAAACCCTACCTGTTTTGGAGCTGTCCCGGGAAGAATACAATGCTGTCTGCACCGCAGTTCTCATCGATCTAAAGACAGGCTGGTGGAAAGGTGGCGCGCTGGCCGATTGCGTATACGACGCGGCCGCGTTTGAGTGTGTGTATCGGCAGACCGAAGACCATTACGAGAGGTTTTATGGATACGCCGGATACTTCCGTTTCGATCAAGACGGAAACTGCGTAGAGCACTGGTACTCTCCCACCATCGTCACCCTGGATGCAGACACGCTGCAAAACTACGGCGCTTGGTGGCCGGGAGACGGCGCGTATCACGAGAGCGACATTGTCGCCCGTTTCCCCGAGGAAATCGCGGAGTTTGTGGCTGAGCCCAACGCGGAACGCTATCAGATCATTCTTGGCCGGTTGATGCTGTTGGCACAGGCCCGCATGGAAGCCATAGCATCGTTTCGCATGAGCAGTTGCCTGTCCGGTCTGGCGCAGGAGTGGCAGCATCGGCTTGAGCAAAACAAAACGCATATACGCTTCCTTCGGGCGGAGGAAAACCGCGAACGGGAGCTGACCGTGGACGGCAATATACTTTCCGTGCTCTCGTCTGCCGGGAACAAGCTGCAAAGCTTGGACGACCCAGACAACTTCCGCACCCTCGGCGGCAGCATGTATGTCCGATTTGACAATACCCGCCACCTGGCATTTTTTGCCGGGGAAGATCCGTTCCAAGTGAAGATCCAATATGTGGCAGATGATACAAATGAGTCTGCAGTTGTCTATGATTATCAGCTGTATCTCTACCTCGTAGCAAGCGCTGAACAGGAAAATGTCCAGCTTGCCGACCTGGATCAAGACGGATTGTTTGAGGCCATTTTGCGGCAGTCCGGTGAAAACAATCTCATTGTCTATGCTTGCCACGGAGATGTACTCCTTCGCATCGACGCAAATCAGGCCATCGGCTGCGTCGCCTCCGATTATGCCGGTCTGATCGCCAACATCAAGCCGGAGTACAGCCGCATGATCCGGGCGCAGAGCGCGGATGGAACTGTCCGCATCTACCGCTATCATAACGGCATATTTGACTATGTTTGCCCGTTAAGCGAGGCGCTGGATAATGCCAGCTGATCAAGTCCAATCCCAGAAATGTCGTAATTCACGAGACAGAATAATCAGAACCGTCACAAAAATCCCCCCTCCCAGCGGAGGGGGGATTTTTTCTCTTACGCTCTGTTGAGCGCTGCAGACGACAGTGACGACAATACACCATACTGTAAAAAACTCTTGACAAAATCAATACCTCGTATTATGATGTATTATGTGAGAGGAGGTATGGTATGGACAATCAATTGAAACGGGGTCTTTTGGATGTGTGCGTGTTGGCAGCCATCAAAGACGAAGAGTCCTACGGCTACAAGATCATTAAGGATCTGAAGCCCTGCGTGGAGCTTTCCGAGTCCACCCTCTATACCATTTTGAAGCGACTGGAGGCGGCGGATATGCTCACCGTACGGACGGCGGAGCACGGCGGCAGACTCCGGAAATACTACCGCATTACCCCGGAGGGACTTGTCCGCATTGAAGAGTTCAAGGACGCGTGGCAGGAGATCCTCTCCATCTATCGATTTGTGACCAAGGAGGTGCCCAGTGATGACCAAACTTGAGTTTCTTTTCTCTCTGCAGGAGAGACTGTCTTCCCTTTCCAAGGAAGATTCCCACGAACGGCTGACCTTTTACAGTGAAATGATTGAAGACCGGATGGAAGAAGGACTTGCGGAGGAAGAGGCGGTTGCCGCCGTAGGGTCTGTGGACGAGATCGCCGCGCAGATCCTGAAGGACTTCCCTGCCCCGGCCGAAACGCCCAAATCCAAAAAGTTGGAAGCCTGGGAGATCCTGCTTCTGGTGTTGGGCTTCCCCCTGTGGCTCTCTCTGCTGATTGCGGCGCTGGCGGTTATTTTTTCCGTGTATGTGTCAGTGTGGTCTGTGGTCGTCTCCCTTTGGGCAGTCTTTGTGTCCGTGGCAGCCTGTGCCTTTGGCGGCGGCGCATTGGGTGTGGGCCTGATCATCGGCGGCAACCAGCTTCCCGGCATCGCTCTGATCGGCGCAGGTATTGTCTGTGCAGGCCTATCCATTCTGCTGTTCTACCTGTGCAAATTGACAACCAAGGGCACCGCTCTGCTGACAAAGAAGGTCACAAGAGCCCTTTGCAAGAAGGAGGCGCAACATGGCTAAGAAAACAAAACTGTGGCTGATCACGGCCCTTTCTCTTTTGCTCATCGGCAGCATCCTTATCTGCGGCGTTATGGTCTCTCTGGGATGGGATTTTGCGAAACTGTCCACCGATCGGTTTGAAACCAACCGTCACCAGTTCAGCACCCTTTATAAAAACATCGTCATTGTCACCGACACGGCCGATGTGGTCTTTGTCCCCGCAGAGGACGGCAAGATTACTGTGGAATGCTACGAGGAGGCCGATGCCCGCCACTTGGTGACCGCCGACGGAGAGACCCTTACGGTCCAGCTGGCTGACCGGCGGGAATGGTATCAGCATATTGGCATTCATTTCGGCACACCCAAGATCACCATTTCCCTCCCCCGGGCAGTCTACGGCAATCTCACCGTGGACACGGACACCGGCGATGTGACGATCCCTGACTGTTTCCGGTTCTACAATGTGGATATCACCGGGTTTACCGGTGATGCGACCGTCCTTTCTTCCGCGGGAGGCGATATGAACATCACCCTCAGCACCGGCGATGTCTATCTGAAGAATCTGCAAGCGGGCAACCTTTTCCTCACTACCTCCACCGGCGACATAGAGCTCCAGTCCGTCACCAGCGGGGATATCCTTCAGGTCGCTGTGACTACCGGCGATACGGAGCTGGAGAGCGTGCGGTGCAAGCGCTTTGTCTCCACCGGTGACACAGGAGACCTCTCTATGGAGGGTGTGATCGCAGAGGAAACCATCTCCATCGTCCGGACCACGGGAGATGTGGAGCTGGAGGCCTGCGACGCCCCTGCGCTTACCGTCGAAACCGACACCGGCGATGTCACCGGCAGTCTTCTCTCTCCCAAACACTTTACTACAGAAACGGCCACCGGCGATGTCCGCGTCCCTCAAAATGCAGACATGGGCGGCACCTGCCGCGTGACCACCTCCACCGGCGATATTACATTCCGGGTGATCGGATAATTTCACAGGCAAAACAGAAACCCGTCTGCATAGCATCAATGCAGACGGTTTTCTTGTCTTTTTTCGGGATAATGTTGCATTTTTTCTTATTTTGTGATAACTTAAATAAGTTAGCGTCCTTTTATTTGAGAACGCGTCAAATGACCGGGGAGAACACAGTTTATGCAGACATTTTTTATTTTACTTTCCTATGTCGCCTTGTTTGGCCTTATGATGCCCACCACCCTGTCGGGCATTGTACAGGCCTTTTTGGTGTTTGTTCCCGGCCTTGTTCTGATCTTGTGGAAGAAACCCCAGGGGAGGAGAAAATTGATTGACACCTCTCATCTCTTGGGCAGTGCCGTGCTGGCGGCTCTGCTGGGCGTACACTTTTACAACATATGGCTCCCTTCCTCCCGCCTGGCCCTTGTGGCAGGAATGGTGAACGTTCCAAAGTATCTGCTCCTTTTGGCCGCCACTGTGACGCTTGGCCTTCTGTCTGTGATTTCTCTGTCCGGTCTGTTGATGCAAGCCGGCAAATTATGGTCGGAATCCGGCAAAAAGCCCTTGGCGAGAGATCTGTTTTGCTGCTTCCTCGCCTCCGGAATCGCCGTGGTGCTGGCCCAGATTATGATTGAGACCAGTATCTTCCCCATGGGCATTGTCAAGTTGTTTGCCGGTGTCCTTGTTGTATCTGCCGTAATCGCACTGCTTTACTGCCTGTTTGGGCGGGTCAGACTGTCCATTCTCGTGGGAACGGGCATTTTCATGCTCATCTCCACCATAAACGCCTATGTGTACCGCTTCCGCGGCCGTCTGTTTGAGCCGGTGGATATTTTCTCTGCGGGAACGGCTATGAATGTGGCAGAAAGCTATAGCCTGCTCCCCATTCCCAGAGGCGTCCTGCTGGGCTGGGGGATCTTTGCGGTGCTTTGCATCTTCGTGTTCTGCAAGAGCCCCAAAGCAAAGCATACCCTGCCCGGAAAGAAGCGCTTGCTTCTGGCTCTGTGCAGTCTGATTGCTGCAGTTTCCGTCTTTGGCTACACCACCACCCTCCGGGCCTGGAACTGGCAAAAGGAAGGCGCTCTCTATAACGGCTACCTTCTGGACTTCGTCTGCAAGTTCCGGCAGATCTTTGCTATAGAACCGGAGGGATACAGCGAGGAAACCATCGACGAGTTCTACCAGCGGTACACCCTTGATACCACTGCCGAAAAGACGCCCCACATCATCGTGATTATGAACGAGGCCTTTTCTGACCTGAGCGTGATCGGTGAGATCTCCACCGACAAGCCGGTGATTCCCTTCATCTCCTCTATGAAGGAGAATACCATTTCCGGCAGCGCATTGGTATCCGTGTTCGGCGGCAATACCGCCAACTCGGAGTATGAGTTCCTCACAGGCAACACCATGGCCTGGCTCTCCCCCAACGCCGTTCCCTATCAACAGTACATCCGCTCCTCTGCCTACTCTGCGGTATCCTACCTGAAATCCCAGTACGGCTACCGGTGCATCGCGATGCACCCCTATTTCGCAGACGGCTGGAATCGTCCCAAGACATATGCCAACCTGGGCTTCGACGAAACCTACTTCCTGGAGGACTTCCCCCAGGAGGACTACCTGCGGGGGTATGTCAGCGACCGGGAGATGTACCGGGAGGTCATAAAGACCTTTGAAGAAAACAAGGACGAACCGCTCTTCCTCTTCGGCATCACCATGCAAAACCACGGCGACTATGATTACGCCGGCGACAATTACACCCAGAGCATATCCCTGGTGGGTTATGACCGGGAATACCCCGATGTGGAGCAGTACCTGTCGTTGCTCCATGAGACGGACAAGGCCACGCAGCAGCTGATCTCCTACTTTGAAAGCGTGGACGAGGATGTGGTCATTGTGTTCTTTGGCGACCACCAGCCGAAAATCGACGGCGCATTTTATGATGTGATCAGTCCCAACTCCACCGACTCTCTCAACGGCCGGCAGAACCGGTACAAAGTTCCCTTCTTTGTATGGGCCAACTATGACATCCCTGAAACCAAGGTCTCCTGCACCAGCCTCAGCTACCTGTCCACCTATATGTACGAGGCCGCCGGCATTCCCCTGCCCCCCTACAATCAGTTCCTGAAGGAGCTGGAGGAGCAGATCCCCGCCATCAACGCCAACGGATTCTACTCCGTCAGCGGCGAGCGGTTCATTGCCTTCAATAAGGCAACGGGGGAAGAGCTGCAATGGCTGGAAAAATACAAGATACTCCAATACAACAACATTTTTGACGATAAGCTCCGCAGTGAGGATTTCTTCCCGCTGCCTTAAGGGCAAATAAAAAGGCAGACACTTTCGTGACTGCCTTTTTATTGTATTGCTTACAGCTCTGCCAGCTCCTGGGTGATCTTCAGGAACTCGTCGATGTCTGCCAGAGTGTTGCAATGCAGAGGAGATACACGGACAGCGCCGTCCATACCGAAGGACTCCAGCATCCGCTTGGAGTAAATGCTGGTGGCCAGGCGGTCATAGACGATGACGCCCCGCTTTTCGTACTCACGCACAGCCTGGGTATAGCCCAGGTTGGAGAAGCCCATAGCCAGGATCAGATCTCTGGTGGTCAGGTCTTCGTAATCCAGGAACACCTTCACATTCTTCATGTGGCGCAGGCCAGGCACTTCCTCGGTGCCCTCCAGCATCCGGTGCAGCAGCGCTCTCTCCTGGAGCTTGATGCGGGTCATGCCTTCCACGAACAGTGTTCTGCGGTCGTCGCTTTCGATGTACTGGCTGCCCAGCCAGCACACATAGTTCACGATCTCGGTGACGGCTGCGTACTGTGCGGGAGCGGGAGAGCCCAGTTCCCAAACAGTGGGAGCGTTGCCGGCCAGCTTGTGGTGAGGCATCTGTGCCAGACGGTCAGACACCCAGCCGATGCCGGAGCCGCGATAAGCGAAGAACTTGTAGGGGGCAAAGTTGATGCCGTCCACAGGGGTCTTGCTCAGGTCGATGATGCCGTGGGGAGCGTGCTGAACGGCGTCCACAATGATGTACAGGTCAGGCTTCTTGGCTCTTGCCTGGCGAATGATCTCCTCCAGGTTGTAGATAGCGCCGGTAATGTTGGAGGCGTACATAACGCTCAGCAGCACGGTGTTCTCGTCCACCAGCGCGGCCACGGTCTCGGGATCCACGCCGCCGGTGACCTTATTGCTGTCAGCAACACGCAGCTCGCGGCCGGTCTTCTTGGCGTAGTAAGCGGCAGCGTCAAATGCGGAGGGATGCTCCAGCACGGAGGTGACGATATTGGTGCCGGGAACATTCTCTGCTACGGCGCCCACCATCTGGAACATAACCTGAGAGGCGGTGAGACTGGTGAGGATGCTGCCGCCTTCGGGCATATTCAGGATGGTGCGGATGTCCTCTTCGCCCTTTTTCTGCACATCCTGCAGATACAGAGCCATCTTGTGGATACGCTCGGGGCAGTCGGGGATGGGATCCAGGTCAGCAAAGCACTGGCCCACGCTCTTCAGACGGAAAGAGCCGCCGGCGTTATCGAAGAACAGACGCTTGCCCACAAACTTATCCTCATTGATGTACAGGAACTTATCCTGCACCTGCTCCATAATTTCCTGGCTAAATGCCAAACCGTTGGGGTACTGCATAGTTTTTCTCCTTTCAAATCTGGACTTGACCGTCCTTCAAAATACAAACATCATCTGCAAACAAAGTGGGGGCGCGGAACACCATATCGATATGGTAGGGGCTGTGGACAGTGCCGCCGAAACCGGCATTGTCGCCGCAAGCCAGGTGGACCGTGCCGCCGCAGCCCTCGTCCTCCAGCATGCTGCCACTGAGAGTGCAGGCAGGATTCAGACCCAGACCGATTTCGCCGATGTAATACACATTGGGATCGTTCAGGTCTTCCAGCAGCTTCTTGAAGATCTGCGCCTGAGGGCCGCCCTCGATGGCCACGATCTTGCTGCTGACGATGGTCAGCTTGATCTCGTCGGTGATGAGACCCAGCAGAGGATGGGGAATGCTGCCGTCGATGTAGACCACACCGTTGCCGGTGCCTTCCACAGCGCAGGTGGCGCACTCAATATCGGGAGGAGAGGAAGAAGCGCCCTTCTTCAAACTCCGGCCAAACTGGGGGAAGGGATCCCGGCCCTCAATGGAGCAGACGAAATCCGTGCCTCTTGCGGTGGTGATCCGGCAGGACTTCTTGCCCCGGAGAGTGTCGGCCACATTGGCGCAGACCTTGCCTGCGGCCTCAAAGTCACAGAACAGAGCGCCCTGCTCCATCATCTCGGGGTTGTAGTCCACCATATTTACAAACCGGGCGCCTCTGGCCACTGCGTCCTTGCGGGCCTGAGAGTGGAACAGAGAGAATCTTGTGCAGCCGAAGATCACATCTGCCACCGCCATTGCGGAAGCAACGCACTCCGGCGGCTGCTGGCCGTGCATAGTCCGTGCGCTCATCATAACCATTGTACGGTTGGGGTAGTCTGCGATGGCATCCCACATAATCTTGGCAATGGGATAGCTCTCCTGATCTGTGACGATCAGGATGTTCTCGTCCTTTTGGCACTCAGAGCAGGTGGTCAAAAGGATCTGGGCTGCTGAACGTTTTTCCATATCGTTTCCTCCGCGTTATTTACATTCAACTTGTATGTAAGTTAATCCACCTACGATTATAGTCCTTCCTCTCCCCTTTGTCAACTATCTTAAATAGCAGTTGTATGTAAGAAACTTTTCTGCTATACTGTATATAAGAAAGAAGGTGGCCCTATGAAAACTTCCGAACAAAATCTCAGTGCTTTGGCCTATGAAAAGATCAAACATATGATCCTCAGCGGTGAGCTGCAGCAGGGTCAGGCCATCAGCATCAACGCAATGACCGAAACTCTCCAGATCAGCCGCACCCCCATCACCAATGCCTGCCAGCGGTTGGAATACGAGCGGCTGCTGACCATACTCCCCAAACAGGGCGTGGTGATCAACACGATCTCCCTGGAGGCCGCCTGCGGCATTTATGAACTGCGGGCTGCCATCGAATCCCACAACGCCAAGCGGGTTCTGGATCAGCTGACGGACAAAGATATCGCGGTATTGCAGGCCTCTGTGGAAAAGCAGGCAAAGCACGCCAAGGAAGGCAACTGCCTTGCCTTTATGGACGAAGACACCTTCTTCCATCGCTATCTGCTGGATAAGAGTGTCAATTACGAGCTGCTCTCCGTGATCAATCAGCTTTATGACCGGGCCTATATTCTCGGCACAAAGAACATCCGCGGCTCCCGTATGGACCAGTCCATTGACGAGCACCGGAAGATCCTGGAGGCCATTGAGAAGAAGGACCGCCAGGGCTTCGCCGACGCTATCGAGGACAATATTTTAAGCGGCTTCCGCAATCTCACCGCCTCCCAGCTGGGTCTTTACTGATTATGCTTGCAATGCGGGCATAACTGGACTATAATGATTACAGGTAAGTAAAACCGACAACACGAAAGGGGTAAACACCATGAGCAAATACGCAGGCACACAGACTGAGAAGAACCTGGAGATCGCCTTTGCCGGCGAATCCATGGCCAGAAACAAGTACACCTATTTCGCCTCCCGGGCCAAGAAGGACGGTTTTGAGCAGATCTCTGCCCTGTTCCTGAAGACCGCTGACAATGAAAAAGAGCACGCCAAGCTGTGGCTGAAGGAGCTTAACGGAATCGGCGACACCGCCGAGAACCTCCTCCACGCCGCCGAGGGTGAGAATTACGAGTGGACCGATATGTACGCCGGCTTCGCCGCCACCGCCGAGGAAGAAGGCTTCCCGGAGCTGGCCGCCAAGTTCCGTATGGTGGCCGCCATTGAAAAGCACCACGAGGAGCGCTATCGTGCTCTGCTGAAGAATGTGGAGATGGCCGAAGTCTTCGCCAAGAGTGAGGTGAAGGTTTGGGAGTGCCGCAACTGCGGTCACATTGTGGTGGGCACCGCTGCTCCCCAGATGTGCCCCACCTGCGCCCATCCTCAGAGCTTCTTCGAGATCCACGCAGAAAACTACTAAGCAAGCAAACTATGCCCCGCTCCTACCGGAGCGGGGCATTTTTTTCTCTTGATTTTCTTCCAAAATCTTACTAAAATGAAAGACAAGATTTTACAAGGAGGAACACCTATGGCACCGTTTCCCCACAGAAATATGCCCCCCGACCGCCGTATGCCTCCCGCTCCCAGTTCTATGAAAGATGTTCCCCGTTATCTGAAGGAGCTCTTCGGCGGTTTCTTCAAGCGGTTTTCTTACATTCTCTCTCTGGTTTGGAAGACTGCCCACTGGATCCCCTTTCTGCTGCTGGGCGTAGCGCTGTTCAAAGGCGTCACCCCCGTCATCGGCTCCCTGATCTCCCAGGCGATCCTCAACCGCCTGCAGGATGTGATCAAAGCCGGTTTCCTGCCGGAAAAGGACTTCTGGTCCTCCCCTGTTTTGTACCTGCTGATCGCCCTGTTTATCTACCGGTTGCTGATTCTGGTTGTAAACAACCTCAGCCGCGCCCTGAACCGGCTGGCCAGCGAAAAGGTGGTCAAAGAAGTCAAGTGCCAGATCATGGAAAAATCCAAGCGTATCGATCTGGCCTCCTTCGACGATCCGGCCTTCTACGAGAAGATGGAAAACGCCAACCGGGAGGCAGGCCACCGGCCCTTGCAGATCCTCACAGAGACCTTTGGTATTGTCAGCTCCTTCATTGAGCTGGTGAGCTTTTTGATCGTGCTGCTGGCAGCGCCGGGACTTTCCTGGATCACCTTTGTGATCCTGACCCTGTCCGTGCCCTCTGCGGTGATCAATTTCATCTACCGGCGGAAAAACTTCCGGTATATGCGCCACAGTTCCAAGGAGCGCCGGCAAATGAGCTATTTCTCCGGTCTGCTGGTGGACAAGGATCTTATTAAGGAGATCCGGCTGTATAACCTGGCGGACAGCTTTATGGGCCGCTACCTAGCCGCCTTCCGGATCTACTATAAGGGTCTGCGAAGACTGATCTTAGGGGAAAACGCCTGGCACACTCTTTTGGCGGTGGTCACCGGCGCGGCCAACCTTGTTTTCTACATTATTATCGCCATGCAGGTGTTCACCGGTCAGATCCAGATCGGCGACTATACCCTTTACACCGGCGCTATCGCCTCTGTTGCCGCCTGCGTCAGCACCCTGATCACCGCCTCCGGTACCATCTATGAGGGCACACTGTTCATCGACAATCTGATTGCCTTTATGGAAGAAAAGCAGACCGTTTTGCCGGAGAAAACTCCAGCCGAGGAGGTTTCCCGGGGGTCGGAACACACCATCGAGTTTGTGAATGTCAGCTTCCGCTACCCCGGTACAAAGCGGGATGTTCTGAAGAACGTCAGCTTTACCATCCATCCCGGCCAGACCATCGCCCTTGTAGGCCTCAACGGTGCCGGCAAGACCACCCTGATCAAGCTGCTGACCCGCCTGTACGATCCAACCGAGGGCCATATCCTCTTGGACGGCAAGGACTTAAAGTCCTACTGCCTGGAGAGTCTGTATCAGACCTTTGGCATCATTTTCCAGGACTTTGGAAAGTACGCCCTCAGTGTCAAGGAAAATATCCAGCTGGGAAGCCTTGCCAAAGAAGATCACGATGCCGTTGTTTTTGCTGCCCGGCAGAGTACGGCAGGTGACTATATCGAAAAGCTGCCCGGCGGCTATGACACGCCGCTGATGCGGATCTTTGAGCCGGACGGCCTGGAGCTGTCCGTGGGACAGTGGCAGAAATTGGCCATCGCCCGTGCCTTCTACGGCGACGCAGATGTGATGATCCTGGATGAGCCTACCGCCTCTCTGGATGCCATCGCCGAGCAGGAGATTTTCAACCAGTTTGACCGCCTGCGTCACAACAAGACCACTGTCTTCGTCTCCCACCGGCTCTCCAGCGCCACGGTTGCCGACCGGATCCTTGTGCTGGAAGACGGCTGCCTGATCGAAACCGGCAGCCACAGAGAACTGATGGAACTGCGGGGTAAATACCACACTCTCTTTACCACTCAGTCCAAGCGCTACGCGGAAAACGGCGGTTTTGATACCGACACATAACAATAACCCCCGGAGAGTTTCCTCCGGGGGTTATAAAATGCAAAAATCGCAGGTTTGAACCTGCGATTTCTGCAACAAGAAAAGAAGAGAAGAAAATGAAAAAGACTGGTAGCAAAGTTAAGCATTGCGGACTATTGATCAGTCCTTGAATCTTATGGCATTATCTTACCATGTAAATATGAATAAAGTAAGTGGAGAAATATTAAGTTTATATTAAGTTGCGTAATAATTGGATATTTTTCGGAAAGTAGGTACTTGCCATTTGACGAAGGAGCAAAAATAGGGTATGATATTTTCTGGAGGAATGTGCCATGGAATTGACCTGTCCCATCTGCAACGCGCCCCTTACAAGTGACGGCAAAGTGTACCTTTGCCCCAACCGGCATAGCTTTGATATTGCCCGTCAGGGATATGTGAATCTGCTGGCCGTCCAGCAAAAGCATTCTCTGCACCCCGGGGACACCAAGGAACAGGTCCTCTCCCGCCGGGCCTTTCTGGAGGGCGGTTTCTATGCGCCCATTGCTGACGCCCTGTGCCAGCTGGCAAATGGGGAACGCGGTCCTGTTTTGGATGTAGGCTGCGGAGAAGGGTACTACGGTGCCCGCCTGGCTGCCCACTTAAGCGCAGAACTGACCGGCCTTGATATTTCCAAGGAAGCCGTGCGCTATGCTGCCGCCAAATACAAGGACGCCACCTGGCTCTGCGCCTCCGCCGCCCACCTGCCTGTCAAGGACTGCTCTGCAGGCGTCCTCACCAGTCTGTTTGCCCTGACCGTTCCCGACGAGTTTCACCGGGTGCTGAGGCCGGGCGGCGCTTTCATTCAGGTGCTGGCGAAAGAAGACCATCTGCTGGGTCTGAAAAGCATCATCTACCCTACCCTCCACCACAAGGAGAAATCCGTTTCCGGCGACCTGCCGGGCTTCCGGCTGGAAAGGAGCGTGGATGTGTCCTTTTCATTCACTGTGGAAGGGCCGCAGGTGCAGAACCTGCTTTCTATGACACCCCATGTATACCGCATTGGCAAGGAAGGCGCCGAGGCTTTGCGAAACACCCAAAGTCTCACTGACCGCGCCAGTTGCGTGCTGAACTTATTTAGGAGAGAAGAATGTTAGACAAATTGCAGGCGGTGGAGAGCCGCTTTGAGGAGCTGTGCGCCCGGTCTGAGCAGCCGGACTTCTATAACGACCCCAAAAAGGCTGCCGCCATTTTGCGGGAGCGGAACGACCTGGAGCCCATTATCGAAACCTACCGGGCCTATCGGCAGGCTCAGCGGGATCTGGCAGACGCCCAGGAGCTGATGAGCGACCCGGAGATGAAGGAGCTGTGCCAGCAGACCTACCTGGAGGCCAAGGCATCTATGGACGAGCTGTACGGCAAGCTGCAGATCCTGCTGCTGCCCAAGGACCCCAACGACGACAAAAGCGTCATTATGGAGATCCGGGGCGGTGTGGGCGGCGAGGAGAGCGCTCTGTTTGCCCACAGCCTGTTCCGGATGTACTCTATGTACGCCGCCAAAATGGGCTGGACCATCGAGCTGATGAACTACAACGACACGGAGCTGGGCGGCGTGAAGGAAGCCGACTTCGTGATCAACGGCCGGGGCGCTTACTCCCGGCTGAAATATGAATCCGGCGTCCACCGGGTGCAGCGGGTGCCGGAGACCGAGTCCGGCGGCCGCGTCCATACCTCCACCGCCACGGTGGCGGTGCTTCCGGAAATGGAAGAGGTGGATGTGCAGATCAACCCCGCCGACATTGAAATGCAGGTGTACCGCGCCAGCGGCGCCGGCGGTCAGCATGTGAACAAGACCAGCTCCGCCGTCCGGTTGATCCACAAGCCAACAGGCATTGTGGTGGCCTGCCAGGAGGAGCGCAGTCAGCTCCAAAACCGGGAGAAATGTATGCGGATGCTGGCCTCCAAGCTCTATGAAATTGAGCAGGAGAAGCTGGACGCTGCCGTCACCGGCATGCGCCGCAGCCAGGTGGGTACCGGCATGCGCAACGAGCGCATCCGCACCTATAATTTCCCCCAGGGCCGTGTGACCGACCACCGGATCGGCCTGACCCTGTACAAGATCGATCAGATTATGGACGGCGCGATTGATGAGATCATCGATGCGCTGGCCACTGCCGACCAGGCAGAAAAGCTGAAAAACGCCCAATAAGAGGATATACTATGGATTTTATCACCCACTGCCCGGAGGAGACCGAGTGCGTCGGGGAGGCCCTGGCAGAACAACTGACGCCCGGCACGGTCCTTGCCTACCGGGGGGACCTGGGAGCGGGAAAGACCGCCTTCACCCGGGGCGTTGCCCGGGGTCTGGGTTTCACAGAGCCGGTCACCAGCCCCACCTACACCATCGTCAATGAATACCTTTCCGGACGGCTTCCCCTGTTCCATTTCGATATGTACCGCCTCCACACCGCTGACGACCTCTTTGACATCGGCTGGGAAGACTATTTGGAGCGGGGCGGCATTTGTGCCGTGGAATGGAGCGAGAATGTGGAAGACGCTCTGGAAGACCCGGTGACCGTCACCATCGAGAAGCTGGGAGAGGACTCCCGGCGCATCACCATCACAGGAGGGAATGTCCGTGATTTTAGCCTTTGAGACCTCCGCGAAAGCCGCCTCTGTCGCTCTGATGGAACAGGGCAAACTCCTGGGAGAGTCTTATCAGAATACCGGCCTGACCCACAGCCAGACTCTGATGTCTATGGCAGAGGATCTTCTGCGCGCGAGCGGCAGGACCGCGGCGGATGTGTCCGCCGTTGCCGTTGCGGCGGGACCCGGCAGTTTTACCGGCGTACGCATCGGCGTTGCCGCCGCAAAGGGATTTGCCTGGGGCAGAGAGCTCCCCTGCTATGGCGTGTCCACTCTGGAGGCTATGGCTGAGCATCTGGGCGTTTGGCAGGGCTATGTGGTGCCCACCATGGACGCCCGCCGGGATCAGACCTACACCGCCCTCTTCCATGCTGAGAAAGGAAAACTGACCCGCCTCACCCCCGACCGGGCCATTTCCTACGGAGAATTGGCGGAAGAATTAAAAAAATTGGAAGACTCGATTTTTTTAGTTGGAGACGGCGCAGTTTTGTGCTATAATACATTGGAAGAAACGGTGCCTCGCTTGGTACTGCCCGCCGAGCACCGGCGTCACCAGCGGGCCGCAGGGGTTGCCCTGCTGGCTCAGCGTATGATGGACGCAGGCGAAATCGGTGACGGAGCCGGTCTCGCGCCCAATTATTTAAGGCCATCCCAGGCCGAGCGGGAACGCCTTGCCCGGGAAAACAAATAAAGGAGAGATAGAATCATGGGTACTGTACACGAATTGAACCATCCCCTCATTCAGCACAAGCTGGCGATTCTGAGAAATCGGAAGACCGGTGTCAAGGAGTTCCGCGAGCTGGTCAGCGAGATCGCCGGACTGATGTGCTATGAAGCCACCAGAAATCTGCAGACGGAAGAAGTCATGGTGCAGACTCCCGTGGCACTGGCCAAGTGCCGCAAGCTCTCCGGCAAGAAGCTGGCAATCATCCCCATCCTCCGGGCCGGTCTGGGTATGGTGGACTCTATGCTGGACCTGATCCCCTCCGCCAAGGTAGGTCATATCGGTCTGTACCGGGACCCCGAGACCCATATGCACGTGGAGTATTACTGCAAGCTGCCTGAGGACATCGGCGCACGGCAGGTCTATGTGGTCGACCCCATGCTGGCCACCGGCGGCAGCGCCATCGCCGCCATCGATTTCCTGAAGAAGCGCGGCTGCAAGCAGATCATTATGATGAACATTATCGGCTGCCCTGAGGGCGTGAAGGCCGTGCAGGATGCCCATCCCGATGTGGACATCTATGTTGCCGCCATTGACGAAAAGCTCAACGAGCACGCCTACATCGTTCCCGGCCTGGGCGACGCAGGCGACCGTATCTTCGGCACCAAATAAATACCAAAAAAAGGCGTGTGTTCTTTCGAACACACCCCTTTTTTGCGCTTATTCCAGTTCAAATGCGCCGGTATACAGCTGATAGTATGTTCCCTTCTGGGCAATCAGGTCCTGATGGGTTCCCCGCTCGATAATCCGGCCGTGGTCCAGCACCATAATGCAGTCTGCGTTGCGGACTGTGGACAGCCGGTGGGCAATGACAAAGGTGGTCCTGCCCTGCATCAAAGCGTCCATGCCCTTCTGCACCAGCGCCTCCGTACGGGTATCGATGGAGGAGGTGGCCTCGTCCAGGATCATCACGGGAGGATTGGCCACTGCCGCCCTGGCGATGGCGATCAGCTGGCGCTGACCCTGGGACAGCTGGGCGCCGTTGCCGGTAAGCTGGGTATTGTAGCCCTCCGGCAGGCGGGTGATAAAGTCGTGGGCATTGGCAGTCTTTGCCGCCTCGATGCATTCTTCGTCAGTGGCCGCCAAATTGCCGTAGCGAATGTTCTCCATCACCGTGCCGGTAAACAAGTTGGTGTCCTGCAGCACGATGCCAAGGCTGCGCCGCAGGTCTGCCTTGCGGATCTTGTTGATGTTGATGCCGTCGTAGCGGATCTTGCCATCGGCAATGTCATAGAACCGGTTAATGAGGTTGGTGATGGTGGTCTTGCCTGCGCCGGTAGCGCCCACAAAGGCCAGCTTCTGACCGGGGTTGGCGTACAGGGACACATCGTGAAGCACCGTCTTTTCCGGTACATAGCCAAAGTCCACATTGTACATGGTGATGTCGCCGGTGAGCAGCGTGTAGGTGACGGTACCGTCGGCCTGGTGAGGGTGTTTCCACGCCCAGGAGCCGGTGTGCTCCTGGCATTCTGTGATGGTGCCGTCTTCATCCACACGGCAATTGACCAGCGTCACATAGCCTTCGTCTTCCTCTAC
The DNA here is from genome assembly GCA_045586485.1 of Faecousia sp. GTDB lineage: Bacteria > Bacillota > Clostridia > Oscillospirales > Oscillospiraceae > Faecousia. The sequence goes on along the minus strand of JAZNAK010000005.1, from coordinate 6,812 downwards.
GGGAGCATCCATCAGTTCAAAGATCCGCTCCGCGCCGGCCAGAGCCATAATAATGGAGTTGATCTGATTGCTCACCTGGCCGATGGGCATATTGAAGCTGCGGCTTAATGCCAGGAAGCTCACAAGACCGCCCAGGGTGATCAGCTTTTCGTCGCTGTGGATGGCAAGCAAACCGCCTACCACTGCCAAAATGGTATATTGCAGATAACCCAGATTGTTGTTCACAGGGCCCATCATATTGGTGTAAGAGCCGGCCTTGAAGGCGTTGGCGCGAAGCTTTTCGGCGATGGTGTCAAACTCCTTCTTGCAGGTCTCCTCCCGGCAGAATACCTTGACCACCCGCTGGCCGGAGATCATCTCCTCCACATAGCCGTTCACCGCGCCCAAAGACTTCTGCTGACCGATAAAGTACTTGGCGGTATTGCCTGCCACAGTCTTCGTCACCAGTAGAATGCCAAAGCTGGTCAGCAGCACCACAGCCGTGAGAATGGGAGATGTGACGAGCATCATCACAAACACCGTCACCAGGGTGGCCACAGAGGAGATGCACTGGGGGATAGACTGGGAGATCATCTGCCGCAGGGTGTCGATGTCGCCGGTGTAGCGGCTCATCAGGTCGCCTGCGGGGTGGGTGTCAAAATACCGGATCGGCAGGCGCTGCATGTGGCGGAACATGGTATCGCGGATGTTCTTCTGCGTTCCCTGCGCCACCTTGACCATCAGGAAGTGGTGCAAAAACGCAGAGGCCATACCGATGAGGTAAATGCCTGCCATCACGCACAAAAAGGTGATGAGCGGCGCAAAATCGGGATTGGTCTGTCCGATCAGAGGCTTAATATAGTCCTCGATGACATACTCCAGGGACTTGCTGCTGGCGGCCTGGGCAAATGCGGTGAGCAAAATACTCAGTACCACCACGATCAGTGTCTTCTTATGGGGCTTCATATACCCCAGCAGGCGAAGAATGGTCTGCTTGGGATTTTTGGCCTTGCGGCCGTCCCCTCTCATCCTTACAGGAGGCATTATTCCTCGCCTCCCTTCGTCTGGGAGTCATAGACTTCCCTATAGATCTCAGAGGTCTTCAGCAGTTCCTCGTGGGTGCCGGCGGCGGCAATCTTGCCGCCCTCCAACACACAGATCATATCTGCCTCCTGCACAGACGCCACACGCTGGGCGATGATCAGCTTGGTGGTGCCGGGGATCTCCTCGGCGAAGGCCTTGCGGATCATGGCGTCGGTATGGGTGTCCACCGCGGAGGTGGAGTCGTCCAGGATCAGGATCTTGGGTTTTTTCAGCAGAGCTCTTGCAATGCAAAGCCGCTGCTTCTGGCCGCCGGATACATTGGTGCCTCCCTGCTCGATGTGGGTGTCATACCCATCGGGGAAGTTCATCACGAAATCGTGAGCGCAGGCAAGCCGGCAGGCGTGCTCCATCTCCTCATCGGTGGCGTCGGGATTGCCCCAGCGCAGATTGTCTTTGATAGAGCCGGAGAAGAGCACATTCTTCTGCAGCACCATAGACACGGCATCCCGGAGAGCGTGAAGCTCGTAATCCCGCACATCTACGCCGCCCACCTTGACCGCACCCTCGGTCACATCGTAAAGCCGGGGGATCAGCTGCACAAAGGTGGATTTGCTGGAGCCGGTACCGCCCAAGATGCCCACAGTCATACCCGGGGCAATGTGAACGCTCACATTGTCCAAAGCGTTTCTGTCTGCGGTCTTGTTGTAGCGGAAGGACACATTTTCAAAGTCCACAGAGCCGTCGGCCACCTCTTTGACGGGGTTCTCCTTTTCCGTAAGATCCGGCTTCTCGGTGAGGATCTCGTAGGCGCGGCGCATGGGCGCCCGGCTCATTGTGTACATCACGAATACCATGGACATCATCATAAGGCCCGAGAGGATCTGGCCGGTGTAGGTGAACATGGCGGTGAGATTTGCCGTGTCCAACTCGCCGCCCACCACCAGTCTTGCGCCCAGGTAGGAAATGACGATCATACTGGTGTAGACAGCCAGCTGCATCAGGGGGTTATTGAAGGACATGATCCGTTCTGCCTTCAGGAAATCCCGGTAGATCTCGTCAGAGGTATCGGTAAACTTCTCGATCTCCTTGTCCTCCCGGACAAAGGCCTTCACCACGCGTATGCCGTGGATATTCTCCTGCACCACATTGTTCAGCTTGTCGTAGGTCTTGAACACACGGTCAAAAATCTTCCGGACGCGGCTGACAAGGAACATCAGTCCCGCCGCCAGCAGGGGCAGTACGATGCAGTAGATCACACTCATTTTGGGGCTGATACGGAACGCCATAATCAGCGCCATCACCAGCATCACCGGCGTGCGGAAGATCATCCGGATAGACATCTGGAAGGTCATCTGCAGCGTCGCCACATCGGAGGTCAGCCGGGTGACGATACTGGAAGAGGAGAACTTATCGATGTTGGAAAAATCGTAGGTCTGCACCTTGGCGAACATATCGTTGCGCAGATTCCGGGCAAATCCGGTGCTGGCGTAGGAGGCAAAAAACGCAGATGCCACGCCGAAGGTCAGGCTGCACAGGGCGCAAAGCAGCAGCAGGCCGCCGCTGCGGAGAACGGCTGTCATATTTCCCGGCTCGATGCCCTCCCGGATCATTTTTGCCAAAACCAGCGGGATGAGGATCTCCATAGTCACCTCACCCACCATGCAGACGGGGCTTCCCAGCGCCGCCCACTTGTATTCCCGGACGCTCCGGGCAAGGGTTTTTATCACAAGGCATTCCTCCTGATTATCTTCTTTTCTAATTTCTCATTGTAGCAAACTCTGCCGGTTTTGGAAAGGGGTATACAAAAAAGTTTACAATTTTCTTTCTCTTTGCTATACTGTCAGCAGAAAGGATGTGACGGTTGTGAGAGCGGATTGCCATATGCACATGGTGCTGGACGGATTTGACTGGAAGCAAGCCATAGCCCGGCACAGCGCCGCCCCTCAGGAGTCCTTCATCCGGCAGACCCTGACTCGCTACCGGCAGCTGGGGTACACCTACCTCCGAGATGGCGGCGACCGGTGGGGTGTGGGAGCAAAGGCCCGCCAGCTGGCGCCGGAATACGGCATCGCCTACCGCACGCCCCTGTCCCCTCTGTGCAAAGCAGGTCACTACGGCAGCTTTATCGGCACGGTCTATGAAACCACGGACGAATACGCAAAACTGGTAGTCAATACCCGGGACGCCGGTGGTAATTTCATTAAAATTATGATCTCCGGGCTGATGGATTTTGACCATTTTGGTGTGCTTACCCAGCCGGGATATGCTCCGAAAGAAATTGCAGAGCTGATCCACATCGCCCACGAGGAGGGTATGGCCGTAATGGCCCACGCCAACGGAGCAGACACCGTCCGGGCCGCGGCAGAAACCGGAGTGGACTCCGTGGAACATGGGGCATATTTGGACCAGGAAGCCCTTTCTGCCATGAAAGACAACGGTGTGGTTTGGGTCCCCACCCTCTCTACCATCGGCAATTTGCGGGGCAAGGGTCGGTTCTCCGAAGAAGATGTCGCCCGGATCCTGGACAATGCCCTTGCCAATGTGGCGGCTTTTTCCGAAATGGGCGGTCTTCTTGCCGCCGGCACGGATGCCGGCGCCTGGTCCGTCCCCCACGGCAGCGCCACAGAAGAGGGGTATTTCGCTATGGCCGGCGTTGATCAAATCGCTTTGGACGCCGGTTTCCGGACCATACAGGCCAAGTTTTGAGCAAAGAAAAACCGTGGATGCGAAGGCATCCACGGTTTCAATTATCTTTACAGTTGGGCAAGATAGCTTTCTGCGTGATGGACAGCCGACGCGCCGTCTGCCACGGCAGTGACGATCTGCCGCAGCGCTTTGGCGCGCACATCTCCCACCGCGTACACGCCGGGCAAATTGGTCTGACCGGTCTCGTCGGCCCGGATGTAGCCTTGCTCGTCTAAGTCCAGCATGCCGCTGACCAGTTCCGTAGCCGGCTGGCGGCCGATTCCCACAAACACGCCGTCGCAGGCCAGTTCTGTGACCTGTCCGGTCTGCACATCTTTCACAACGATCTGTCCCTGCCGGATCTCCTGCACCTGGTGATTCCAATAGAACTCCACATTGGCAGCTTCCATCAGGGGCTTGTGATAGACCCGAGACGCCCGGAGAGCATCTCTGCGGTGGACGACGATCACCTTGCTGGCCAACCGGCTCAGCAACAGAGCGTCTGCCGCGGCCGTATTGCCGCCGCCAACTACCACCACGGTCTTGCCCCGGTAGAACATTCCGTCGCAGGAGGCGCAGTAATGCACGCCCCGGCCCAGCAGTTCCATTTCCCCCGGCACATTCAAATGCTTCGGGCCTGCGCCGGTGGCGATCACCACCGTCTTGCCGGAGAACACGCCATCAGTTGTCTCTGCAGTCTTGACGCTGCCTTCCAAAGAAAGCTTCTTTACCTCGGTAAACTTGGTCTTCGCGCCAAATCTTTCCGCAGTTTCCCGCATCTGCTGGCCGAGGGTATAGCCATCGATGCCATCCACAAAGCCGGGGTAGTTATCGATCTGGGGCGTCTCCACCATTTGGCCGCCTGCGGCCATTTTTTCCAGCACCAAAACATCCATTCCCGCCCGGGCGCCATAAAGGGCAGCGGTATATCCACCGGGGCCGCCGCCGACGATCAGCATATCATAGATTCTCTCCATAAGAGCATACCTCCTTTTTTTACAGTATACCACATCTTGTATACCTTTACAGTGATAATATCACATTTGACAGAAAAGAAAAACTTTTTTATAATGAGAAAAAGGAGGTTGCCTATGGATATTGCTGCGTATTTACCGGTATTTCCCCAGCTGACTGCTGCCCAGCAGCAGGTCCTGCAAAACGCCATCGTACCCCGCACTGTAAAGCCGGGGGAGCTTTTGCATAACGGCTCTGCCGACTGCGCAGGCCTTGTGCTCATCAAATCCGGGCAGCTGCGGGCCTACAGTCTCTCCGACGAGGGGCGGGAAGTGACCCTCTACCGGCTTTTTGATATGGATATCTGCCTGTTCTCCGCCTCCTGCGTGATGAACAGCATTCAGTTTGAGGTGATCGTGCAGGCGGAAAAGGAATCCCAGGTGTATGTGATCCCTCCCTATGTGTACAAGCGCCTTGTGGAGGAATCCGCCATTCTGGCCAACTACATCAACCAGCTTTTGTCCTCCCGGTTTTCCGAGGTAATGTGGCTGATGGAGCAGGTGATGTGGAAGAGTATGGACAAGCGCCTGGCGGCATTTCTCCTGGAGGAATCCCGGCTGGAGGGTACGGCCGCGCTGAAGCTCACCCATGAAAAAATCGCCAACCACCTTGGCACGGCCCGGGAGGTGATCACCCGGATGCTCCGGTACTTCCAGGCAGAGGGTATGGTCACCCTCACCCGGGGCGCGGTGGAGCTAACTGACACAACTAAATTGGAAAGCCTTGCGAATGCATAAAAATCCCCGCCGGATGGCGGGGATTTTGCATTACAGCAGGTCCAGGATCTGGGCCTTGGGCTTTGCGCCCAGGGACTGATTGGTGATCTCGCCGTTCTTGATCACATAAAGGGTGGGAATGCTGACTACCTGGTACTGAGAGGCCAGCTCCGGCTCTTCGTCCACATTGACCTTGCAGACCTTGATATCCTCCCGCTCCTGGGCGATCTCGTCCAGGATGGGGCCGATCATACGGCAGGGACCGCACCAGCTGGCCCAAAAGTCCAGCAGGACGGGTTTGTCAGAGTTGAGAACCTCTTGCTGGAATGTGTCTTTCGTAATATGCAATACCTTCATCTTGTATGCCTCCTCTGTTTTTATTTATGGTCTTAGTATACCACATATTTTTTGCTTTTCTGTGACGAAATCACATTTCTCTCAAAAGCCGAAAAAGCGCCCTCGCGGGGCGCCTTTTCAATCAAAGAAATCCTTGATGGTATCAAAGAACTTGTTGCGCTTGGGACTGCTCTTCTTGTCCAGTGTATCGTCCAGCTTTCGCAGCAGTTCCTTCTGCTCCCGGGTCAGCTTGGTGGGTGTTTCCACGATCACAGTAAACCGGTGATCGCCCCGGCGCTTGGGATTGTTTACCAGAGGAATGCCCTTGGCCATCAGCGTAAACATCTTGCCGGTCTGCGTGCCTTCAGGGATCTCAAACTTCACCTTGCCGTCCAGGGTAGGCACTTCGATCTCCGCGCCCAACGCTGCCTGAGTAAAGGTAATGGGTACTTCACAGTACACATGGACGCCGTCCCGTTCAAAAATAGGATGGCGCTTGATGTAGATATACACCATCAGATCGCCGTTGGGGCCGACGTTGCTGCCTACGCAGCCCTCGCCCCGCACCCGGACGGTCTGACCGGCATCCACGCCGGCAGGCACACTGACCCGGATCTTCTGATTGCGGCGGACTTTGCCCTTTCCGCGGCAGGTGGTACAGGGGTTTTTGATGATCTTGCCTCTGCCGGAACACTGGGGACAGGTGGCGGTGGACTGCATCTGCATACCCATAAAGTTCTGGGTGGTGCGTACCTGGCCTGTGCCGCGGCAGTGGGAGCAGGTTTCGATCTCCCCGTCGGCCGAGCCGGAGCCGCTGCAGGCGGCGCAGGTCTCGATCCGGGTGGCAACCACATCCTTCTCCGCGCCAAAAGCCGCTTCCTCAAAGGTCAGTTCCAGCCGGGCGCCCACATTCTCACCCCGCTGGGGCACATTGCGGCTGCTCTGCCGGCGGCTGCTGCCACCGAAGAACTCGCTGAAAATGTCGCCGAAATCACCGAAGCCGCCGAATCCGCCAAAGCCGCTGCCATAGCCGCCTGC
>JAZNAK010000004.1:0-39565 GCA_045586485.1 Faecousia sp. | reverse complement strand
AGGTTAGCAGCGATCACAGCGGTACGGCCCAGGGGCTTGCCGGCTGCATCGATGACATACCACTTGCGCTCAACGGTCTCCAGTTTAAGTCGGATCGTAGCCATGTCGTTCTGTGAGCCAAGGAGTTGAGGCCTACTATTGTCTTCCTAAGACCGCTTGGCCTCCGACTTAGGTTAGCAGCGATCACAGCGGTACGGCCCAGGGGCTTGCCGGCTGCATCGATGACATACCACTTGCGCTCAACGGTCTCCAGTTTAGCCAAAGTAGTGGACATTATGCGTTCCTCCAATTAGGTAAATTATTTTGACAAAATGATATATAAGCAGTACAATGACTGCAAAACGCTTGATTATTAAATCACACCGCACGTAAATTGTCAACACATTTTCAAATTATTTTTATGAAACACCGAATAAACTCGTAAATACTCGCAAAATCTCTGCATATCTCTTAAATGCTCACATTCAATTTTACAAAATCGGAGGAAAGGCAGCATGCAAAAGCTGATCGGCCTGGTGCGCCGCTGCGTGGAAGACTACAATATGATAGCGGCCGGAGACAGGATCGGCGTAGGCGTGTCCGGGGGAAAGGACTCCCTTGCGCTGCTGGTCTTCCTGGCGGAACTGCGAAAGTACAATCATAACCCCTTCACCCTGGAGGCAATCACAATTGATATGGGACTGGGTATGGACTTTAGCGGCATTGAATGCTTGTGCAAAGAGCTGGAGGTGCCGTTCCACCTGGTGAAGACAGAAATCGGCCCAATTGTTTTTGACCACCGGAAGGAGAAGAATCCCTGTTCCATGTGCTCCAAGATGCGTCGTGGCGCGCTGAACCAGGCGCTCCTGGATCTGGGATTGAACAAGCTGGCCCTGGGACATCACTATGATGATGCCGTGGAGACGTTTATGATGAGCCTCATTTATGAGGGCCGCATCAGCTGTTTCCAGCCGGTGACGGATTTGGACAGAACGGGGATCGTGCAGATCCGGCCTATGCTTTATATCCACGAGAGAACCATCGACAGCTTCGTCACCCGGAAAGATCTGCCGGTGATCCATAACCGATGCCCTGTGGACAAGCACACCAAGCGGGAAGAGATCAAGAAACTTGTCTATGATCTCAGCGCCACATACCCCGACTTGAAGGAACGGATTTTCGGAGCCATGCAGCGTCTGCCCTTGCCGGAATGGGGGCCTCAGGGCCGCTACAAGCGTCCTACAGATCAGGAATAAAAGCGGAGGGTCAAGGGACCCTCCGCTTTCGTTTCCTGCATTTTAACTCATTGGGCAATGGTATGAAATAATTACCAGCGGGCATACTGAAGTATATGTAAAGGAGGCGGTATACGGTGGTAAAAGGAATCTCCCGTCAGGTCATCGTAGTGCATTCACCGGATCAAAAATTATTCGACCAGGCGATATTTATATTGAGGGATGAAGCTGTTGGTAAAGAGGGAATTACAGATAAGATGCTTCTTAAAGCTGCGGACAAGCTCCTCAATACACCCGGGAAAGGGAAAAAGCGCCCCATATACCTGCACGGTGTCCTGTGGGCCTGCGGCGGCGCACTGCTTACAGGCCTTATATGGCTCATGAGCGCCCTCATTTAACTTGCAATCACTGCCATAGTGTGCTATAATTTCCCGGTACCTGGGAGGTGAATGCTATGCAGTTTGGTACATTGCAAGTGAATAATCCCATTGTATTGGGGCCTATGGCAGGTGTGACAGACTGGGCCTTTCGTACGATCTGCGCGGAACTGGGCGCAAACATCACCATTACGGAAATGGTGTCCTCCCGGGCGCTGGTGTATCAGGATAAGAAGAGCGCGGCGCTGCTGAAGAAAAATGAAGGTAGCCTTTGCGGCGCGCAGATCTTTGGAAATGACCCGGATATTATGGCTGAGGGTGCTCGTTTGGCTTTGGAGATCTCCGGGTGCGATTTTGTGGACATCAATATGGGCTGTCCTATGCCCAAGATCGCCAACAACGGTGACGGCTGCGGCCTGATGCGCACACCGGAGCTGGCAGGGGAAATTGTGAAAGCGGTAGCTAAGGCTGTGGATGTGCCTGTGACAGTGAAGTGCCGTCTTGGCTGGGACAAGGGCAATATGAATGTCTTGGATTTCACCAGGAGAATGGAGGATTCCGGCGCCGCTATGATCACCGTCCACGGCAGAACGCGGAGTATGCTTTATTCCGGCGTGGCGGACTGGGATATGATCACCAAAGTAAAGGATCAGCTTTCTGTTCCCGTGATCGCCAACGGTGATATCATAGACGGTCAGACGGCGATCAAGTGTCTGAAACGGACAAATGCCGACGGAATCATGATCGGCCGCGCTACTTTTGGAAATCCCTGGGTGTTTGCTGATGCAAAATGCGCTTTGGAAGGGGAGACGGACTATACCCGTCCGGCGCTTTCCAAACGGGTCGATGTGGCAGTGCGTCAGTTTGAGCTGGCTCTTCAGGATAAGGGTGAGCATATCGCCTGCCTGGAGGCACGAAAGCACTTCGCCTGGTATCTGCGGGGCGTTGCTTATGCCGCATATTATAAAGAGCAGATATCTGCTTTGCAGAGTATGGACGATATCTACCGGATCGCTGAGGGCATCCGCAAAGATTTGAAATAACTGTAATGTATGCTATTTCTGCCGTTTCACAAACTATCCTGCGAGGTGGTTTTGTGAAACGGCGGATTCTTTTTATCCTAATTGCACTGGCAATGCTTTTTCCCCTTCGGGTGGACGCTGAGCCGATCAAATGGGTGGATTTTTCTGTTCCCTATGAATCGCTGCGGTATGCGATGCAGACAGACATTGAAACGGCAGAACAAGAGAAACATATCAGCTGGATCGATATTCTCGCACTGGCTGCCTGCCGAACCGGAGGCAAATGCGGCCTGTCGTCTGTGAAAAAAGCGGCAAATGAGCTGAAAGGCGACCGTTCTCCTCAGGAACTGCTGGGAGAGCTGTATAAGTATTACTCGTATTACCACGAAGCTTACGACGCTGTGTTGGGCGGATTGCTGGGGAGTTTTTCCATCCAGGCAGACGGACAGTGGAAGCCCAGCTATGGGCTGAAGGCTTTTAGCCCCATCGCCGCGGGATACGGGTACAGCCACTGTTCTGACTTTGGCAATCGTCGCTCCTTCGGATTTGCCAGGAAACACCTTGGCCACGATATGATGGGAGCTCTGGGCACACCTGTAGTGGCGGTTGAGGGAGGGATTGTAGAGGCGATGGGCTGGAACAGATACGGCGGCTGGCGCATTGGAATCCGGTCCTTTGATTCCCGTCGCTACTACTATTATGCCCACCTGCAGAAGGATACGCCCTTTGCAAAGGATCTGGAGGTTGGGTCCATTGTCCAGCCCGGGGATGTGATCGGTTTTATGGGCCGCACAGGGTATTCCGATAAAGAAAATACCAATAATATCGAGACCGTCCACCTGCACTTTGGCATCCAGTTGGTGTTCAACGAGAGCCAAAAAGAATGCAATTCAGAGATTTGGATCGATCCGTATAACATTGTCCGCTTGCTCAGTGAACACACCTCCAGCCTGCGGAAGACTGATGGCTCTTGGCAAAGGGTATATCCCTTTGTGGATTTGGACACGCAAACGCTGTTTGAAGGGCAATAATTTGTACAGTTTTTTGGTAGAAAAACTGCCTGCCCGGGTTTGACAAAGTGTGTCTGCTGTGGTATACTTTTTAAGAAAAAGATAACATGGGGGAGATTGGAATGAAGAACGCTCAGCAGAAATTGAAGGTCGTTGGTTTCTGTGATGGCGGTAGTGTTCCCTTTACCTCCGCTTTGCTGGACGCACTGTCCCTTGATGATGTATCTGAATATGCTGTTTTTCCCGGCTTCTGTGATGTGCATGTGCATTTCCGTGAGCCGGGTTTTTCTTATAAAGAGACCATTGACAGTGGCTCAAAGGCCTCTGCCAGGGGCGGCTACACGGCTGTTTGCACCATGCCGAATCTGAATCCGGTTCCGGACTCTGCAGAGCATTTGGCGGAGCAGAAAAGGCTGATCGATGAACAAGCGGTCATCCATGTTTATCCCTACGGCGCAATTACCGTGGGGCAGAAGGGAGAATCCCTTGCTGACTTGGAAGATATGGCTCCTGACTGCGTAGCTTTCTCCGACGACGGACGGGGCGTGCAAAGCGAGGACATGATGCGTCAAGGGATGCTCTGGGCAAAGGCGCTGGGGAAAATGATCGTGGCCCATTGCGAAGTGAATGACCTGCTTCGCGGCGGGTATATCCATGACGGACGATACGCAAAAGCGCATAATCATAAAGGTATCAGCAGTGCCAGCGAATATGAGCAGATCGCGCGGGATCTGCGTTTGGCGGAAGAGACCGGATGCCCATACCATGTTTGTCATATCTCCACAAAGGAAAGCGTGGAGCTGATTCGCCAGGCTAAGGCACGGGGCGTGAATGTCACTTGCGAGACAGCGCCCCATTACCTCATTATGGACGACAGTGACCTGCAGGAAGATGGCCGGTTTAAGATGAATCCGCCCCTGCGGGACAGCTCCGACAGGGAAGCCTTGGTCACCGGCATTGTGGATGGCACCATCGATATGATCGCCACGGACCACGCCCCTCACAGCGCGGAGGAGAAGAGCAGAGGACTATCCGGAAGCGCCTTTGGTGTGGTGGGCATTGAGACCGCTTTCCCAGCTATGTACACGCACTTGGTTGCGCCGGGTATCATCACCCTCGAAAAGCTGATCGATTTGCTCAGTACCAACCCCAGACGCCGTTTCGGCCTGCCTGTTGGAAATGACTTCACAGTTTGGAATCTCAGCAAAGAGTTTACGGTCGACCCGGCCGAGTTTCTGTCCAAAGGTAAGGCTACGCCCTTTGCTGGCAGAAGGTTTAAAGGTGAATGTTTACTGACTGTCTGTGACGGCGCAGCAGTCTATAAGAAGGATTAACGGAGGAAGGAAACATGGGAAAGAGAACGGACATTAAAAAGATTCTGATCATCGGCTCCGGCCCGATTGTGATTGGTCAGGCGGCCGAGTTTGACTATGCCGGCACCCAGGCCTGCCTTGCCCTGAAGGAAGAGGGCTATGAGGTTGTCTTGTGCAACAGCAACCCCGCTACCATTATGACCGACACTGTAATTGCCGATAAGGTCTACATGGAGCCTTTGACCCTTGAGTATGTGGCCAAGATCATTCGCTACGAGCGTCCCGATGCCATTGTTCCCGGTATTGGCGGTCAGACCGGTTTAAATCTGGCTATGCAGCTGGAGAAGAAGGGCATTTTGAAGGAGTGCCGTGTGGAACTGCTGGGCACATCCAGCACCTCTATCGAACGCGCTGAGGACCGGGAACTGTTTAAGGAACTCTGCCAGTCCATTGGCGAGCCGGTTATTCCCTCCGAGATCACCTATTCTATTGAGGAGGCCAAGGAGGCTGCCAAGCGTATCGGCTATCCTGTTGTTCTGCGACCTGCCTTTACTCTGGGCGGCACCGGCGGCGGTTTTGCATACTCCGAGGAAGAGCTGGTGGAAGTGGGTCTGAACGCATTCAAACTATCTCCCGTCCATCAGGTACTGGTGGAAAAGTCTGTCAAGGGCTATAAGGAGATCGAGTTTGAGGTCATGCGCGATTCCAATGACCATGCCATCACCATCTGCGGCATGGAAAACATCGACCCTGTTGGTGTGCATACCGGCGACTCCCTTGTTGTGGCTCCCATTATGACCCTCAGCAAGGAAGACGAAAAGATGCTTAACGATTCTGCCATTCGTCTGATTCGCGCGCTGAAGATCGAAGGCGGCTGCAATGTGCAGTTTGCTCTGAATCCCGAGACCTCTGAGTATTACCTCATCGAGGTCAATCCCCGTGTGTCCCGTTCCTCCGCCTTGGCCTCCAAGGCTTCCGGCTATCCCATCGCAAGAGTGACCGCCAAGATCGCGGTGGGTATGCATCTGGAGGACATCGCCATTGCCAACACCAACGCAGCCTTTGAACCGCGGCTGGAATATACTATTGCAAAGCTGCCCCGATTCCCCTTTGATAAGTTTACATCCGCTGCCAACACCCTGGGTACTCAAATGAAGGCCACCGGTGAAGTTATGGGTATCGGCTCTACATTGGAGGAGTGCCTGCTGAAGGGTGTGCGCTCCCTGGAGATCGGTGTGTGCCATTTCTATATGACCAAGTTTGACCGTATGGAGACGGACACAATGCTCCGGTATCTGGAGAACTTCCAGGACGATAACATCTTTGCAGTTGCGGAGCTTTTCCGCCGTGGCCAGTCGGTGGAGACACTTCACGAGATCACGAAGATCACTGCCTTCTTCCTGGAGGCGATTAAGCGGATCGTTGATATGGAAACTGTGGTCAAAGCCAATCCCGGCTGCCTGGATACCCTGAAGAAGGCCAAGAAGATGGGCTTCGGCGATAAGTTTATCTCTCAGCTTTGGGGCTGGAAGGAAGTGGACGTGTACAACCTCCGCAAAAAGGAGAATCTGTACCCTGTGTACCGCATGGTGGACACCTGTCACACCGGCGCGTATATTCCTTATTTCTATTCCTCCTACACCGGTGAAAACACCTCTGTTCTCACCAATAAGAAGAAGATTGTGGTTCTGGGGGCCGGTCCCATCCGTATCGGTCAGGGCGTTGAGTTTGACTACTCCACCGTTCATGCGGTTATGACCATCAAGAAGGCCGGCTACGAAGCCATTATTATTAACAACAACCCGGAGACGGTTTCTACCGACTATACCACCGCGGATAAGCTGTACTTCGAGCCTCTGACTGCCGAAGATGTGATGAATATCATCGACTTTGAGAAGCCGGACGGTGTCATTGCCTCCCTGGGCGGACAGACGGCCATCAACCTGGCTCAGCCCCTGACTGACCGGGGTGTCAAGATCATCGGCACCGACTGCGCTGCTATCGATAAGGCCGAAAACCGTGACGCCTTTGAAAAGCTCTTGTCCGAGCTGCACATCCCTCAGCCCACCGGTAAGGCAGTCACAAAGATCGAGGATGGCATCGCTGCTGCCGCCAAAATCGGCTATCCCGTGCTGGTGCGCCCCTCCTTTGTTTTGGGCGGCCGTGCGATGCAGATCGTGGCCAATGAGGCGCAGCTGCGTCACTACCTGAAAACCGCAGTTGAGATTGACGAGGACAAGCCTGTCCTGGTTGACAAGTATATTGAGGGCCGTGAGGTGGAGATCGATGCTATCTGTGACGGCTACAATGTGTTCGTTCCCGGCATTATGGAACTGGTAGAGCGCACAGGTGTCCACTCCGGTGACTCTGTGAGCGTGTATCCCACGTTCTCCATTTCCGATAAGGTCAAGGGCATCATTCTGCAGTATGCCAAGAAGCTGGGTCTGGGCATCGGTATCGTGGGCCTGTTCAACATCCAATTTATCGTTGACAGGGATGACAATGTGTTCATCATCGAAGTAAATCCCCGCTCTTCCCGTACAGTGCCGTTCCTTTCCAAGGCTACCGGCTACTCCCTTGCGGACATTGCAACAGAGGTCATTCTGGGCAAGACACTGAAGGAGCAGGGCATCTTCGAGATCTACCCCGAGGAGAAGAAGCGCTGGTATGTAAAAGCGCCTGTGTTCTCCTTCAATAAGATCCGCGGTCTGGATGCCTACCTCTCTCCGGAGATGAAGTCCACCGGTGAGGCCATCGGCTACGACAGCACCATGAACCGCGCTCTGTATAAGGCGTTGCAGGCATCCGGCATGCGCCTGCAGAATTACGGCACTGTGCTTGCTACCATTGCTGACCGGGATAAGGAGGAGGCATTGCCCCTGATCCGTCGGTTCTACCAGCTTGGCTTCAATATCGAGGCGACCTCCGGCACGGCTGATTTCCTGAAGGCCAACGGAATCCGTACGCACAAACTGGGTAAGATCGGTGACGGCAGTGAGGAAATCCCCAACGCACTCCGTCAGGGTCATATCGCCTATGTTATCAACACCAAAGATCCCGGCAGCGAAGGAAACGATGGCGTACAGATCCGACAGATCGCCACAGAGCATAATGTTTCTCTGTTCACCGCGTTGGATACCGTTCGAGTCCTGCTGGATGTTCTTGAGGAAACTACGCTGACAATTTCCACGATTGACGCATAAGGAGAGACCATGAAGCAGGGAATCTTCAAAATTACTCAAAACACCCCACTGACACAGACTGTCTTCAAGATGGTCCTTGAGGGCGATGTGTCCCAAATTACTGCGCCGGGCCAGTTTGTGAATATCAAGCTGGACGGCCTGTACCTGCGACGGCCTATTTCTGTCTGTGATGTCGGTGGCGACGCGCTGACCATCATTTATAAAGCAGTCGGCAAGGGAACAGAACAGATGTCCCGTATGCAGCCCGGCGAATCGCTGGATGTGCTTACGGGCCTCGGCAACGGCTATGATCTGACCCTGTCCGGCAGCCATCCGGTGTTAATCGGTGGCGGCGTTGGCGTGCCGCCTATGTACCTGCTGGCAAAGAGGCTTCTCGCCGAAGGGAAAAAGGTGTCGGTGATCCTCGGATTTAATACCCGTGACGAGGTTTTCTACGAAGACGAGTTTAAAGCCTTGGGTGCAGATGTGACGGTCACCACTGTTGACGGCAGCTATGGTCTGAAGGGCTTCGTCACAGATGCGCTGAAGGATATGCTCTACACATATTTCTACACCTGTGGACCGGAGCCTATGCTGAAGGCTGTGCATAAAGCGTCTGTCACATCCGGTCAGATGAGCTTTGAAAAGCGTATGGGCTGCGGTTTTGGCGCCTGCATGGGCTGCTCCTGCAAAACGCTCACCGGCCACAAGCGCATCTGCAAGGAAGGCCCAGTGATGAAGAAGGAGGAGATCTTGTGGGAAGACTGAGTGTTGACCTTTGCGACATCAAGCTGGACAATCCCGTGATCCCCGCCTCCGGCACGTTTGGTTATGGCTATGAGTACGCAGAACTCTATGACATCAACTGCCTGGGTACATTTTCCTTCAAAGGCACAACCAAAGAGCCCAGATTCGGTAATCCCACGCCCCGGATCGCGGAGTGTCCTGCCGGTATGATCAATGCAGTAGGCCTGCAAAACCCCGGCGTGGAAAAGGTAATTGGCGAGGAACTGCCCAAGCTGAAAGCCTGTTTCCACAAGCCCGTGATGGCCAATATCAGCGGATTCTCTGTCGAGGAATATGCCTATACCTGTGAAAAACTGGACAAGGAAGAACAGGTAGGCTGGCTGGAAGTGAATATCAGCTGCCCCAATGTCCACGGCGGCGGCATGAGCTTTGGTACTGACCCCAAAGCTGCAGCGGAAGTGACCGCAGCGGTAAAAAAGGTGACTACCAAGCCTGTGATCGTAAAGCTTTCTCCCAATGTGACGGATATCGTCTCCATCGCCAAGGCCTGCGAGGACGCAGGGGCCGACGGCATCAGCCTGATCAACACCCTGCTGGGCATGCGGATCGATCTGCGTACCCGCAAGCCGGTGATTGCCAACAAGATGGGCGGTTTCTCAGGTTCTGCTATCTTCCCAGTGGCCGTGCGTATGGTCTACCAGGTGGCGAATGCGGTAAAAATCCCTGTTGTGGGCATGGGCGGTGTCAGCTCTGCCGAGGATGTGATCGAGATGATGCTGGCAGGCGCAACTGCTGTTGAGGTGGGTGCTGCCAATCTGGTGAACCCGTATATTTGCCGGGACATTATTGAACAACTCCCGGCTGTTATGGATAAGTACAGAATCAATACATTAAGTGAGATTATAGGAGGCGTGAAATAATGGGTAAGGATGTAATTGTTGCCTGCGATTTTGCAAGCGCTGAGCAGACCTTTGCATTTTTGGACAAGTTTACCGGCAGAAAGCCCTTTGTAAAGATCGGTATGGAGCTTTACTACGCAGAAGGCCCTGCCATTGTCCGTGAGATCAAGGCCCGGGGGCATAAGATCTTTCTGGATCTGAAACTCCACGATATTCCCAACACCGTGAAGAAGGCTATGTCTGTTCTTCGGAATCTGGATGTGGATATCACCAACCTTCACGCTGCGGGCACCAAGAATATGATGCGTGCTGCCTTGGAAGGTCTGACCCGTGAGGACGGCTCCCGTCCGCTTCTGATCGCAGTCACCCAGCTGACTTCCACTGACCAGGAGAGTATGGAAAAGGACCTGCTCATCAATGCGCCCATTGACCAGGTGGTTATGCACTATGCCAAGTGCGCTGAGGAAGCCGGCCTCGACGGCATTGTTTGTTCTCCCCTGGAGGCAGGTAAGGTACACGACACCTGCGGTAAGAACTTCCTGACCGTCACTCCCGGCGTCCGCTTTGCTGACGGAGATGTGGGCGATCAGAAGCGGGTCATGACCCCTGCCCAGGCAAAGCAGATCGGCTCTGACTACATCGTGGTCGGCCGACCCATCACTGCAGCAGCCGATCCCGTGGCGGCTTATGAGCGCTGCGTGGCAGAGTTCTGCGACTGAGAAAAGGAGAAACTGATGGAAGCTTATAAGAGAGAGTTTATCCAGTTCCTGCAGGGCGCTGGTGTTTTGAAGTTCGGCGATTTTACCGCAAAATCCGGCCGTAAGATTCCCTATTTTATCAACGCCGGTATGATCAAGACCGGCGAGGAGATCGCAAAGCTGGGCGAGTTCTATGCCAAGGCCTATTTTGAAAAGGTCGGCAAGAAGCCTGCTGTTCTCTATGGCCCTGCTTACAAGGGCATCTCCATCGCAGTATCTGCGGCTGTTGCACTGAGTAAGGAAGGCCTGAATGTGCCTTTCTTCTTCAACCGCAAGGAAGCCAAGGACCACGGCGAGGGCGGCGTGTTTGTGGGTTATGTGCCCCAGGCAGGGGAGGAAGTGGTCATCGTGGAAGATGTGATCACCGCCGGCACGGCCATTCGTGAGAGTATGGCGATCCTGTCCTCCCTTGAGGGCGTGAAGGTCGCTGCTACCTTTGTTATGGTAGACCGCAAGGAAAAGGGCAAGGGTGACAAGGGCGCTATGGCTGAGATCGAGGAAGAGTTTGGCTTCCCCGTATACTCTGTTGTAGATGTCTATGACATCATTGAGTACCTTGAGGAAGACCCCGCCAACGAAGAAAATGTAATGCGCATCAGAAACTATCTGGCTGTGAATGGAGCAAAATAATGAGAAGTCTGATCGATATTGTTGATTTTTCCGTCGAGGAACTGCAGGAACTGCTGGAGACCGCCTGCGATATCAGCGAGAATCCCGCCAAGTATGCCGATGCCTGCCGCGGCAAAAAGTTGGCGACGCTTTTCTTTGAACCGTCCACCCGCACCCGTCTGAGCTTTGAAGCAGCTATGTACGAACTTGGCGGTAATGTGATCGGCTTCAGCGAGGCTAGCTCCTCTTCTGCCAGCAAGGGTGAGAGCATGGCAGACACTGCCAAGATCCTTTCCTGCTACGCAGACATTATGGCCATTCGCCATCCCAAAGAGGGCGCTCCCTTTGTAGCTGCCACCAATGCATCGATCCCCGTGATCAATGCAGGCGACGGTGGCCATTGCCATCCCACCCAGACCCTGGCAGACCTGCTGACAATTTACCGGGAGAACGGCAGACTGAACAATCTGACTGTGGGTTGCTGTGGCGACCTGAAGTACGGCCGTACCGTTCACTCCTTGATTTCCGCCTTGGCGCGTTATGAGAACATCAAGGTTATTCTTATCTCTCCGGAAGAATTGGCCTTGCCCAAGTACGTAAAGTATGAAGTGCTGGACAAGTATGGGATGGAGTATGTTGAGACCACTTCTCTTGAGGAGGCAATCCCGCAACTGGACGTGCTGTATATGACCCGCATCCAGCGGGAGCGGTTCGACAGCTTTGACGAGTATGAGCGGCTGAAGGACAGCTATATCCTCACACCTGAAAAGATGGCTTCCGCTAAGCAGACTATGCGTGTGCTGCACCCGCTTCCCAGAGACAATGAGATCAGCGTGAAGGTGGACGAGGATCCCCGCGCCGCCTATTTCCGCCAGGCGCTCAATGGAAAATATATGCGCATGGCGCTGATCCTCAAGCTGCTGAAAGAGGCTGCCGAGGGCAAGCAGATGCGCCGGGAGGAGACTGTTTTGGACAGCCGTCTGGTCTGCGATAATCCCCGCTGTATTTCTTCCGTTGAGCAGGAGCTTCCTCATAAGTTCAGGCTGGTGGATGCGGAGCGTGGTATCTACCGTTGCATCTACTGCGAGGCCAAGAAAAAACTCAGCTGATTTTTGTGGAATAAGTTATACAAAAATCCGCTGAAATACGCGATGTTTCGAGGCAAAACAGAGGAATCTTTCGGGCAACCTTGACACCCATTATTGCCCATGATATACTTGTTTTGTAAGTAAAATATCGTTCTTTGCGACTGACGGAACGTGGAGCACCACGAGGAAACAAAGAATGTAATTGCCGACCGTCTGGGCGCATTTGACACGGAAAACTGGGTCAAGTGCGCCCTTTCACAGTTTTAGGAGGTACATGATGAAGAAAATTGGCATCATTATGGGCAGCGACAGCGATCTGCCTATCGTACAGAAGGCCGTTGATATGCTCAAGAGCCTTGAGATTCCCTATGAAGTGCATATTTACTCCGCCCACAGAACGCCCGTTGAGGCCCGTGATTTTGCTGCAAACGCGCGCGAAAACGGCTTCGGCGCTATCATCTGTGCTGCGGGCATGGCTGCCCATTTGGCTGGCGCAATCGCCGCCAATACTACATTGCCTGTCGTCGGTATTCCCTGTAAGGGCGGTATGATGGACGGCCTGGACGCGCTGCTTGCTACCGTTCAGATGCCCACCGGCATTCCCGTTGCCACCGTTGCCATCAACGGCGCTGCCAATGCTGCGCTTCTGTGCGCCCAGATCCTTGCTGTGGAAGATAAAGACCTGGCTGCCCGCCTGGATGCGAAACGCCGCGCTGACGCACAGAAGGTCTTGGAAAAGGACGCAACTATCGCTGCAAATCTGTAAGTAAAGTGATGTATCACATGAAATAAAGGAGAAATCATTATGGAAAAACAATTGATCTATACCGGCAAAACCAAGAATGTTTACGCACTGCCCAACCGCAACTGCCTGCTGAAGTTCAAGGATGACTGCACAGGCAAGGACGGCGTGTTCGATCCCGGTGAAAACGCAGTTGGCCTGACAATTGAGGGTGTTGGCGATGTCAATTTGCGTATGTCCATCTATTTCTTCGAGAAGATCAATGCCGCCGGCATCCGCACACACTATGTGAGTGCCAATCTGGATGATACCACTATGGAAGTGCTGCCAGCCAAGGTGTTTGGCAAGGGCTTGGAAGTGATTTGTCGCTATAAGGCCGTTGGCTCATTCTATCGCCGCTATTCTGACTACTGCACGGAGGGCCAGGACCTGCCCGCTTATGTGGAGACAACCTTCAAGAACGACGAAAAGGGCGACCCTCTGGTCACCAAGGACGGTCTGGTGGACCTTGGTGTTATGACTGCTCAGCAGTACGAAGACCTGAAGGATATGACCCAGAAGATCACCAAGATCGTTGCCGATGACCTGAAGGAGAAGGGGATGGATATGTATGACATCAAGTTTGAGTTCGGCTACGACCCCGAAGGCAATGTTATGCTCATTGACGAGATCGCTTCCGGCAACATGCGCGTGTATAAAGACGGCCAGTATGTTGACCCCATGACGCTGAATAAGCTGTTCTTTGCATAACTATTCTCTTAAACCGTAAGGAGGGTTGACTTTGGGAGGCTTTTTTGGAGCAATTTCTCATCGCGACTGCGTTTTGGATATTTTCTTCGGTGTGGATTACCACTCCCACCTGGGCAATCGCCGGGGCGGCATGGTAGTCTATGACAAGACAACCGGATTCCAGCGGCAGATACATAGTATTGAAAATACCCCCTTCAGAACAAAGTTCGAGGGAGATCTGGAGAAGTTTAGCGGCAATATTGGTATGGGTTGTATCAGTGATACGGACCCCCAGCCGCTGATGGTGCGTTCCCATTTGGGGCTGTACGCGATCTGCATCGTGGGTATCATTAACAATGCCGAGGACCTGGTGGAAAAGTACTTTTCTGACCACGGGCATCAGTTTATGGCTATGTCCTCCGGTGCCGTCAATCAGGCAGAACTGATCGCTGCGCTGATCAATCAGGAGGATAGCCTTGTGGACGGTATCCGCCACGCCCAGGAATGTGTTGACGGCTCCGCAACGATCCTGCTGTTAAATCAGGAAAGTATCATCGTGGCACGGGACAGGTTGGGACGCCTGCCTGTGCTGATTGGTAAGGATAGCGACGGCTGTTGCGTGTCCTTTGAATCCTTTGTGTACCACAAGCTGGGCTATGAGGATCATTACGAACTGGGCCCCGGTGAGATTGTGAAGCTGACGGCTGACGGTATTGAAGTGCTGCAGCCGGCAGGCAACGATATGAAGATCTGCGCGTTCCTTTGGACCTATTATGGCTATCCCAACTCTAATTATGAGGGGAAGAATGTGGAGGTTATGCGTTGCCGCAACGGTGAGATTATGGCACGTGACGAAGCAGCACGCGGTACAATGCCCAATGTGGATTATGTGGCCGGAGTGCCGGATACCGGCGTGCCTCACGCCATCGGCTACGCCAATCAGAGCCATAAGCCTTTTGCCCGCCCCTTCGTGAAATACACCCCAACCTGGTCTCGTTCCTTTACGCCTGCCAACCAGGCCGTGCGCAGCCAGGTGGCAAAAATGAAGCAGATCCCTGTTCCTGAACTGATCGTGGGCAAGAAGTTGTTGCTGGTGGACGATTCCATTGTCCGTGGCACCCAGCTGCGCGAAACGGTGGAGTTCCTCTATGAAAGTGGCGCAAAGGAAGTGCACATGCGTTCCGCCTGCCCGCCGGTGTTCTATGCTTGCAAATATCTGAACTTCTCCCGAAGCAATTCCTCTATGGAATTACTTGCCCGTAAAACCATCCGCGAGCTGGAAGGAGAGGAAGCGGACAAGCATATTGATGAATATGCCGAGTCTACCACTGAGCGCGGCCAGTGCCTGGCAAAGGCGATCTGTGAGAAGCTGGGATTCGATTCTTTGGGCTACCAGTCCTTGGACGGCCTTTTGGAGGCAATCGGTATTGACAGGGATAAGATTTGCACCTATTGCTGGAACGGCAAAGGTTAAATAAGGAGTATGGCTATGGAAAAAAGTTTTTCTGAGAGCTACGCTGCAGCCGGCGTGGATATTACTGCAGGCTATAAGTCTGTGGAATTAATGAAAAAGCATATTAAACGCACCAGGAATGAAGGTTGCCTGGATGATGTGGGCGGCTTCGGAGGATGTTTTGGCTTGAATGTTGCCGGTATGGAAGAGCCTGTCCTGGTTTCCGGTACGGATGGCTGCGGTACGAAAGTGAAGCTGGCAATGCTTATGGACAAGCACGATACCATCGGTATCGATGCCGTCGCTATGTGCGTCAATGATATCATTTGCTGCGGCGCAAAGCCCCTGTTCTTCCTGGACTATATTGCCTGCGGCAAGAATTATCCCGAGAAAATCGCCACCATTGTGGGCGGCGTGGCAGAGGGCTGTGTCCAGTCCGGCGCTGCCCTCATCGGCGGCGAGACTGCGGAACATCCCGGCCTGATGCGTGTGGACGAGTACGACCTGGCCGGTTTTGCGGTCGGCGTCGTGGACAAAAAGAAGATCATTGACAACACCCGCATGGAAGCCGGAGATGTGGTCATCGCGCTGGCCTCTACCGGCATCCATTCCAACGGATTTTCGTTGTGCCGTAAGGTGTTTGATATTGATAACAACAATCCTGAACTGTATGTACCCCGGGAGGAATTGGGCGGCAAGACCGTTGCTGAGGCTCTGCTGGTACCTACCAGAATCTATGTGAAGTCCGTGCTTGCTCTGCTGGAGCAGGTGGATGTGAAGGGTATTTCCCACATTACCGGCGGCGGTTTCTACGAGAATATTCCCCGCAGCATTCCCGATGGCCTGGGCGCTGTCATTGAAAGAAGCGCTGTCCGTGTACTGCCCATCTTTGACCTGATCGCAAAGACCGGCAACATTCCTCAGCGGGATATGTTCAATACCTACAATATGGGTGTGGGTATGAGTATCGTTGTGAAGGCCGATGAAGTGGAAAAGGCACTGGATATCCTAACCGCTCACGGTGAAACCGCGTATGTGATCGGTAAGATCGTAAACTCTGACGAAAAGATCACCATCTGCTAAGAGAGGGAATAGGATGGAAAATGCAAGAATTGCCGTACTGGTGTCCGGCGGCGGAACAAATCTACAGGCACTGATCGATGCGCAGCGCAGCGGTATTATCCGCTCCGGTGCGATCTGCCTGGTGATTTCCAATAATGCCGGCGCCTATGCCCTGGAGCGTGCCGCTAAGTCGGGTATCCCCGGGGAAGTGGTGCTGAAAAAGGAACTGGGCTCACAGGTGGCCTTTGAGGAGCGTATCAAAGAGCTGCTCAACCGGTACCGCATTGATGTGATCGTGCTGGCTGGCTTTATGTCAATTCTGTCGGAAGGATTTACCTCCTGCTATCCCAGGAGAATCCTTAATGTACACCCGTCCCTGATTCCTGCTTTTTGCGGAGAAGGCTTCTATGGACTACGCGTGCATGAAGCTGCGCTTTCCTATGGCGTCAGGTTGACCGGCGCGACGGTGCACTACGTCAATGAGATTCCGGACGGGGGAGAGATCATCCTCCAGAAGGCAGTAGAGGTCCAGCCCGGTGACACACCTGAGATTCTGCAAAAACGCGTGATGGAGCAGGCTGAGTGGAAGATCCTGCCTGCAGCTGTAGAGCAGGTTTGCAGCCTGCTGTGAGAAAGGAAATGTTGTATGAATGTTTATGAGAACGGCAATCTTGTCGAGAAATTGTCCACCAATACCTACCCCGGCCGCGGTATTATCCTGGGTGTCACCCCCGACGGAAAGCATTCTGTCGCCGCGTACTTTATCATGGGTCGCAGCGTAAATAGCCGCAACCGCGTTTTCGCATTTGAACCTGACGGTATTCGCACCGAGGCCCACGATCCCAGTTTGATGCAGGATCCCCATCTGATCATCTATCACCCTGTCCGTGAGGTAGGCTGTGGATTGATCGTCACCAATGGCGACCAGACCGACACCATTTGGGATAGCCTTGCAAGAGGGGAGAGCTGGGAGGCGGCTCTTCGCACCAGAATGTTTGAGGATGACGGTCCTAACTGGACACCCCGCATCTCCGGCCTGCAGGCCCTTGACGGCAGCTACAAGATGTCTATTCTGAAGTCTGCTGACGCCGAAGGCTCTGCCTGCGCCCGGTTCTTCTATGAGTATCCTCCAATCCCCGGCGTGGGCCATTTTATCCACACCTATGTTTGCGACGGCAATCCCGTGATCCCCACCTTCCAGGGTGAGCCGGAGCGGGTAGCAATGGATGACGATATGAATGATTTTGCCAATATGCTTTGGGAAAATCTGAATGAAGACAACAAGATCTCCCTGTATGTGCGCTACACCGATTTGGATACCGGCGCATTTGAGCAGATGATCATCAATAAGCACCAGTGAGGAGTAAGGAAATGAAAGAGTTTGAACTGAAATACGGTTGCAATCCCAACCAAAAGCCTGCAAAGATTTATATGCACGACGGCTCTGAGTTGCCTATTCAGATCCTGAATGGCCGTCCCGGCTTTATCAATTTCCTGGATGCCTTCAACTCCTGGCAGCTGGTCAAGGAGCTGAAAGAGGCCACCGGTATGTGTGCCGTCACATCCTTTAAGCATGTTTCTCCCACCTCCGCAGCAGTGGGCAAAAAGCTGCCTATCGAACTGAAAAAGGCCTGCTTTGTGGAAGATATTGAAGGCTTGGATGAGAATCCTCTTGCCTGCGCCTATGCCCGCGCAAGAGGCGCTGACCGCCTCTGCTCCTTCGGTGACTGGGTTGCTCTGTCCGATGTTTGCGATGCGCTGACCGCTTCTTTGATTGCCCGTGAGGTGTCTGACGGCGTGATTGCTCCTGGTTATACCGACGAGGCGCTGAAGATTCTAAAGACTAAGCGGAACGGAAACTACAATGTGGTTGCCATCGACCCCGATTTTGTTCCTGCCGAGCAGGAGACCAAGCAGGTGTTCGGCATTACCTTCCAGCAGGGCCGCAACAATTTTAAGATCGGCGAACATCTGCTGGAGAATATCGTCACCCAAAACAAGTTTTTTACAGAGGATGCCAAGATCGACCTAATCATCTCTCTGATCACCCTGAAGTATACCCAGTCCAACTCCGTGTGCTTTGCCTATGACGGACAGGCCATCGGTGTTGGCGCAGGCCAGCAGTCCCGTGTGCACTGCACAAGACTTGCCGGCGGTAAGGCGGACACCTGGTTCCTTCGGCAGCATCCCAAGACCCTGGCACTGCCTTTCCGTGAGGACCTGGGCCGTCCCGGCCGCGACAATGTGATTGACGGCTATATCAATGGCAACGAGGAAGATGTCTGCGCTGACGGCATCTGGCAGAATTATTTCACCGTGCGCCCCGAACCTCTCACTGCTGAGGAGAAGAGAGCTTACCTGGATTCCCGTACCGGTGTTGCGCTGGGTTCTGACGCATTCTTCCCCTTTGCTGACAGCATCAAGCGGGCCAAGGCCTCCGGCGTTTCCTACATCGCTGAGCCCGGCGGCTCGATCCGTGACGATCTGGTGATTGCCGAGTGTGACAAGAACGGAATGGTAATGGCATTTACCGGGATGCGGTTGTTCCACCATTAATGGAGGAGTATATGACGATTCTTGTTGTTGGTGGCGGTGGCAGAGAGCACGCCATCATTAAGAAGCTAAAAGAGAATAAGAGCATTACAGAGATTTTTGCGCTGCCTGGAAACGGCGGTATTGCAAAGGATGCTACCTGTGTGAATATCGGTGCTAAGGACATTGACGCCATTACGGCTTTTGCCGTTGAGAATGCGGTGGATTATGCCGTGGTTGCGCCGGATGATCCGCTGGTACTGGGCTGCGTGGACGCCCTGGAAGCAAAGGGCATTCCGTGCTTCGGCCCCCGTGCCAATGCGGCTATTATTGAGGGAAGTAAGGTTTTCTCAAAAGACCTGATGAAGAAATATGGCATCCCCACAGCAGCATACGAGGTCTTCACGGATATGGATTCCGCCCTTGCGTATTTGGAGACTGCCCCCATCCCTACAGTTATCAAGGCTGACGGCCTTGCATTGGGCAAAGGCGTTATCATTGCTCAGACCCGCCAAGAGGCACTGGACGCTGTTCGGTCTATGATGTCGGATAAGGTGTTCGGCAGCAGCGGCGACCGGATCGTGGTCGAGGAGTTCCTGACCGGTCCTGAGGTCTCTGTGCTATCTTTTACAGACGGTAAGACTGTCGTGCCTATGATCTCTTCTATGGATCACAAGCGGGCAGGGGACAATGACACCGGCCTGAATACCGGCGGTATGGGTACAGTTGCACCCAATCCCTACTATACGCCCCAGATCGCGGAGGAGTGTATGCGGACCATCTTCCTGCCCACCATTGCCGCAATGAACGCAGAGGGCAGAACCTTCAAGGGCTGTCTGTACTTTGGCCTGATGCTCACGCCCAACGGCCCTAAGGTTATCGAATATAACTGTCGTTTCGGCGATCCCGAGACCCAGGTGGTGCTGCCCTTGCTGAAGAGCGATCTGCTTACCGTTATGCAGGCTACAACCAACGGCACTTTGGTAGAGACTGAGGTGGCTTTTTCCAATGGGAATGCATGCTGCGTTATTATGGCATCTGCCGGCTACCCGGTGTCCTATGAAAAGGGCTATCCCATGACGATCCCCGAAGATATCTGGGATTCTACCTATGTTGCCGGCGCTGCATTGGAGGATGAGAAGCTTGTCACCAACGGCGGCCGCGTCCTCGGCATTACCGCTGTAGAGGATACTCTTGAGAAGGCGATCGCATCTGCATACAAAATGGTGGAAAGCGTTCACTTTGACAACGCATTCTACCGCCATGATATTGGCGCGAAGGCATTGAAAGCCGGGAGGAATTGAGATTGGTTTACAGAGTATATGTAGAAAAAAAGCCGGGCCTTGATAATGAAGCCAGAGCGCTTTTGAGTGATGTGAGAAATCTGCTGGGTATTTCTTCCCTGGAGAATGTCCGCTTGCTGAACTGCTACGATGCGGAGAATATCACCAAGGAATTGTTTGACTATGCCACAGCCACTGTTTTTTCTGAGCCGCAGCTGGACATCGCAACAAGGGAGCTGGATCTTGCAGATGCTACCGTTTTTGCCGTAGAGCCTCTGCCCGGCCAGTTCGATCAGCGAGCAGATTCTGCCGCCCAGTGCATTCAGATCATCTCTCAGGGTGAGCGCCCGCTGGTCCGTTCTTCTAAGGTGTACGGCTTGTACGGCAAGCTGACGCAGAGTGATGTTGAGGCAATCAAAAAGTATGTGATCAACCCTGTTGAGAGCAGAGAAGCCAGCCTGGAAAAACCTGAGTCTTTGGTAATCGAATACGCCATTCCCCAGTCTGTTGCTACTGTTGACGGCTTCATTACCCACACCGAGGAGGAGCTGTCTGCGCTGCTGGATAAGCTGGGTCTTGCGATGGACCTGGATGATCTTAAGTTCCTGCAGAACTACTTCCGGGAGGATGAGAAGCGGGATCCTACGATAAC
The DNA here is from genome assembly GCA_045586485.1 of Faecousia sp. Lineage (GTDB taxonomy): Bacteria > Bacillota > Clostridia > Oscillospirales > Oscillospiraceae > Faecousia. The sequence continues at coordinate 18,893 of JAZNAK010000004.1, read as the reverse complement.
GGAGATTCGTGTTGTGGATACTTACTGGTCTGACCACTGCCGGCATACCACCTTCTCAACAATCATTGACGAGGTCAAGATCGATGATCCTTCAGTGGCAGCCGCATATCAGCGGTATCTGGATGCTCGGGTAGAGGTTTACGGTGAGGAGAAGGCTGCAAAGCGTCCGCAGACCCTGATGGATATTGCGACCATCGGTGCCAAGACCCTGAAAAAGCGCGGATTGCTGCCGGAATTGGATGAGAGCGAAGAGATCAATGCTTGCTCTATCCATGTCAGCGCTACTGTAAATGGACAGGAGCAGGATTGGCTGCTGATGTTCAAGAACGAGACCCACAACCACCCCACGGAAATCGAGCCCTTTGGCGGCGCAGCTACCTGTATCGGCGGCTGTATCCGCGATCCTCTGTCCGGCCGCGCATATGTCCACCAAGCCATGCGTGTGACCGGCGCCGCAGACCCCCGCAGACCCCTTGATCAAACCATACCCGGCAAGCTACCCCAGCGCAAGATCTGCCAGACCGCCGCAGCGGGTTATTCCTCCTACGGCAATCAGATTGGCCTGGCGACCGGCCATGTGGCTGAGATCTATCACGACGGCTATGCTGCCAAGCGCCTGGAATGCGGCGCAGTGGTAGGCGCAGCGCCTGCTTACAATGTACGCCGTGAGCGACCCGCCCCCGGAGATGTGGTCATTCTTCTGGGTGGCAGAACCGGCCGTGACGGTATTGGTGGTGCCACCGGTTCTTCCAAGAGCCACAATATGAAATCTTTGACTACGATGGCATCCGAAGTCCAAAAGGGCAATGCCCCCGAGGAACGGAAGATCCAGCGCCTGTTCCGCAACAGCGAAGTCACCCGATTGATTAAGCGCTGCAACGACTTCGGCGCGGGCGGCGTATCTGTCGCCATCGGTGAACTGGCCGCCGGTCTGCAGATCGACCTGGATGCGGTCCGTAAAAAATACGACGGACTGGACGGCACAGAGATCGCTATCTCCGAATCCCAGGAGCGTATGGCGGTTGTAGTTGACGCCAAGGATGCTGACACCTTCATTGCCTTCGCCCGCAATGAAAACCTGGAGGCCTACCGTGTGGCCGTCGTGACCCAGGAGGAGAGAATGGTGATGACCTGGAAGGGTCAGACCATAGCAAACCTCTCCCGTGCATTCCTGGATACCAACGGCGCAAGCAAGCATACGCAGGTGACTGTTTCTGAGAAGGATCTCAGCGCGCTGAGCAATGCCTATTACAACTCTCTGCGTGAGATGGCGGCTGACCTGAAGACCGCCAGCCGCAGAGGCCTGGTAGAACGCTTTGATGGCAGTATCGGCGCAGGCTCTGTGCTGATGCCCTTTGGCGGTAAGACACAGACTACGCCAGCTCAGGCGATGGCAGCTGTTCTGCCTGTGCTTCCCAGTCAGGAGACCTCTCAATCCAGCGTGATGGCCTGGGGCTTAGATCCCGACCATATGAGTGTCGATCCTTATACCGGTGCACGGGCTGCAATCTATACCTCTGTGGCCAAGCTGGTTGCTGCCGGCGCGGATTATAAGAAGGTTTATCTGACTTTGCAGGAGTTTTTTGAGAAACTACAGTCCGATCCTAAGCGCTGGGGCAAGCCCTTTGCTGCGCTGCTGGGCGCGCTGGACGCCCAGCTGGAATTGGGTGCTGCGGCTATCGGCGGTAAGGATTCTATGTCTGGTACTTTCCTGGATATGGATGTGCCTCCCACACTGATCTCCTTTGCCATCGCGCCTATTCTGAAAGAACAGGTGCTGACACCGGAGTTCAAGGAAGCTGGCAACCCTGTCTACTTGTTTGGACCGACTGATGAAACTGCCGAGAGCCAGAAGACTGCTTGGGAGCGGTTCCACGCACTGCATCTTGCCGGTAAAGTTAAGTCTGCATGGGCAGTAGAGAATGGCCTTGGCGAGGCAGTCATGAAGATGTCCTTCGGCAACCGCATCGGCTTTGTCACGTGCGGAACTGTTGGCCAAGAATGGCACAAGAACCTCTACGGCTTTGTTGTTGCAGAGTTGACTGAGGCTGTGGATCTGCCTGGTGTTGTGAAGATCGGTATGACAACTGCTGAGCAGAACATTGTTCTCGATGGTGACAGCGCCTCTATTGAGGAACTGCTGATGCTGAACGAGGGCGTTTTGGAGGATGTATATCCTACCCAGGCGCCTGTGCCTTGTGAGGAGGCGCCTGTCTTTCATTTCAATGGCTCTTCCGCTGCTGCGCCTGCGGTCAACTGCGCCAAGCCGAAGGTGCTGATTCCCGTGTTCCCCGGCACCAACTGCGAATACGACTCCGCGCGGGCGGTGATGGCTGCAGGCGGTGACGCAGAGATCGTCGTCATCAGAAACCTGACAGCTGAGGATGTTGCCAGGAGCGTAGAGACCGTGTCTGCCAAGATCGCGGACAGCCAGATGATCTTCATTCCCGGTGGTTTCTCCGGCGGTGACGAGCCTGACGGCTCTGCAAAGTTCATCACGGCATTCTTCCGCAATCCTGCCATCAAGGAGCAGGTGACCCGACTGCTGAATGACCGGGATGGCCTGATGTGCGGCATTTGCAACGGATTCCAGGCGTTGATTAAGCTGGGACTTGTGCCTTACGGTGAAATCAGAGACACCGACGAGTATTGTCCCACTCTGACCTTCAACACCATCTCCCGTCACCAGTCCAAGATCGTGCGTACTCGTATCGCATCAAATAGGTCCCCTTGGCTGCGTCTTATGAATGTGGGCGACATTGTGAATGTTCCCATATCCCACGGTGAGGGTCGGTTCTATGCAACCAAGGAGCTTGCAATGGAACTGGCAGCAAACGGGCAGATCGCCACCCAGTATGTGGATTTGGACGGAAATCCCTCCATGGACACCGCCTTCAATCCCAATGGCTCTCTGTTTGCTATCGAGGGTATTACCTCTCCCGACGGCAGAGTGTTCGGTAAGATGGGACACAGCGAGCGAATCGGCGCAGGCCTGTACAAGAATGTGCCCGGTAATTACGATATCCGTATGTTTGAGGCAGCTGTTAAGTATTTCAAGGGCTGATAAATAAAGAGACCCCGGAAGGCATATCGCCTTCCGGGGTTTGGCATATAAAGCGGTTAACGTTTGTGTTGCCTCCATACATTCATCAGCCGGGTGATGGTAGAGACCATCAGAATGCCGACAGCCAGCACACCGGCGATGGCAATTGTGCTTCTGCCTTGCGCGGCGAAATTGGAGAGGTCACCGCTTACCAGGTAGTTTGTTGTGTAGTAGATGCCTGCGCCGGGGAACAGTGGCAGCAGGGAGATGACCAGATAGGAGATGGCCGGATATTTCCGAATGCGGGCCATGATTTCTGCGTATGCTGCAGCAAACAGTGCGCCGATAAAGTTGCACATTAACGCGCTGCCGCCAAGCTGCTCGGTAATGCAGAATGCTCCCCAAGTGAGAGCACCTCCTAGAGCGCACAGCAGGCAGCCGTGTCCATAGATATTGAACAGGAAGCAGAAGCCGAAACAGGCAACGAAACCTGCGATGCACTCTATGTAGTACGCATGCTCTGCAGAGGGCATACTTACAGGAATGCCGAATAGGTTGGCGGACAGGTTCCAGGCAGCACCGGTACCCAGAGCGATCGCCGCAGCAATCAGTAGCACCTGAACGATGCGGTTGATTCCCGAGTTAGTGTCACCGAAAATAATATCCCGCAGGGCGTTTGTAAAGAGCATACCGGGCACAAGGACCATCAATGTACCGATAATGACTGAGTCTGTGTTGCTGGATGTGCGCAGAGCGCCGGTGATGTAGGCAACCATCGCCATAATAAACGCGGTTGCAATAGTCCTGAAGAACTGATTGGTTTTGAACTTCTCAAGGAAACGGTCTGCAAGTCCCAAAAGGACGCCACACAGAGCCGCGCAGAGCGCATCCATCAACGTGCCGCCAAAAAATATGCAGAAGCCTGCCGCGGCGAGGATGTTGCCCACCAGGACCATAGGAAGGCGATAATGGCGCCGGGAAACATTGGTTTCTTTCAGCCATTGAAGAGCAATCTCTGCGTCAGGTTTTTCCGCGCAGATCCTGCGGCATAGGGAGTTGTACTTCTCTACGGAATCCAGATCATTTCCGTGAAAACCAACCCGCTTCATACGGGTGATGGACCTGCCGTCCGCGGCTGAGATGGTGACAATCAGGGAATTAGGAATGGAGAAAATATCCGAATCTACATTGTAGGCAGCAAGGACACGGCGTATGCTGTCCTCGACACGAAAGGTCTCGGCACCGGACATAGCAAGGTTGTATCCAATGTCCGTCACAAGATCCAATAAAATGTCATAGTTCATATGGAAACCCTCTTTTTCATAGGTTTGAACGATGTCAGTATAGCACACTCACAGAAAAATACAAGTATAAAACCGCCGACATGTTCGTCGGCGGTTTTGAAATTATTTTCTGACAAAGAGGACGCCTAAGGTGCTTGGTCCGCAGTGACAGGAGATGGTGCATCCTGCCATGGTCCAATAGATGTTTTCAAAGTCTGCGTAGGTGTTAACAGCGTCTTCTACGGCTTTGAAACATTCGTCAGATACAGGTGTCCGGGTGACAAATAGGGTCTGCCGTTCCAGATCATCACGGTCAGCCAGGCGGTCCTTAACATAATTGGCCAGACATTTTGCGTACGGACCGCGATACTTCTTTACAACGGCCATCTTACCGTTCTTGACTTCAATGCAGGGCTTCAGGTTCAGCAGGTTTGCTCCCAGCGCAGCCGCAGAGGAGCAACGACCACCCTTAACCATATATTCCAAACGGTCAAGGAGGAAGGAAGCCTCCACCTTTGGGGTGAAATTATCCAATTTTTCCTGTATTTCCTCCAAAGAGGAAACGGTTTTTGCTAGCTTACATGCTTCCAGCACCACAAGGCCCTGCCCAGTGGACAGATTGCGGGAGTCGATGGCAATAACATTATCGAACTCCTGTGCTGCCAGACAGGCGTTCTGATAGCAGGAGGAGAACTCAGAGCTGAGATTAATGTGAACAACGCCATCATAATCGCCTGCAAATTTGGCGAACCATTCCTGATATTCTCCAACACTGACTGCGGTCGTAGAGCAAAGGTTTCCGCCGGAAGCCACGTGGGCAAAGATCTCGTCAGGAGTAATGGTGACACCGTCGGTGAAGGGTTCGTCGTTTTTGATGACCGTCAGAGGCACAAGAGTGATGTCATTTTTGTCCAGCAAATCCTTAGACAGGTCACATGTGCTGTCGGTAATAATCTTGATTCTCATATGATTCCTCCATTGTATCTGTGTGGAATATGTAGGGATATTGGTGCTTGCAATTTAAAAAATGCTTGGTAAAATAATAGCATAAAACGGCAGGATTGTCAATCGATGGGAGGCTATGGCATGGAGCTCATCTTTGATATAACCGGTATGACCTGCGCTGCTTGTGCAGCCCGCGTGGAGAAAGTTGCAGGGAGTGTAGACGGTGTCGATAAGGCGGAAGTAAATCTTCTGATCGGTAAACTGACTGTCTATTGCGCCGGTGAGGTGTCTGAAGCTGCAGTGATTTCTGCGGTGGAAAGCGCCGGTTATGGCGCCAGTATTGCAGGAGCAGAACCGAAAAAGGCAATTCCTAAAAACAACCAGCTGCGTGAAATGAAACAACGACTGATTGCCTCTGCAGTATTTCTTGTGATCCTCATGTATTTTACCATGGGTCATATGATTGGTCTGCCCCTGCCGGATTGGTATGAGGGCACGCAGAACGCTGTTGTCGCTGCGCTTTTGCAGCTTTTGCTGTCTTTGCCAGTGGTGTATTTGAACAGAGTTTATTACATCAAGGGCTTGAAGGCGCTGGTAAATAAGGCGCCTAATATGGATTCGCTGATCGCAGTGGGCTCCGGCGCGGCGTTGCTCTACGGCATTGCCACACTATTTCTGATGGCAGCCGCCCTGGGGCAGGGACAGATGGAAACGGTAAACAAGCACCTGCATAGCTTGTATTTTGAATCGTCTGCGATGATCCTTACGCTGATCACCCTGGGTAAGTTTTTGGAAACGAGAGCGAAAGGCAGAACAGGCGATGCCATCGCGGCGCTTATGGATCTGAGCCCCAAAACTGCGACTGTGCGCCGGGATGGAAAAGAGTGTGTTCTGCCGGTGGAAGAAGTGCGCTTAGGAGATGTCGTGCTGGTGCGTTCCGGCGCGGCAATCCCCGTTGACGGCACTGTGATTTCCGGAAGCGCCGCAGTAGATGAGAGCGCTTTGACAGGGGAGAGCGTCCCGGTAGAAAAGAATATTGGAGATTCTGTTGCTGCAGCAACAATCAATCGAGAGGGCTATCTGGAAATCAGGGCCGATAGGATCGGCGAGAACACGACCCTTGCCCAAATCATCAAGATGGTTGAGCAGGCCGGCGGCTCGAAAGCACCAATTGCCCGCTTGGCTGACCGGGTAGCAGGCATTTTTGTTCCGGTCGTGATGGGTATTGCGCTGGTGACATTTGCCTGCTGGATGCTATTTGGAAAGGATCTGGAGTTTGCGCTTTCTGCCGGCATTTCCGTGCTGGTGATTTCTTGCCCCTGTGCTCTGGGACTGGCAACGCCTGTGGCCATTATGGTGGGGACCGGCAGGGGAGCTGGCCTTGGTGTGCTGTTTAAGAACGCAGAGGTTCTGGAAAACCTCCACAAAGTAGATACCGTCGTTCTTGACAAGACCGGAACATTGACGCAAGGCACACCTGCCGTCACAGATATTATACCCGCTTCTGTGTCAGAAAATGAGCTATTGATTCTTGCGGCCTCCTTGGAGAGTCGCTCGGAACATCCCTTTGCAAAAGCGATCGTTGCAAAGAGCGGCGATGTGGCGCTGAAACATGTCGCTGATTTCCAAGTGCTACCCGGCCGTGGTGTTGCCGGCGTTATCGACGGCAGAAAGATCTTTGGCGGCAATCGCCGGCTGCTAACGGAAATGGGCGTTGAGATCCCGGAGTATCCCGATTTGGCAGTAGCAGGTAAAACACCGCTGTTTTTTGCCGACCAGAACGGTTTCTTGGGCATTATCGCTGTGTCAGATGTGCTGAGAGAAGATTCTGCGGAAGCAGTGGCTATGCTGAAAAGTCTGCATTTAGATGTTGTGATGCTCACCGGCGATAACCGCAAAACAGCAGAGGCAATCGCAAACGCGGCAGGGATCGATCATGTGATCTCGGATGTGCTTCCGGCGGACAAGGCCAATGTGATTCAGCAATTGCAGAACAAGGGGCATAATGTTCTTATGGTTGGCGACGGAATCAACGATGCACCGGCCCTTGTCACAGCTGATGTTGGTATGGCCATCGGCGCGGGAACGGATATTGCTGTGGAATCCTCCGGCGTGGTGCTGATGAGCCACTCTCTTTCGCGTGTGTCCCAGGCGATCGAACTGAGCAAAGCAACCATTCGTAATATCAAGGAAAATCTCTTTTGGGCATTCTTCTATAATTGCCTTGGGATCCCTGTGGCAGCCGGAGTCTTGTACCCGGCCTTCGGGATTTTACTGAGTCCCATGATCGGGGCGGCGGCTATGAGCATGAGCTCGGTGTTTGTTGTCACAAATGCGCTGCGTCTGCGTTTCTTTAAGCCAAAAGCGTACCGCAGAAATCAAAATGAAACCATTCAGGAGGTCAAGTATATGGATGTAGTGATTAAGGTTGAGGGTATGATGTGCTCCCACTGCAAGGCGCGGGTTGAAAGCGTCTGCAAGGCAGTTGCCGGCGTTAGCGACGCAGTCGTTGATCTGCAGGCGAAGACCGTGACCGTGGAAGGCAATGCGGATGTGGCTCTGATTAAAAAGAGCATCACAGATGCCGGATACGAAGTGGTTGAATAAGTCCGTTTTATAGTACTTTTAAATCGTTATACTTGAGCCATAAAAGTAAAGGAGTTATGGCTTATGTATTCGATTCGAAATGTAAGTGGCCACTTTCAGGTCTATGATTATCATGGAAACTTCCTGTTTTCTGCAGATACGGAAAGGGAAGTCAGAGAGGAATTGGAGGACTATGCGGAATCTGCGGCTTGATGTTTGCTATGACGGCACGCGCTACCGCGGCTGGCAACGGCTGTCAAATACCGAAAACACCATACAGGCGAAGCTGGAAACCACCCTCAGCAGGATCTTGGGGGAGGAGATTCAGGTGAGCGCAAGCGGACGCACCGACGCCGGTACCCATGCAAAAGGGCAGGTGGTGAGCTTTCACTGCGCAAGCCAAATGCCCTGCGCAGAGATCCTTTTGCAGCTGCGGCGTTATTTACCGGAGGATATCGGCATATATTTCTGTAAGGACGCGTCGCCTCGTTTCCACGCGCGCCTAAACGCCAAAACGAAGACCTATTGCTATCGTGTCTGGAACAGTACAGAGCCTTGTGTGTTTGAAAGGAAGTTTGTCTATACAGATCCTCGACCTGTAGATATGGAAGCAATGAATCGGGCGGCCTCCCATTTTCTAGGAGAGCACGATTTCGCGGCCTTTTGCGCCAACAGGAATATGAAAAAATCCACCATCCGATATATCCACAGCCTGGATATCCGGCGAAAAGGAAATGAGATCGTGTTTACTGTCAACGGCAACGGATTTTTGCACCATATGGTTCGCATTATGGTGGGAACACTCCTTGAGGTTGGCCGCGGTGAACGGGATGCGGATACCATCAGCAAGTTGTTTACGGGCAATCGCGCGGACACCGGAGAGTTGGTCCCTGCCTGCGGCCTTTGCCTGATGGAGGTACAGTATTGAACATTCAGATATTCGGCAAGAATAAGTGCTTTGATACAAAAAAAGCAGAGCGCTACTTTAAGGAGCGGCGCATCAAGTACCAAATGGTGGATCTGATCCGCTATGGTCTTTCCGGCAAGGAGTTTGATGCAGTCCTGCGGGGTGTTGGCGGTATTGATAACCTGATCGACTGGGATGGTAAGAGTCCGGAGATAACCCTGATGAAACACATGGACGATATCCGCGCAAAGGAAGATAAGGTCTTCGATGACCCGGCGCTGATGCGTACTCCCATTGTTAGAAACGGTAAGCAAGTGACGGTGGGCTATTGTCCCGATGTGTGGGACAAGTGGGAATAACAGTATAGTATTAAACAAAAGCAGTTTCCCGGAAGGGAAACTGCTTTTGCGTTCTAGTAATTTTGTCTTGCAAAATGGCATATTTGGTGGTATTCTAGGAGGAAATAATGGTGAAGGTTTTGGATGGGATCAACCGATTTGTCTGGGGCGCCCCGGCGCTGATTCTGATTCTTGCGGTGGGCATATGGTTGAGCATCCGAACTCGATGGGTGCAGCTTCGGCTTTTTCCGGCAGCGATCCGTTCGTTTCTTTCACCATTGGTGAAAAAGACCGGAAAAGAAGGGGTCTCAGGCTACAAGGCCTTGTGCACCGCCCTTGCCGCCACCGTTGGAACAGGCAATTTGGCCGGTGTGGCCGGTGCAATCGCCATCGGTGGCCCCGGCGCTGTGTTCTGGATGTGGGTATGCGCGCTGCTTGGCATGGCAACAAAGTTTGCAGAGGCAACATTAGCGGTGCATTATCGTACTGCTGACGGAAACGGCTATGTGGGCGGTCCTATGTATATGATCCGCAGGGGAATGGGCGCAAGATGGCAGCCACTGGCCGGGATCTACTGCTTTTTTGGTGTAGTTGCTGCGTTTGGTGTTGGCTCAGCCACGCAGATCAATGCGGTGCTTGGCGGCATCAACAGCGCTGTCACGGCGCTGGGCGGCCGTGAGTCGAAGATTGTCGATCTGGTGATTGGAGCCATACTTGCGGCATTGGTCGTCCCGGTGCTTCTTGGGGGCGCCAGACGCATTGGTACGACGGCCGCTGTGCTGGTGCCTTTTGCGTCCGGTTTTTATCTGATTCTTTGTATTGGGGTATTGCTGGTCAAAGCACCGGCGATCCCTGCTGCGTTAGGCGCTATTATGAAAGGGGCGTTTCATCCGGAGGCGGTCACCGGCGGCATTGTTGGCTCTGCTTTTCAGGCTCTGCGGATCGGCGCTTCCCGCGGTGTATTCACCAACGAGGCCGGTATGGGTACGGCCGGGATCGCCCACGGGTCTGCTGATGTGGATCACCCCGTTCAGCAAGGTCTTATGGGGATCGTAGAGGTGTTCCTGGATACCATTGTCATTTGCACAATGACTGCGCTGGTGATCCTGTGCAGCGGAACTACTGTTCCGTATGGTAAGGATCTTGGTATCTATATTACTGCAGAAGCTTTCTCCCGCGTCTACGGCAATTGGGTTCACATCCCAATCGCGATTGCCCTGTGTTTATTCGCAGTGGCTACTATCATCGGCTGGGGGCTTTACGGCGCCCGTTGCGCTCAGTTTCTGTTTGGCGACAGGTCCTGGAAGGGCTTTGCCCTCTTGCAGGCAGTGTCCGTGATTTTGGGAGCCGTCTTGAGTACGGGAACGGTGTGGTCCCTTTCAGAAACGGCAAATGGTCTGATGGCAATTCCAAACTTAATTACATTGTTTTACCTAAGTCCGGAGCTTGTTCGGCTCACAAGAGAGTATACACGCATTTATGGCGGCAAAGGCGCCATAGGAGGTACATATGAAGATATCAATCAACGCAAACCGCTGCGAACCGTCCCCTATGCGGAAGTTCCATCCGCTGGCCGTGAAGGCAAAGCAGGAGGGAAAGGTGATCTACCATCTGAATATCGGTCAGCCTGACCTGCCGACGCCTGAGGCATTTTATACGGCTATTCATGGATTCAGCAACAAGACTTTGGCCTATGAAGCATCTCCCGGCAATCCTTTGCTGATTGAGGCAATCCGGAATTACTACGGCAAGCTGGGAATCGAACTGAATGCGGATGATATTTTTATTACAACCGGTGGCAGTGAGGCGCTGCTTTTTACATGCCTGAGTATTTTGGATCCCTACACAGAAGTGATCATCCCCGAGCCTTACTATCCCAACTACACTACCTTTGTCCACGCGGCAGGTGGCGTTATCCGCGCATTGCCCACTTGCCCCGGGGAGGGCTACCACTATGCGGATCGCGAGCGGATTGAGAAGCTGATCACAAAGAATACGCGGGCAATTATGATTACCAATCCAGGCAATCCCACCGGTGTTGTGCTGGACGAGACAGAAATGCGTATGATCGCGGATGTTGCCAAGGAGCACGATCTGTTCCTGATCAGTGATGAGGTATACAGAGAGTTCTGCTATGACGATAAGTTCGGCATTCCTAGTATGGGCAGATTCACTGACATTGACGAAAACCTGGTAATTGTGGACTCTGTATCCAAGCGTTTTTCCTCCTGCGGTGCGCGGGTGGGCTGCGTGATCACCAAAAATAAGGAACTGCAGCAGGCACTTCTGAAGTTCTGCCAGTCCAGGCTCGCCGTTGCCACCTTGGATCAGGTGGGCGCTGCGGCTCTGTACAGTGTGGATGCGGACTATTACGCTAAGGCAAAGGATGAGTACAGACACCGCAGAGATACTGTGGTGAACGGACTGCGCCGAATCCCCGGCGTGCTGGTGGAAGAGCCTATGGGCGCATTTTATGTGATGGCGCAGCTTCCTGTTGATGATGCGGATAAGTTCCAAAAATGGCTATTGACGGATTTTGCCGACAACGGTGAGACAGTTATGTTCGCCCCCGGCGCGCCGTTCTATGAAACCCCCGGCAGCGGCATCAATGAGGTGCGTATCGCTTATGTTTTGGAACAGGATGGCCTGTCCAGAGCGATGGAGCTTCTCGGCAAGGGCATCGCGAGATACCGCGGGGAAATAATGAATGTTGAGTAACATGAAAACCCCAGCCTCTCAGGCTGGGGTTCATTTTATTCTGTAATGAGGGGGATGCTGTGGGTTTCACCACCGCTTTTGTAGGTCAGTACCATATTCTCGAGGGATTCCTTTTCGCCCTGGACCATAATGCCGTCGCCGGGCGTGAGAGAATATGCGGCAAAAATAATGTGGGTATCGGTGTTGTCAGTGGAAAGAATACGCACATCGCGGATCGGGCCGTCGGTGTAGACCATATACATTTCGCCCGAATTGCTGGTGACAATTTCACCGATCTGCTCAAATGCAGATAAATCGATCTGACCAAAGGGTGTAACACTGACCGTTCCCTGTACCTCTACAGCGGGGCCAGGAAGATAGGGCTCATAGAGAAGACCTGCCAACTTTTCGTAGGGGATCTCTACGGTGATCACTCCGGAGGCATAGGGGGCAATTTCATAAGGGGCAAAGTAGAAGCACAGACCGTTTTGCGTAAAATACCAGTTCTCGTCAGTAGCGGGATCAACCGAGAATCTCTGCTGGACGGTCTTTTCATAATTTTCATAGAGATAGTCACCCTCTGACATCTGCTTCAGCGACTCCAGTACCAATTCGCAGAAGGAAACGGGGGAGGCATCCTTGTGCATGATGCTGGCAAGTGTCAGGACATCGCCTGTTTTCAGATCGTAGCTGGCGGCGGCGCAGGTGCGGTCGGGATGGATCGCACCGCTGTAAGTCACATGAGTTCCAAACAGGCTCAGAACGCTGTTGTCGATCCGGGTTGGACTGTAAATGACCTGATGCTGGTAGGGGATCCAGTTTTGGCTGCCGGAGTAAACGGCAGCAGCCATATTACCAGTAGTTTTTGCCTGCTGGCGGGTAGCATCGACTCGGTTTAGAAAATCCAGAATAATCTTATCTGCAGCAGCCGGCCTGTCCAGCACCAAGGAGATATGCTGGTAGGTATATTCAAAAAGAACAGTTCCATCCTCGTGGACGGTTGTTTCCTTCACAGTGGGAACGGATACGGCAACCAGGGGATTGTCAAACACAATTACATCGTCAGTAGGGACAACAGGATCACCGGGAATACCGCCTTCTGTGGTCTCAGGATTGTTTGTGCCGGTAGGCACACAGGCGGACAGAAAAATAAGCAGGAGGGAAAGAATTATACACAGCCATTTTTTCATAGAACATCCTCCGCAGACAGATTTTGATATATTTCTTATACTATAGCATATTTCCCTTGATTGGGCAATCATATTCTGCATTCTTTTCGGGCGTTTTTCTTGACAAAATCGGTGTCAGAGTGGTAAAATACTCCCAAGTGAATATCGCTGTGAACGGAAAGAGTACCGTTGCCAATCCTTCAGAGAGTTCGGGTCGTTGGCTGTGAGCCCGGGCGGTGTCGGCGGTGGGAAAGTGCGTCCGGGAGCGAATCGGTTTTAAGTGATAAATAAGAGTGGAACCGCGGATTGTATGACCCGCCTCTTGTGCCATAGGCATAGGAGGCGTTTTTTGATATCATTTTTTGGAGGAATGTGTATGTATCTGTATAATTCTCTGTCCCATAAAAAGGAGTTGTTCACCCCCAACTCTCCTGATGTGGTGAAGATGTACACCTGTGGACCGACTGTGTACCATTTTGCCCACATTGGTAATTTGCGTACCTATATTATGGAGGATGTGCTGGAAAAGGCTCTGCGCTACATGGGCTATAATGTCCTGCGTGTTATGAATATTACGGATGTGGGCCATCTGGCATCTGACGCCGACACCGGTGAAGATAAGATGCTCAAGGGCGCCAAGCGGGAGAACAAGTCCGTGATGGAAATCGCTCAATTCTACACGGACGCATTCTTTGCTGATTGCGAGAAGCTGAATATCAAGAAGCCGGATGTGATTCAGCCGGCCACCGGTTGTATCGACGAGTATATCAAAATTGTATCTACCTTGATAGACAAGGGCTTTGCATATGTCGCCGGCGGCAATGTGTATTTCGACACCTCTAAGCTGGAGAAATACTATGTTTTCAATGATCATGACGAAGAGGACCTTGCCATCGGTGTCCGTGAGGGCGTTGAGGAGGATACCAACAAGCGCAATAAGAACGACTTTGTACTGTGGTTTACCAAGTCCAAGTTTGAAGATCAGGCGCTGAAATGGGATTCCCCTTGGGGTGTCGGCTATCCCGGCTGGCATATTGAATGCTCCGGCATCTCCATGAAGTATTTGGGTGAGGATCTGGACATTCACGCCGGCGGTATTGACAATGCGTTCCCGCACCACACCAATGAGATCGCCCAGTCTGAAAGCTTCCTTGGCCACAAGTGGTGCAATTACTGGTTCCATGTGCATCACCTGAATACCGATACCGGCAAGATGAGTAAATCCAAGGGTGAGTTCCTGACAGTGAGCCTGCTGGAGCAGAAGGGCTACGATCCTATGGCCTACCGCCTGTTCTGCCTGCAAAGCCATTATCGCAGAAATCTTGTATTCTCCTGGGAGAATCTGGACAATGCTGTGGTCGCCTATAACAAGCTGGTTGCTAGGATTGCCACTCTCGAAAAGAATGGTGCAGTGGAGGAAGAGGTCCTGCAGAAATTGAAGGAACGTTTTGCAACCGCACTAAACGGCGATCTTAATACCTCCTTGGCAGTCACAGCCGTCTATGATGTTCTGAAAGAAAAGACCTCAGATGCTACAAAACTGGCTGCAATTGAGGACTTTGACCGGGTATTGAGTCTGAACCTGCTGGCATCTGCCGAGAAGCTGAAGGATCAGCAGAAGGCAGAAGCTGCCGCATCTGCCGATCCGGAAATTGATGCCATGGTTGCTGCCCGCACTCAGGCAAAGAAAGAAAAGAACTTTGCTGAGGCTGATCGAATCCGCGATGAACTGAAAGCCCGCGGTATTGAAATTATCGACACCCCTCAGGGTGCTAAATGGAGAAAATTATGAAACTGTTGATACTGGATGGAAACAGTGTTATTAACAGAGCTTTTTTCGGAGTAAAACCGCTGACGACCCGGGAGGGACTGTTCACCAATGCCATCTATGGCTTTCTGAACATCCTGGAGCGTATGGAGCGGGAGGAGCAGCCGGATGCGGTCTGTGTGGCATTTGACCTCCATGGCCCGACTTTCCGGCATGAAAAGTACGATGGCTATAAAGCTACCCGTCACGGTATGCCCGAGGAATTGGCCCAGCAGATGCCTTGGATGAAGAAGGTACTGCGAGCCATGAATATCCCCATTTACGAGTGCCAGGGCTGGGAGGCAGACGATGTGATCGGCACTGTCGGCCGGATCTGCAGCAATAATGACTGGGAATGCGTCATCGTCACCGGTGACCGGGACAGCCTGCAGCTCATTGATCGGAATGTCCATGTCAAGCTGGTCATCTCCAAGCCGGGACAGACCAATGCCGTTCTGTACGACGAGGAGACATTCCGAGAGGAGTATGGCTTTGAGCCTAAAAAACTCATTGATCTGAAATCTCTCATGGGTGACTCGTCTGATAACATTCCCGGTGTTGCCGGTGTTGGCCCCAAGACGGCTACAGAACTGCTTCAGAAGTTCGGCTCTTTGGATGGAATCTACGAGAATGTGGAAGATGCTTCGATCCGATCCAAACTGCGCGAGAAGCTTCTGTCAGATCGGGAAAATGCTTACCTTTCTTACGACCTTGCAACCATCCGCTGCAACGCGCCCATCGACTTTGAGCCGAAGGACGCGGTTGTGCAGCCCTACAATAAGCGGGAGCTTTACGAACTGTTTCAAAAGCTGGAGTTTGTGCGGCTGATCGATAAGTACGGCTTGCGGGATGCCGGTTTAACGGTCCCAAAAGCGGAAGTACAGACGGAAAAACTGCCTGCTTTGGATTGCATACCCTGTGAAACGGACCTTTGCGCAGTCTATTTGGCAAGTGACGGAACGCTGGGCATCGCCTGTGGCGCAGGCGTCTGCGTTTTAACTCCCATGGAAGCGCAAATGGGTGCAACGCTTCCTGGCGGCGCACTTATCTGCCACGATATAAAGACTGCGATGCATGCTTTGGACAGCATGGGTATCTCATACACGGGTTTTGTCTTCGACACTGCCCTTGCAGCCTATGATTTGAATCCGTCCGCCTCTGAATATCCGGTGTCAAAGCTGGCTACCAATTATCTCGGCATTGCGGTAGATGACAGCGATGCCGGCGCCTGCGCAGAGGCTATTTGGCATCTGCAGGAAGTGCTGAAAGGGGAGCTGAAGAAGCAGGAAATGGAGCAGCTCTACTATGAGATCGAACTGCCTCTTTGCTCTGTTCTGTACAAAATGGAAAGATCCGGCGTTGCCATCGACAGTGACCAGCTTCGACAGTTCGGTCAGATGCTGACAGAGCGGATCGAAGCTTGCGAGAAAACCATTTTCGCCTACTCAGACGGCCCGTTCAATATCAACTCCACTAAGCAGTTAGGAGAACTGCTGTTTGAAAAGCTGGATCTTCCTCCTGTGAAGAAGACAAAGACCGGCTACTCTACCAATGCGGAAGTGCTGGAAAAGCTGAAGAATAAGCACCCCATTGTTCCCGCGATCATGGATTACAGAATGCTGACCAAGCTGAAGTCCACCTATGCCGAGGGCCTGATGAAGGCGATTGGCGATGACGGCCGGATTCATACCACCTTCCAGAACCTGGTGACGGCTACCGGGCGGCTATCTTCCACAGAGCCTAATCTGCAGAACATCCCGGTCCGGACCGATTTGGGCGCGGAGATCCGCAAGATGTTTATTCCTGGCCCCGGCAATGCTCTTGTTGCGGCGGACTACAGTCAGATCGAACTTCGGGTCCTGGCGCACATTGCAAACGATGCGGCAATGCTGGAGGCATTCCGCAGCGGTAAGGATATCCACACCGCTACTGCTTCTCAGGTCTTTGGCGTTGAGGAGGAGGCTGTGACAGCGCTTCAGCGCCGTCAAGCAAAGGCAGTCAATTTCGGTATTGTGTACGGCATTTCTGAGTTTTCTCTTGCAGAGGACATCGGCGTAAGCCGTTATGAAGCCAAGCAGTATATTGACAGCTATCTTGCCAACTACAAGGGCGTTAGAGCCTATATGAAACAGGTTGTGGAAGACGCCCGCAAGATCGGCTACACCCAGACTATCTACGGTAGGCGAAGATGGATTCCGGAACTGATCAGTTCCAATTTCAATGTCCGGCAGGGCGCGGAGCGGATCGCGCTGAACACACCGATCCAGGGCACTGCTGCGGACCTGATCAAACTGGCGATGATCCGGGTCGATAAGGCCCTCAGTGAACATTACCCCGAGGCAAAGCTGCTTCTTCAGGTGCACGACGAATTGATCGTGGAGTGTCCTGTAGAAATGGCAGAGTCTGTGGCAACCCTGATCAGTAGGGAGATGGAGCAGGTAGCGCAGCTGCAAGTGCCGCTCCTTGCAGAAGCCAAGTGTGGAAGCAGCTGGTACGAGGCGAAGTAAATGATTATCAGACAAATGAAACTGGAAGATGTTTCTTCCGTTGCACAACTGGAAAAGGTATGTTTTTCCGATCCTTGGAGCGAGAAAAGTATTGCCTCTGAAGTGGAGAATCCTTTGTCCTGTTGGCTTGTCGCAGAAGTGGATGGATGTGTTGTCGGTTATGTTGGCTCACAGTCTGTGCTGGATGCGGCAGATATGATGAATATTGCCGTTGCTCCGGACTACCGGCGCAGAGGCATTGCCGAAGCTCTTGTTTGCGCGCTTACTGACCGCCTGCGCAGCAATGGCGTTATCGCCCTACTCCTGGAGGTCAGAGTTTCCAACGGGCAGGCCATTGGCCTGTACGAGAAGCTTGGCTTTGTAGAGGTGGGTCGCAGACGCAATTACTACCATAACCCGAAAGAAGACGCTTTGATCCTACGAAAGGAGCTGAAGTAAGTGAATATTTTGGCAATTGAATCTTCCTGCGATGAAACTGCTGTTGCCATCGTCCGTGACGGTCGGCAGATACTCACTGACTGCATCGCATCCCAAGTAGATCTGCACCGCATTTATGGCGGTGTCGTACCGGAGATCGCGTCCCGGATGCATATTGAAGCCATCTACGGCCTTGCAGATCAGGCGCTGGAAAAAGCAGGACTGTGCCGTAATGACATTGACGCAGTTGCGGTCACATATGCCCCCGGACTGATCGGCGCCGTGCTTGTGGGTCTCAATTTCGCTAAGGGTATTGCATTGGCGCTGGGTAAACCGCTGATTCCCGTGCACCATATACGCGGTCATATTGCTGCAAACTATATTGCTTACCCGGAGCTTGAGCCACCTTTTTTGTGCCTTGTGGTGTCTGGCGGACACACGATGATCGTAGATGTGCAGGACTATACTAAGATGGACATCCTCGGCACAACCCTTGACGATGCGGCAGGGGAGTGCTTTGATAAAGTGGGTCGGGTCTTGGGGATGCCGTATCCCGGCGGCGCTGCCATTGATAAGGCGGCCAGCCGAGGAGATGAAACAAAATATCAGCTGCCCCGGGCCAAACCTGGCGTCAATCCCTATGATATGAGCTTTTCCGGACTGAAAACCGCGTCCATTAACTTGATCCATCACGCAAATCAAGTGGGGGAGGCGCTGGATGTAAACAGCCTGTGCGCATCCTTCTCTGCTGCGGTGTCGGATATGCTGGTACCCAGAACAATGGCAGCTCTGCGCGAGTGCGGCTATAAAAAGCTGGCAGTCGCCGGCGGTGTTGCCGCAAACTCCAGAATTCGCAAGGACCTCCAGACTGCCGCAGAGCAGGAAGGCGCCACTCTGTATTTGCCACCATTATCGCTTTGCGGTGACAACGCGGCAATGATCGGCGCACAGGGGTATTATGAATTTTTAGCTGGGAATCTGGCCGATATGTCGCTGAACGCATATGCCACTAAGTCGATCCTGGGTGAGAAAATTTGATAAAATGCAGGAGATGAGACCGTCTCCTGCATTCCTTTCGGGCTATAGTATATTCATTGCGAATATGCGAAAATTCGACAAGAATCGATTCTAAATTACAAATTCTATATTGGAATTGTTTTGAATTTCTTCGGTTTTACTGGATTCTAATAATTA
>JAZNAK010000003.1:0-18196 GCA_045586485.1 Faecousia sp. | reverse complement strand
CCGGATCCGATGTGCATCACCGTTCTCGTGTTGCCTGGTGTGGTATCGCAACAGAACATAGAATTCAGACTCCGGAAGATTTGGTATTTGTATTGCGTAGTGGGCAATATACGCTGCTTGCAAAGGACTGAGTCTGCTATATATTCGAACCAAAAACGGGACAAGCTCTGCTTTTAAGGGCTTGTCCCATGTGTTTGTGCATGCAAAAGGACTGCTGCAAATGCAGCAGTCCGGCGCTTTTCATGGGATCATTCATTCTCTGTCTTGGCAGCAGAACGGTAGAAGAATGCGCTGACGGCCATAATCACCGCAAAGATGATCAGGTAGAACAGCACCGGGAAGGAGAACTTGCCGGCAGCCTGCGCAGCCTGGTAGGGAGTAATGCCGTGGGCGTAAACAGCGGCAAACACCATGAATGCGCAAGCGATAATGGAGATCAGCGGCAGAACGAAGCGCTTGAAAACGCCTACATCCTTTTCCTTCTTCATCCACATAATGAACATGGGAATGTACATTGCGTAAATGGTGACGATGGGCAGCTCGGAAGAATCGAAGTTGAACAGACCGAACCAACCGGCGGTCAGATTTGCGCCGTAGAAGTAAACCATCCACAGGCAGCACACCAGCAGACCCCAAACAGCAGAGTTGGTGGTCATATTGGTAGCAGGGTCAATCTGGGAGAACATCTTGGGGTTGGGACCCTGATTACGGGCAGCAACGGCATACATGCCGCGGGTGGCAGCAACCATCAGGCCGTTCAGTGTGCCCAGGCAGGAGATCACAATGCAGACCTGCAGGAGCTTACCGCCTACATTGCCGAAAATGTTGCTAAAAGCGGTGGGCGCGCCGTTGGCGATCAGTTCAGTAGTCTTTGCGCCACCGGCAACACCGATGAAGTACAGCACATAAGCCGTCACGACAACGATGGAGCCCAGAACCAGAGCGATAGGCAGATTCTTTTTGGGGTTCTTCAGCTCAGCGTTGATGGAGGTAGCCACAATCCAGCCCTCGTAGGCAAAGACAGTTGCCACAATGCCGCCGAACAGACCGGCCATACCGCTCTTGGAGGGATCCACAATCGTAGCAAAGTTTTCAGGCAATGTGCCGTTTGCAGTGCCGTAGATCACACCTGCAACAGCCATCAGGCAGATGGGGATCAGTTTGATCACAGTGGCGCTGACCTGGAACTTGCCGGCCAGCTTGGGGGAGAATGTATTGAGTACATAGTTGCCGATCAGGAACAGCGCAGCCAAGGTCATAACCTGGGGATCAGCAGCGCCCCAACCCAGAATCTCGCCAAAATAGCGGGCAGAAACCCATGCCAGCACGCCGGTCATAGCCGGATAATAGATATTTACCAAAAACCAGGCCATCACATAGCCATAGCCCTTGCCGCAGGTAGCTTCCGCATAGTCAACAACGCCGCTGACCTTCTGATACCGGGTCGCCATCACAGCGAACATGGCAGAGCAGATGATCATCAGCAAGCCGGTGATGATCCAAGACATAATGCCCAGGGACATATTGCCGCCGGTCTTTTCCAGCACGGTCTGCGCCTTAAAGAACACACCGGAACCAATAACTGTGCCGACGACCATACAGATCGCGGTAGGCAGACCATAGCGTCTTTGTAGATTCTCTTTCATATTTTTCCTCTCCTTCTCCTGCCATCGGTGCGTGATGCAGACCCTTGAGCAGGTTAATAGGCATATTATACGAGATAAAACTGAGAAATACAAGAAAAACTTTTTTGCTTTCCCTCAATATTACTATATTCATAATAAATATTCATTTTTCCTTTATGGGCAAAAGAACCCCCTTCTTCACATAAGGAGGGGGTTCCTTGTTCAAAAATGCTCGCTTCCGGCAGATGCGGAAAGCTCCGGTTTTTTATCTCGGCCCATCAGCAGATGCACCACTTCTTCGGGAGTTGTCTCCCCCCGGACCAGCCGGTGGACGGATTCCACGATGGGCATCTCCACCCGGTATTTATCGGCCAGCGTCTTGACTGCCGGCAAGGCGTGAAGGCCCTCCACCACCATGCCGATCTGCCGGGTGGCCTCCTCTACCGGCACGCCCTGGCCGATCAGCATACCGCAACGGTTATTGCGGCTGTGCATGCTGGTGGCAGTGACGATCAGATCGCCGATGCCTGCAAGCCCGGAGAAGGTCTGCTCCTTGCAGCCCATGGCCGTTCCCAGCCGGGAGATTTCCGCGATGCCCCGGGTGATAAGGGCGGCCTTTGCGTTATCGCCGTAGCCAAGGCCGGCCGCCACACCGGCGGCAAGGGCGATCACATTCTTGGCTGCTCCGCACAGCTCCACGCCCAACACATCCTCGTTGGTGTACACCCGCATACAAGTGCCCCAGAATACTGACTGCACCTGCTCCGCCACCGCCTGATCCTCGCAGGCGGAAACGATGGTGGTGGGAAGATCCTTCGCCACCTCCTCCGCGTGAGTCGGGCCGGATAGGGCCACCAGCTTTATCGTAGGATTATCTACTTCCTGGGCAATGATTTGAGTCATAGTCATCAGCGTATCCGCTTCAATACCCTTGGCCACATCTACAATGATCTGGCCGTCCGCTACATAGGGCGCTGCCAGACGGGCCGTGCTTCGCACAAAGGGTGACGGCACAGCAAACAGCAGAATATCCTTCTGCCTGCATGCCTCCCCGATTTCCTCTGTGAAGGAAATGCCCTCGGGGATCTCCATACCGGGCAGGTTGGGATGCGTGCGTTTGGCGGAAAGGTCCTTCACCTCCTGGGGAAGGGCGGACCACACGGTCACGGTATGGCCATTATTGTGCAGCATACGGGCCAGCGCGACACCCCAGGTGCCGGCGCCCAGCACACCGATATTGCTCATAATTCCATCATTCCTTTTTCTTATAGTCGGTCAGTCTTTTAGAATGTAGGCAGCGGTGATCTCGCCGTAGTAGGCGGTATGGAAATTATTTTCATCGATGCTGCCCGGCTTGTAATAGCGGTTGCGGCTCTCCTCGTGGATATCAGAGAGTACCTGATCCTGCTGATAGAGCACCTTGCACTCGAGGGTCAGCGGAAGCTCCAAAATGCCCGGCACAGAAACGGTCTCTCCCTCCACCAGGGTCAGATTCAGCTTTTTGATCTTATCCACATCCCGGCCGGATTCGGTGCCGCAGACGCCCAAAATGCTCTTGTCGCAATCGCCCAGAGGAACATTGACGGTGAACTCCGGGTTTTTGTCCAGCAAGGCCTTTGTATAGCGGCTTTGGCGGACAAAGGCGATAAAGATCGGCTTCTTCCATTCCACACCCATTGTTCCCCAGCCGATGGTCATGGTGTCCACCTGGCCGTCGGCCTTGGTGGTCAGCAAAACGCCCTTCTCAATGGCGCTGAGGATCTGGGGGGCATACTCCCAAACATTGATTTTCTGTTTCATCCGATCATCCTCCTATTAAAAATTACCACTATCATACGCGAAAATCCCGTCCTTGACAAGTAAAAAATGTCAGGCGCTTACCGCATAAAGTCCAGATCTTCCTGGGTGATGGCCCTGTAGGGCTTGCAGGGATTGCCAAAGGCCACGCAGTTATCCGGGATATCGTGGACGACTACAGACCCCGCGCCGATGACCACATTGCTGCCGATGGTGGTGCCCGGTGTCACAACCGTGCCGCCGCCGATCCACACATGGCTGCCCACAGTGATGGGCCTGGCATACTCATAAAGCTTATTCCGCAGCTCCGGGTGGATGGGGTGATGGGCAGTGTAAAATCCGCAGCTGGGCCCGATGAACACATAGTCCCCAAAGGTGATCTTCCCCGGGTCAACAAACACGCAGTTGTTGTTGGCAAAGAAGTGGTCGCCCACCTCAATATTCCAGCCGAAGCCACAAAAAATATTGGGCTCGATATAGGGATCTGCGCCTACTTTGCCGAAAAGCTTGCGGATGATCTGCTCCCGCTTCTCCATATCCGAGGGGCGGGTATGGTTATAGTCGTAGCACAGCTCGGCGCATTTCAGGTGGTCCTCCTCCCGGCCGGGGAAGGTGGTGTCATACATCAGACCCGCCTGACATTTTTCAAACTCGGTCATATTGCCTCCTTAAGATGCGGCAAATGCCGGGCAAGCCCGGCATTTGTTGGATCGTTTCCTTACTGGATGACTTCCCGGAGCCATTCCAGCGTGCATTCCACCATATGCTTGCCGGTCTCGGCGCTGGCTTCCTTTGCGCTCTGGGCAAACCACTCGGTATTGTCCTTGCAACGGGACAGGTCTACCAGTTCGGGGTATGTGCCCATCAGAAGGCTCGTCTCCCATTTGCCGGCGTGGTCAAAGCCACCGCACTTGATCTGGGCGTCTGCGCCGATGAGGGGAATGACCTTGATATAGGAGAAGGGATCGTCCTCGGAACCCATATCCTCATAGTAGGTGGCATAGGCATCGCTGCCCCACCAGCCTTTGCCCAGCTTCTGCTCCATATATTCCATAGTGACCTTCTTGGCTGCCTTATGGCAGGCGATGGTCATGGGCATCAGACCTGCGCCCTCCGTCTGATGGTGGGGCACAAGGTAGATATTCTTATGGCCGGCATCGATCATCGACTTAAGAATATAGTACAGGTAATTGACATAGGCGTCCTCATCCACATGGAAGTGGCTGGGCTTCGGCTCGCAAACCGCATAGGAGGCGACGCCGTACCAGATGGGAGGACAGACAACGATTTCCTTTTCTTTCTCCAGCTCCCGCAGGCAGCCGGTGACTACCAGAGTGTCCGTGCCGCAGGAGGCGTGACGGGCGTGGTATTCCATCGTGCCGATGGGGATCACAAAAGGAACTTTGCGGTCCACTGCGTCCTGGATCTGGTCATAGAACATTTCAAGCATCTGCATAATTCATATCTCCTTTTGTTAAAATGCACCCAGTTTCCTGGGTGCATTTTCTGTTTTTTAGAAGTGCAGTTCGGGGCAGATCTCGGGGATCTCGGGGCTGAGGATCTCGTAGCCGCCGTCCTTAACAGCAATACCCTTCTCCCAACGGACGCCGTAGGTGTCGCCGGAGATGTAGGTATCTACCTGATAGGTCATATTGGGCTTCAGGAAGTAATCGGAGCTGGTTTCCACCCAGGGTGCTTCCACTTCGATAATGCCGGTGCCGTGGAGAGGACCGTAAACGAAGTTCTTCTCATAGCCGTTGTCAACAAAGTACTTGTAGAAGTTCTTGGCGATATCAGCGGCATAGACGCCTGCCTTGACCTGCTTCTCAGTCCATGCGTGGGCCTCACGGCAGAACTGAACGGTATCACGGCGCTCGCCCTCCAGCTTGCCCAGGCAAATGGGATAGCCGATGGCAGCGGAGTAGCCGTCGATCTTGGCGGACAGATTCAGCTGAACGATGTCGCCCTTCTGGAACTCACGATAGGAGGAACGGGAGATGGCGTGACGGGTGGAAGCCTCGGAGAACACATACATGGGCAGGCCTTCGTACTCGGCGCCGTTCTCATAGACCACGCGCTGTGCGATACCCACAGCCTGCAGCTCGGTCATACCGGGGTGGATCTCCTTCATAACCTGCTGGGTTGCCAGGTCGGCAATACGGTAGCCCTCACGCAGGCAGGCCAACTCGTTCTCGGACTTGATGGAACGCAGCTCCACCATGACCTTGCCGGCATCTACCAGCTCGGCCTCGGGGAATGCTTCGCGGATGGCGTTGTAGATGGTGACGGAGGTATCCAGGAAGGATGCCACACCGATACGGATCTTCTTGCCGGTGACGCCGATGTACTTGAACACATCGTCAAAGGTATCGGGCTTCAGCTCGGGATAGGAGGGGTCTGCGCCCTCGCGGTAAGCGGTCAGCACGAAGGTCTTGTCCAGCTGGTTGCGGTCAGCGCCGAAAATTGCGGATTCGGGGCCTACCATCAGGGCAGCACGGCCGTCAGCGGAGATGGCTACGCCGGCGCGCTCAAACAGGGGCCAGAAGCCGGAGAAATAACGGGGGTTGGCGTAATCAGCCTCGTTGCCGTTAACGATCAGAGCGTCCAGTTTTTCCCGGCGCAGGATCGCTGCAGCGCGCTGAACTCTCTCCTTATATTCATGATTGGGAATGCAGATTCTTGCCATTTTCATTTCCTCCTAAAATAATGTCTTTTGTAAGTAGGGTTATTCGCAATAACCGGGAGTGGTGTAGAAGTTGACGGTTCTGGGCTCTGCGCGGCCATACTGGGCAACGATGGGCACATCGCTCTCCAGCATGATGGCATATTGCTCGTCAAACTTGGCGGTAAATGCGCCAAAGTCCTTCTCTTCATTGGTGCGCAGGCAACGCACGCGCATAGCTTCCACCTGGGTGGTGAAGCTGACGGGTTCCTTGTCGGTGTACAGCAGGGTGAACTTAACGTTCGCCACCTGATCGCTCACATTGGTGATGATCACAGACTCGTGACCGGGGATCAGATTCACACCCACAGGGGGCAATTCTGCATCGGGGAAAATCCAAACTTTCTTGCCGTAGGCCATTGTTGTTATCCTCCTTATGTAGAAAATACATCAATTAATAGTTTAGTACAAACCCGGCGGCATTGTCAATAGCTGCCGCCTCTTTTTGGGAAAATTGTGGGATTTAATCAGTATTCAAAGACCGCAAATCCCGCGGCGGGGACGGTGATGTGGTAGGTCTTGTCATCCGCTTTCTGCACCTGCACGGCCATAGAAGACTCTGCGATGACCTTCAGCTGGGCATTCTGCCGGAAGGTAAGCTTCACGGTGCGGTCTGCCTCGCTATGGATAATGTCGCCCTTCTCCAGGCTTCTCTCGTTGCCTTCATTGTTG
The DNA here is from genome assembly GCA_045586485.1 of Faecousia sp. Taxonomy (GTDB): domain Bacteria; phylum Bacillota; class Clostridia; order Oscillospirales; family Oscillospiraceae; genus Faecousia. The sequence goes on along the minus strand of JAZNAK010000003.1, from coordinate 11,380 downwards.
AAGACGGACACGAAGCGTCTGCCGGTTTCGTCTGCAGACACCAGCCAGCACAGGCCATCTGCATAGCAGGGCATCACCTGAGGAATCAGTTTGCTGACCGTCTGCGCCAGCGCTTCCAGATCGCCGCTTTCCAGGATCTTCAGGCCCTTGCCGGCATTGGCCTGGGCAAAATCACCGTTGGGTGTTGCGTCGATCAGATAATCGTACTTGGCCATCGCCTCGGCAGCGGTGTCCTCGTAGATGATATCAAACACATCGCCAAACCGGGAGTTGGTAAGGACATGACCCTCGTTGCCGCAGACATCCTGCTGGGCATAGAACAGCTTCAGCACATCTTCCACGTGACCGAAGTATTCCCTCTGCTCAGGCGTCAGCACATTTTCCAGATATACATCCCGGTGCAGACCCAGCTCGTATCTGTCAAATACCTGCGGGATCTCGATAAATCCATAGGCCTTGGGCAGCACAATGGCAAAGGGAACGATGGGCTTCACGCCCTGCAGTTCCAGGGCGGTGTTGATAAAGTTCTTCTTCACCTTGCCGTAGTCCGACAGGGAGAACTCCTGCATATCGCTGTAGCTGCAGTTAAGACCCCACTCCTCGGAGAAGTAATCCGCGCCGCTCATAAGGGCGTGGTAGTAGATCCGGTTCTGGAGCAGGCGGGAGCTACCGCCGTTTTCACCGTAGGAGCTGAAATCGTCGGGGTGCAGCTCCTGGGACAGATACCACTCGTTGGAGGGGTCACTGTTGAAGCAGGGCATTGCGTAGCCGATGCCGGGGATCTCCCGCCAGCACTCATAGTAAGCGCCCCAGGTCTTGCCGCTGGCCTTGGCAATGCCTCTTGCCAGCGCCAGCTGCTGCCGCATCTGGGGGATCTGACAGCCGACCTCCGGCATAAAGGACTTCATTCCCAGCTGGTCGTGGAGGCGGGTGGCCATATAATAACTGTCGCAGGGCAGGATGTGACCGTCGGTCTCATCCAGTCTTCTTAAGTACATCGCCTTGATCTCGTCGAAGTAATCCTCCGGAGTCTCGGCATAACGCAGCGTGGCATAGACCGCCATGGGATCCTGGGAAAGAGAGGTCAGCTGGGTGCCGTCGGGCATAATGCCATACTGGCTGATCAGAAGGCGGTTCAACTCCTCCAGAGAGTAATCACTCTTCCGGCCGGTGGCCTTCAGAATCTGATTCCAGTCCTGGCGGCGGTTGCTGGCGCTCTCATGGAGCTGGAAGCCTAAGAACCAGTCCCCCAGCAGTTCGTCATATTCCCGGATCAGATTCTTATCCAGGGGATAATCGTGCCACAGGGTGCCGCCGGCGATCCGGTCTACATAGAAGGGGATGTTGCCCTCCCGGATCATATTGTACAGCTTGCCGCCCTTGGCTGCCAGGCGGTTAAACTTCATATCCTCCGGCACACTGAAAGCATTCTGGATCTTGAAGCCGGTGTCCTTGTTGATCAGGCCGTTCTTTTCAAGGCCCTTGAAGCACTCTTCGTTATATACATGAAAAAACTTCATTTTGTTCCTCCTTGATTAACCGCCAAACACCAGCTCGCCAAAAAAGGCAGGACAGTGGAAGGCGGGGCTGGGCAAATCGATGGGATTCCAGGCCATAAAATGGGGTTTGGCTGTCTTATCGCCGCACTTATAGGCATTGCCCCGCATCCGGACGCCTTTCCCGGGCGCAAACTCCGGGAAGAACTGGCGGATGAAGGCAAAGGGGATCCGGTATGTCAGCACCCAGCCGGTATTCGTCAGCTCCGTATGGATATCAAACATCCCATAGCCGCCCAAGGGAAGCAGTCGGATCAAGCTGGCGGGATCACGGCCGTACCCCAGCCAAACAGCGCCCTTGGGGTTGATCTCTAAATTAAAGTACTCCTCCCGGGAGGTAGGCTGGAAAAAGAACTCCAGGCAGCTGTCCAGGCACACCATAGCCAGCGGTCCTTCCTCCTCCATGCGGATATGAGGCTCCGTAGCCTCCATGCGCACATAGAGAGTCTCCTCATCCCAGCAAATCTTAGCGGCAGCGGAAACATCCACGCTGTCCGTCCACAGGAGCGTATCAATGGGCATCGCAGGGACATTGGTCCAGTCCGGCGCACCCTTTACTTTGGTAATGGTATAGCTTCTCATCTATTTCGTCCTTTCCAAGAGAATGACGGAACATTTTCAGAAGGCTGCCACACCTAAAATGTGGCAGCCTTACCAGAAATGTATGGACTTATACCCGGCCTTCCAGCTGGTTATCGTAGTGCAGGTCGTAAGCCTTCTCCTCGTCGGTGAACTTACGCAGGGTGTTGATGGTCTCGCCACCCTTCCACTTACGGTCGTTCACAGGCTCGGTAGTGCCCATAACGGTGACATTGGCCTGGCGGTGACGGGCGCGGACATGGTCCCAGTCGATGAAATAGATGTGAGCGAACTCGCCGCCGTCTAGAACGCCGTCCTTAATGGTCATGGTCTCGCTGCGGCCGAAGAATACGCTGCGCAGGTGGCCGTCGGTGTTCATAGAGGTGTAGTTGCCGGGCTCATCCACATATCGACCGAACTGGGCGTGGATGGGACCGGGATGACGGTAGTCACCCTCGTTGGTGTAATCGGGGATCATCTTACGCATGATGTCCAGCAGGTCGTGCTGCAGGAACTCCAGATCGAAGGAGTCGATATCGTGGGAGCACTCCTGGACCATAACGGAGCAGGTGGTGTGGTGAGAGGCGATGCAAACAGTGCCGTTCTGCACGCCGGACTCCTTAACGATGGCCATAACTTCCTTGGAAATGTCGTGGAAAGTGGGGATCCAGCCCCGGGACTGCAGTTCCAGTTCTTTCTGATAAACCTTAAACTCCATTTTCTTGCCTCCAAAAAGATATTTGGCTTGACGGGAAGCGCCAGCCAGAACATTGATTTACAGCTACAATAATAACCCCCCAACAGCCATTTGTCAATTGATACCAACGGTTTTTCCCCGATAAAAACCACTCTTTTGACAATCTTCTCCCCCGCAGGAGGGTTTTTTGCTTTTTTCCCTTGAACGGGGTTGGCCTTTGTGCTACAATTGGAAAAAACCAACTCGTGAAGGAGGATCCTATGAAAAAGGAAAGTATGGACGCCATCTACCAGGCTTACGACATTGAGCAGGCCTGCATCGGTGAGATGAAAGCGCACATCGACGAAGCGCAGTTTGCCAAGGCAGTGGATCTTTTGAGCAGCGCCCCCCGCATCGGTACCGCCGGCTGCGGCCACTCCGGTATTATCTGCCAGCATATGGCCCACCTGATGTGCTGCATCGAGCGGCCCGCCCGCTTCATCTCCCCTGCCGAAGCCGTCCACGGCGCTACCGGATTTTTGCAGAAGGGCGATGTGATGATTTTTGCCTCCCGTGGCGGCAAGACCAAGGAGCTGCTGCCCATCGTTGACATTTGCAAAGCAAAGGGCGTGTCCATCATCACTGTCACGGAAAATATGGAATCTCCCCTGGCCCAGGCGGCAGATGTGGTGCTGAAGCAGCATGTCAACCGGGAGACCGACAAGTGGAACGCCCAGGGTACTACCTCCACCACCTCCCTGTGCATGATCTTCCACGCCCTGCAGGCCGCGGTGATTGAGGAGACCGGCTACCGGGCTGAGCAGTTTGCTCTGATCCATCCCGGCGGCGCTGTGGGTGAGCGGCTGAACAACAAGGCTCTGTAAGCCTAAAAGGACTGCATTTTATGACCATCTCGGAACACATCAAAAAGGCCACTGCCGAAATAAAGGAAAAATCTCCCAGGGAGCGCCTGGAATATTTCTGGGACTACTACAAATGGCACGCCATCATTATTCTGCTGGTGATCGCCATTGTGACTCAGGGGATCGTGGCAATGTGCAACCGGCGGGAGACGGCTTTTTCCGGCATCTTCCTCAACTGCAAGATCAGTGTGGAGGACGACGCCTTCCTCCAGGGCTTCTATGCCTATGCAGGCATTGACGGCGCATCCCAGGAAGCCACCTTCTACACAGACCTTTCTCTGACTGACGGAAAAAATCAAAATGACATCAACACCTTCCGGCGGATCATGGCCGGCATCGCCAACAAGGACACGGACATCATTGTGGGGCAGGCTGAGGCCTTCCGCCTGTGCGCCTACAACTCCGCGGCCATCCTTGCGGATCTGCGGCAGGTGCTGGATCCGCAGACATTGTCCAAAGTTGCTGACCGGCTCTACTACATCGACGGCGCTGTATTAAGGGAGCTGGACGCTCCCGTAGGAACGCAGGTGTATGTGGATGTGACAACGCTTCCCGACCCTTCCAGGCCGGAAGCTATGGAAGACCCCATCCCCGTGGGCATTCTCATTAATGACCTGGAGGATTTCCGATCTGCCTACTATCTCACCGACGCGCCGCTGTATCTGGGGATCGTTGCCAACGCCCCCCGGCCGGACACGGCTGTGCAATTTATCAACTACCTGCTGCAATAACAAAAAGGACCCAACCGAAAGTTGGGTCCTTTTATTTATCCGTTATAGCCGTTGGGGTTGTTTTTCTGCCAGTTCCAGGTATCCCGGCACATATCCTCCAGGTTTTTCTCTGCCTTCCAGTCCAGCTCCCGGCTGCTCTTGGCAGGGTCTGCATAGCAGACGGCCAGGTCGCCCGGACGGCGGGCAGTGATCTCATAAGGCACGGGGACATTGTTGACCCGCACAAAGGCATTGACCATATCCAGCACGCTGTAGCCGGTGCCGGTACCCAGATTGAATACCTCTGTACCGGTATGGGCGTTGGCATAGGCGATAGCTGCCACATGGCCCTTGGCCAGATCCACCACATGGATATAGTCACGGACGCCGGTGCCGTCGGGGGTGTCATAGTCATTGCCAAACACACCCAGCCGCTCTCTGCGGCCTACCGCCACCTGAGAGATATAAGGCATCAGGTTGTTGGGAATGCCCTTGGGATCTTCCCCCATCCGGCCGCTGGCGTGGGCGCCGATGGGATTAAAGTACCGCAGCAGCACCACGGACCATTCCTTGTCCGCAAAGGCAATATCCCGCAGGATCTGCTCGCCCATAAACTTGGTCCAGCCGTAGGGATTGGTGCAAGTGCCGGTCTTGGAGGTCTCCCGCAGGGGCATCTCATTGTCCCCGGAGTAGACCGTTGCAGAAGAGGAGAAGATGATTTTCTTAACATTATGCTTTGCCATAACCCGGCACAGCGTCAGCGTTGCGCCCAGATTGTTGGTGTAATACCGCTCGGGGATCGCCACGGACTCGCCCACTGCCTTCATGCCGGCAAAATGGATGGCGCAATCAATGGTATGCTCATCAAGCACCTTGGAAAGCGCTGCTTCGTCGCACACATCCAGTTCATAGAATACCGGCCGCTTGCCTGTGATCTCTTCGATGCGATCCAGTACCTTGGGACTGGAATTACTCAGGTTGTCGACAATGACCACATCCATGCCCTGTTCCAGCAGCTCGACACAGGTATGGCTGCCGATATAGCCCATACCGCCGGTGACCAAAATCTTCATTCTGCTTTCCTCCTTTTACTGCTCGTTGACCGCCGTAATAAAGCGGCGGAAGCCCTCCGCTCCGGCAGGGTCGTTTTTGTAAACGCCTGCATCCTCCAACACCTGAGTAAAGACCTTTCCTGTCTCCTCCAGAAGAATGTCCAGCGCGTTGTCGCTGCGGAAATCGTACTGTTTCTTCAACTCCTCCGCCCAGCTGGCGTGCTTGCGCAGGGTCTCATCTGCGGAGATATCCTTGCCCTCAGCCAACGCCTCCGCAAGGGCGGTCAACTCCCCTTTCAGCCGGCTGGGCAGCACCGCAAGGCCCATCACTTCAATGAGGCCGATGTTCTCCTTTTTGATGTGGTGCTTGTCTGCGTGGGGGTGGAACACGCCCATGGGGTGTTCCTGCGTTGTAATGTTGCACCGCAGTACCAGATCCAGCTCAAAAAGCTCCCCTCTGCGCCGGGCGATAGGGGTGATGGTATTGTGAGGCTCGCCCTCTGTTTCGGCAAAAATGGTGCAGGAAACATCGGTATAGCCCCGCCAGCAGACGAGGATCTTATCCGCCAGATCTGCCAGCCGCTCCGGGTCTTTGCCGTTCAGCCGGATGACACTCATCGGCCAGTCCACGATGCCGGCATTTATATCTTCAAAGCCGGAGAAGGTGATTTTCTCCCGCAATTGGGCATTTTCCATGGCAAAGGTATAGTGGCCGCCCTGGAAATGCTCGTGGCTCAAAATCGAGCCGCCCACAATGGGCAAATCTGCATTGGAGCCCACAAAATAATGCGGGAATGTGCCGACAAAGTCCAGCAGCTTCCGGAATGCCGACTTGTCGATCCTCATGGGAATGTGGTCTTTGTTGAACACGATGCAGTGCTCATTGTAGTACACATAAGGTGAGTACTGCAAGCACCACGCCTCCCCCGCCACAGTGATGGGGATCACCCGGTGGTTTTGACGGGCCGGGTGATTCAGCCGGCCGGCATATCCCTCGTTTTCCGCGCACAGCTGGCACTTGGGATACGAAGATTGGGGAGCATTCTTCGCCGCAGCGATGGCTTTGGGATCCTTCTCCGGCTTACTCAGATTGATGGTAATATCCAATTCTCCGTAGCGGGAGGAATATTTCCAGCGCATATCCTTACAGACCCGGTAGCGGCGGATGTAATCGGTATCGCAGCTGAGCTGATAATAGTAATCCGTTGCTGCCTCCGATGACTGGGCAAACCTCTCCCGGAATGCGGAGATGACCTCCCGGGGCATAGGTGTCAAAATGCCCATCAGCTTGGTGTCAAACAAATCCCGGGCGACAATATTATCGTCGCACTTACCAATCTCGCAGGCATAGTCCAAAAGGCCGCCGAGGATCTCTTCCAGGTCCTCCGGCTGGGGCTCGTCGCTGGGAGTATAGCTGTCCAGTCCCAAAGTCTCCAAAATGCGGTTTTGGATATAGGTATGGTCCTCCGGCTGGATAAGGCCGGTATTCATGCCGTAGGAGATCAGAGCGTCAATGTAGGTTTCGATTTTCATTCTGCAGCCTCCATTCTGACACCGCCTTGGCTGCGAATGCTCAGCACATGGCAAGTGCCTTCGCCCAAAGCGGCATCGATCCGGGCGCGGAACTGCTCCAGCATGTCATAGGGAACGAATGCCTGTACAGTGCCGGCGAAGCCGCCGCCGTGGACGCGGTATGCCCCTCTTCCCTGCAGCGCATTTTCGCACAGCGCCAGAGCCACTGCCACTGCCTGCGCCGCGGTACTTCCTGTGGGGATCACATTCTGCAGGTACATCCAGGAGGAGCGTCCGCTCTCTGTTTCCATTCTCAGGAATGTTTCAAAGTCGCCCTTTTCAAGGCATTCCACCTGCAGAGGCACCCGGCGGTTTTCATTAAACACATGAATGGCCCGCATCACGGCCCGGTCACCGCAGGTCTTCCGCAGATCGGCAATGGCGGCGTAGAAATCCTCCTCCGCCACCTGGGTCAGTACTTCCTTGCCAAAATAGGCGCAGACAGCCTTCAGTTCCTGGGTAATGGCTGCGTACTCGTCAGTCAGATCCGCGTGGTCCGCCTGGGAGTCGATAATGCACAGGGCGTGACCGGTGGCAGAAAAATCAAACTCCACCGGGCGGATGACAGGCTTTTCCTTATCGGCAAAGTCGATCGCCACAAGGCCGCCCACTGCAGAGGCCGTCTGGTCCATCAGGCCGCAGGGTTTGCCAAAGAACACATTTTCACTGTACTGGCCGATTTGAGCCACCTCCGGCTGGGAGACCTTTGCGTCAAAGAACAGGTGGTTGATGATCGTACCCATCAGCACCTCAAAGGCCGCAGAGGAGCTCAGCCCCGAGCCGGGCAGTACGGTGGATTCCACATAGGCGTCGAAGCCCTGCACCGGGCAACCCATCTGTACAAAACGGGCCGCCACGCCGCGAATGAGAGCCGCGGTGGTATTGACCTCCGCAGCAACGGGGGTAAGTACATTTAGGTCGATCTCGGCCATAGGATAGCCCTTGGACTGAACCCGGATCAGATCGGTGTGATTCCGACGCACCGCCGCCTGGGTATCCAAATTGACCGCTGCGGCCAGCACTCTGCCCCGCTGGTGGTCGGTATGGTTGCCGGAGATCTCTGTTCTGCCGGGAGCGGAGAAATAGTCTTCCGGCGCATTTGCAAATATTGCGAAAAAGGCAGCATCCAGCTGTTCCTTGCGGGCCTTAGACATGGGCAATGCTTTCATGTCATTTCCTCCTATTTTTCTTTCCTTGTTTATGGAGAAATTATACAGCAAGAAATCCCGTTCGTCAATTGAGGAAACCGATTTTCCCTTTTGCCGCCACGGTTTTTCCGCAAAAAGGAGCGGATTCCTCCGCTCCCTTTGATTACCATATTTCAATGTCAGAGATATCTTCCGGTGTGATGTCGTACATTCCGGTCTTTTTGTTGTAGGCAAAGTACAGCGCGCAATCTTCCTCCAGAGTCACTCTCAAATGGGTCTGCACCCCTGTCTCAGGGTTGCGGATATCCATCACGGTTCTGCCCGGATGGTGCCAACCGGTGCAGTCTTCTCCATCCTCCTCAATTCCGGTCTTTTATCTGTGTATATCGACCTGTTGTCTCATTTCTGAAACTAGGATACTATTTATGCAGCAAACATGCAAGAAGTTTGGCGCTTCGCCAGTTCAAATCTGTAGCGGCAAATAAAAAATCAGCCATCCCGGTTGGGATGACTGATTCTATTTCGTATGATAGCTTTGCAGAAAAAGCAAGGTGGCTGCCTGCGGCAGCTTTATGCTGCTATCCGTTTGCGGTACCCGGCATCTTCGTCGCTGACGGAGCGTCTTCCTCATCTGCCGACCGCGGCACACTCTGCGCCCTCGCTGCATCTGCCACCGGCAGCGCTCGGGCTCGTGGCCAGATTTTCACTGGCTTCGCCAGTTCAAATCTGTAGCGGCAAATAAAAAATCAGCCATCCCGGTTGGGATGACTGATTTTTTGGAGCTGCTAGCCAGATTTGAACTGGCGACCTCATCCTTACCAAGGATGCGCTCTACCGGCTGAGCTATAGCAGCATTTTGCAGACAGCTTTGCCATTATAACTCAGGTATTGTAAAAAGTCAACCCTTTTTCTCACATATTTTTCTTCCAGGCAGTTCACTATACAGGGTGCTGCCCAAAATCAGCACCGCGCCAAAAATCTCCTGCCAACCCAGCTTCTCTTTCAGCAGCAGCGCCGAGAGCAAAATGGCCACCACCGGATCCACATAGCTGAACAGCGCCACACTTTGCGCCGGCAATTGTTTAATAGACCCAAAGTACAGCCAATACGCCACGCCCGTATGGATCACGCACACCACCGCCAGCATCAGATACGCAGGAATATCCATTTCTGCCATGGAGAATCCCCCTGTCAGCAGACAGTAGGGCAAAATCACCACCGCAGCCGTCCCCAGCTGCATCACTGTCTTATCGTAAGCCGGCAGATCACCCAGTTTCTTATTGAGAAACATCACCGCAGTATACAGCGCTGCCGCGCCCACGCCAAAGGCGATCCCCTTCCCGCTGGGCTTACCTCCGCCAAAGATGCCGGAGACAAACACCATACCCGCCAGAGCAATTGCAGACAGCAGAAGCTTTTTTGCCGTGAGCCGCTCCCCTAACAGGGGCGATACCAGCACAAAAAAGACCGGTGCGAGGTAATAGCAGATGGTGGCGATCGCCACTGTGGTGTGCCGGTAGGCCTCGAACAGCAATATCCAGTTCAGTCCCAGGGCAGCGCCGGACAAAAGCAGCACCGGCAGATTCTTCACGATTCTCTGCACATCCGGCTTTTTGCCCGTGGCGAACATCACCATCAGCAGAACAAGCATACCCACCAGACCCCGGAAAAAGGCCACGGTGGCAGAGGGTAGCGCAACGGCCCGGACAAAAATACCCACCGAGCCGAAAATGGCCATTGCCGCAAGCATACGAAGCTTCGCTTTATGCATCATGCTGCCTCCATTCCGGATAGGCTTCAAAGCGCTGCGTCACACCCTTATAAGGGAAAGTAATGCAGCAGGAAAAGAGCATCGGCTCTTTAGCGGCATCCCGGCTGCCGTACTTATGGTCTCCCACCAGAGGGAACCCTCTGCTGGCAAACTGGACGCGGATCTGGTGGCTGCGCCCCGTGTACAGCCGTACCCGTACCAGGCTCTGCTCCCCTGCTTGCAGGCAGCGGTAAGCCAGTCGGGCCGCTTTTACGCCTGCGCGCTGGCGCTTGACCACAAACACCTTATTCTTCCGGCTGTCCTTAAAAAGCAGATCCTCCCAGTCTCCTTCGGGTGGCGGCGCGCCGTGGACAACGGCTACATACTCCTTCACCATCTCCCCCTGGGCGATGGCCTTGGAGAGTTCGGCGGCAGCGCCTTTGTTGCGGGCGTAAACCATCACGCCGCCCACATTTTTGTCCAGCCGGTGGAGGGTGTACACCGCGCCGCCCAGTTTCTCCTGCAGGGCCTCAGGAACTTGTTTCTCTGAATCCATGCCCACCGGTTTAATGCACACGGCAAAGTCTTCGTTGACATATAAGATCTGCACGGGATCACCTCCTTGCTTTTTTGTTTAGTATAGCAAACTTTTTAGCATTGTCAAAATAAACCTGATTGTGTATAATGGAAGTCAAACAAGGAGGATCATCCATGAAGACGAAGGATTACAAAAACAAGAGTCCCCTGCTAGTATTTTTAAGCTATTTCGGCAATCACAAAAAACTGTTTGCCCTGGATATGCTTTGCGCCTGTCTGATCGCAGGCATTGACCTGACCTTCCCCCTGATCACCCGCAGCGCCCTTTATGATATGCTGCCCGGGAAAATGTACAAGACCTTTTTTGTGGTGATGGGCGCGGTAGTGGTGTGCTATTTGCTCCGCTCGTGCCTTAACTTTATCGTGGCCTACTTTGGACACATGTTCGGCGTCCGGGTGGAGGCGGATATCCGCCGGGATCTTTTTACCCATCTGCAGAGGCTCAGCTTCGGATTCTATGACAAAAACCGCACCGGTCAGCTGATGAGCAGGGCCACCAACGACCTGTTCGAAATCACCGAGCTGTCCCACCACGGGCCGGAGGATCTGATCATCTCGGTCATCACCCTCATCGGTGCCCTCACCCTGATGCTCACCATCCACTGGGGACTGGCCCTCATCGTCTTTGCCGTGGTTCCGGTCTTTGTCATTTTCACCATTATCCAGCGCAAGCGGATGGTGAATGCCTCCGTGTCTGTCAAGAAGTCCATGGCAGACATCAACGGCCAGCTGGAGTCCTCCATCTCCGGTATGCGTACCGCCAAGGCCTTTGCCAACGAAAAGACCGAGAGCGAGAAATTCGCCGAGGCCAACGATC
>JAZNAK010000002.1:0-9176 GCA_045586485.1 Faecousia sp. | reverse complement strand
GCCTGCCCATGTGGGAGGGGGACAAGATCTTCCTGGATCCCAATCAGGTGGATATGGCCGACGGTATGTTTGAAATTTTGCTGGTTCGGGCGCCCAAGGATCTTTTCGAGATCACAGAATGCATTACCGCTGTGCAAAAGCAGCAGTACAACTGCCGGATGATGACCTTCCGCAGTGCAAGGACCGTGGCCGTCCGGGCAGAAACAGATCTTCCCTGGACGCTGGACGGTGAAAAAGCGCCCACCGACGGAACTGTCACCATCACCAACCTCCACCACGCCATCCGGCTGATCAAATAAGGAGCGCGCTATGTACAATTCCACCCTTTGCTATATCACCCGGGGCGACGAAGTTCTGATGCTCCACCGGGTCAAAAAGAAGAACGATGTAAATCAGGACAAGTGGATCGGCATTGGTGGCAAGTTTGAGGCAGACGAGACCCCCGATGAGTGTCTTCTGCGGGAAGCGGAGGAAGAGACCGGCCTGACCCTGACCAATTGGAAGTGCCGGGGCGTAGTCACCTTTCTCACCAACGGCCCCTGGGATGGGGAGTATATGTACCTGTTCACCGCCGACGGCTTCACGGGTGAGCTGAAGACCTGCGACGAGGGAGATCTGCAATGGGTCAGCCGGGATTTTCTCAGCAGCCTGCCCATGTGGGAGGGGGACAAGATCTTCCTGGATCTGCTGTGGCAGGACGCCCCCTTCTTCCTTTTGAAATTGCGCTACGACGGCGACCGCCTTGTGGAAGCGGTGCTGGACGGCAAACGAATCAAATAGCTCCGCGGGGAGAGCCATCGGCTCTCCCCTTTTTTGTTTGCGTTTGCGGTGTTTCCTTTTGCATTAATTGTTGTTTTGGAGATTTTATGCCCGGTATTCATTGACAGTGGGAAGATTTGCACCTATAATTATGTTAGGCAAAAATGGAGTTTTCCTTTTCAGGAGGTATATTATGAACGAATTGCAGAAAACAATCAGCCAGATCGGCGTTGTGCCGGTGATCAAGCTCAGCAACCCCCAGCGGGACGCCAAGCCCCTGGCTGACGCTCTGTGCGCAGGCGGTGTGCCTGTGGCAGAGGTCACCTTCCGGGCAGCGGGTGCGGCAGATGCCATCCGCATTATGTCGGAAGCCCATCCCGAAATGCTGGTAGGCGCCGGCACCGTTATGACCACCCAGCAGGTGGACGAGACCATCGCCGCCGGCGGTAAGTTCGTGGTCACTCCCGGTCTGGATATCGAGATCGTCCAGTACTGCCAGGAGAAGGGTATCACCATCTTCCCCGGCTGCACCACTCCCACCGACTACCACGCAGCCTACAAGCTGGGCCTGGAAGTGCTGAAGTTCTTCCCCGCTGAGCAGTCCGGCGGTCTTGCCAAGATCAAGGCCATGGCCGCTCCCTTCCCCATGTTCAAGGTAATGCCCACCGGTGGCGTGAGCCTGAAGAATCTGGGTGAATACGCCGCCAGCTCCGTGATCTGCGCCTGCGGCGGCAGCTATATGGTGACTGCCGACCTGATCGAGAACGGCAAGTGGGATGAGATCACCGAGCTTTCCAAGAAATCTGTGGAAATTGTCAAGGAGGCAAGAAAAAAATGGCAAAGATCATTACCTTCGGCGAGCTGATGCTTCGCCTGCAACCCTATAACTACGAGCGTTTTGTCCAGTGTGACCACGTGGAGTTCACCTTCGGCGGCGGCGAAGCCAATGTGGCCGTGTCCCTGGCCAACTACGGTATGGATGTGGCCTATGTGACCAAGCTGCCCACCCACGCCATCGGCCAGTCTGCTGTCAACTCCCTGCGCCGCTTCGGCGTTGACACCACCAAGATCGTCCGCGGCGGCGACCGTGTGGGTATCTACTTCAATGAGAAGGGCGCCTCCCAGCGTGGCTCCGTGTGCATTTATGACCGGGCCAACTCCGCCATCGCCAAGGCAGTTCCCGCCGACTTCGACTGGGATGCCATTTTCGAGGGCGCCCAGTGGTTCCACTTCACCGGCATCACCCCGGCACTGGGCGGCGAGCTGGTAGAGATCTGCAAGCAGGCTTGTGTTGCCGCAAAGGCAAAGGGTCTGAAGATCTCCTGCGACCTGAACTACCGCGGCAAGCTGTGGACCCGCGCGGAAGCCCGGGAGGCTATGACCGGGCTGTGCAAGTATGTAGATGTGTGCATCTCCAACGAAGAAGATGCCAAGGATGTCTTCGCCATCGAGGCCGAGGCTACCGATATCTACGCAGGCGAGCTGAACCACGAGGGCTACAAGTCCGTGGCCAAGCAGCTGGCTGACAAGTTCGGCTTCGAGATGGTGGCCATCACCCTCCGGGAGTCCCACTCTGCCTTCGACAACGGCTGGAGCGCCATGCTCTACAATGTTGCAAAGGACGAGTACTGCTTCTCCAAGAAGTACAACCTGCACATCATTGACCGGGTTGGCGGCGGTGACAGCTTCGGCGGCGGCCTGATTTACGCCATTCTCTCCGGCAAGGACACCCAGGCAGCTGTTGAGTTTGCCGTGGCAGCCTCTGCCCTGAAGCACTCCATCGAGGGCGACTACAATATGGTCACCCTGGCAGAAGTAGAAAAGCTGGCCGGCGGCGACGGCTCCGGCAGAATCCAGAGATAAGGAGACTCCCTATGGAAAACGAAGAAATCCTGCAGGAGGAAGAATCCTCCATTCTGACCCTCACCGACGAAAACGGCGATGACCTGAACTTTGAGTATCTGGATTGCATCGAGTTGGACGGCACCGAGTACCTGGTGCTGATGCCCGAGGAATCCAACGAGATCGTGATTCTGGAAGTCCAGCCCATCGACGAAGAGAATGAGAACTATCTGGCGGTGGAGAGCGAAGAGACCCTGGATGCCGTCTACGGCATTTTCAAGGACCGCTACAAGGATGTTCTCCAGTTTGAGGACTAAACCCAAAACCCGCCCTGAAAAAGGGCGGGTTTTCCCTTGTTCTGCCGGAAAAATCCATAAAAAACCTCTTGACAATACCCAAAACCTGTGGTAAGATACACGGGCAATAAAGAAGGCTAAACATCCGCCTCACCTCCAGCTGACTTGCAAAGAGGTCAATATTCCACCCTCCCCTGGCGGGAAACTGTGTGAATGTGCGGATGCTTGGCATCCGCTTTTTTCTATTTTTGTGGAGGTGCTTACCATAGCCAAGTTAGATCATCAGCTCAATGAGGAAATCCGGGATAATGAGATCCGCGTCATCGGCGAAGACGGCGCGCAGCTGGGTATTATGTCCGCTGAGGAGGCCAACAAACTGGCCGACGAGCAGGGCCTTGACCTGGTAAAGATCTCCCCCAACGCTGTCCCCCCTGTCTGCAAGATCATGGATTACTCCAAGTTCTGCTTCGACCAGAAGAAGCGGGAAAAGGAAGCCAAGAAGAATCAGCGGGTGGTGGAAACCAAAGAGATCCGTATGAGTCCCAGCATTGACACCAACGACTTCAATACCAAGGTAAAAGCCGCCCAGAAGTTCCTGGTCGACGGCAACCGGGTCAAGGTCAGCGTCCGTTTCCGCGGCCGTGAGATGGCCCACACCAATCTGGGCGAGAAGTTGCTGATGGATTTCGGCGCGGCTTGTGCTGACGTCGCCACCATGGAAAAGAATCCCAAGCTGGAAGGCCGGTTTATGGGAATGTTCCTGGCCCCCAAAAAACAGTAAGAAACAATTTTTTGTTCTATTACCAATGATACGGAAGGAGAACCAATTATGCCCAAGCTGAAAACCCATAGCGGTGCTAAGAAGAGATTTAATCTGACCAAGTCCGGTAAGGTTAAGAGAGCCCGCGCATACAAGAGCCATATCCTCACCAAAAAGGATACCAAGCGTACCCGTCGTCTTCGCACCACCGCCTACGCTGATGTGACCAACGTAGCAACCGTGAAGAAGATGATTCCCTACAAATAAGCGAAGGAGGATATTGAGAAATGGCAAGAGTCAAAGGCGCAATGATGACGCGCAAGAGAAGAAATGCTACCCTGAAGCTAGCCAAGGGCTACTGGGGTTCTAAGTCCAGACACTTTAAGATGGCCAAGCAGCAGGTCATGAAGTCCGGCAACTACGCTTACGTCGGCCGCAAGCTGAAAAAGCGTGACTATCGCAGACTGTGGATCACCCGTCTGTCCGCTGCAGTTGCTCCCTACGGTCTGAACTACTCCACCTTCATGAACGGTGTGAAGAAGGCCGGTATCGAGATGAACCGCAAGAGCCTGTCCGAGATGGCTATCCAGGACACCGCTGCTTTCGCAGCTCTGGTTGCTCAGGCAAAGGCTGCTCTGAAGTAATAAAGTCAAAAACCCCGGATCGTCCGATCCGGAGTTTTTCTTTTTACAATTCTTCATATGTCACTTGCTTGGCAAGATTGCGGACCGTTTCTGCATCCGGCGCCTGAGAGCCGGACTGCATAACGCTGGCCGCGCCCATGGCCATAGCCAGGGGGATCGTGGCTTCCGCAGGCAGGCTTTTCTCCAAACCGTAGGCCATGGCAGCAACCACCGCATCTCCCGCGCCCACAGTGCTCTGCACCGGCACAGGCAGACCCTTGGCCCGGTAAGCACGGCCATCCAGCAGGAACAGCGCCCCGTCACCACCTAAAGAGATGACGGCATTTGCCGCGCCCATAGCCAGCAGCTGCCGGCTGCCGGCAAGAAGCTGCTCCTCACTTTCCATGGGCCTGCCCAGCAGCCGGGCAAGCTCCGCTTCGTTGGGCTTTACCAAATAGGGCCCGGCAGGGATGCCCCGGGCCAGACTCTCTCCGTCTGCGTCCAGAAGCACCTGCGCCCCCAGTTGGGAAAACCGCCGTGTCCAAACCCCGTAAATGTCTGTGGGAACACCCTTGGGAAGGCTGCCGGAGAGCACAACAATATCTCCTTTGCAAACCTGCTTGCAGAGCATATCCAGTAGCTTTTGCAGGGTTTCCTCCCCCGCCACCGGACCGGGCTCATTAATGTCCGTATTCTCTCCCCGCTGGGGGTCGATGATCTTCAGATTGGTGCGGGTCTGCCCCTCTCCTTGGACAGTCAAGACCGTCAGGCCTTCCGCCGCTGCCAGCGCTTCCAGACGACCGCCGGTCTCTCCTGCCAGCAGCAGCGCCGTCACAGACTTTGTCCCCAATGACAGCAGGCACTTGGATACATTGATACCCTTTCCTCCGGCATCCTCCCGGAGGGAGGCCATCCGGTTGACCCTGCCGGTCAAAAAACCGGGGATCACCGCGGTTTTGTCGATGGCGGGATTCAGCGTGACCGTATAAATCATCTCTGGCGCCTCATTTCTTTCTCAGATACACCCATCATACAGCATCTATCTTCCGTTGGCAACAAAAAAGATGGGCCACTGCAGCGCAGTGGCCCCACACAAAGAGGAAAATGAAGAAACTCGTGTTTATGCCTGCTCCAGGAACTCCTTGGGGTCAATGACCTCTCCGTTGCAGGTGACAGTAAAGTGGATGTGATCGCCAATGGCAGACTCCATCAGCGCGGTGTTGCCCACAGTGCCGATGGTCTGGCCGGCACTCACCCGGTCACCGGGTTTGACTGCAACTTCCTTGGCAAGACTTGCATACTTGGTGGTATAGCCGCCGGTGTGGCGGATGACCACCGTCATACCCATAGCCTCGTCCTCGTAGACGGTGTAGACCTCTCCGGCGGCAGCGGCGCAGACCTTTGTCCCGGCCTCGGCGGCAATGTCAATGCCGTTGTGGACCCGCCAGTCCCGGGTGGTTTCGTTGTAGGTGAGGCTGTCCATGGCGTACACCGCCACAGTCTGCCCCTCCACAGGGCTGACAGTCTGGCCGGCAAACCGGTCGGTCACAGGGTCAGACGGGACCGGCTTTGTGGCAGGCGTCCCGTCGGGAGCAGTAGCTACCACGGCCTGGTCTTCCTGTTGCTGACCCACGGTGGCATCCAGTTGGCTCTGAGGGGGCTGATCCTGCTTATTGGCATTTCTGTAATAGAGGAATCCGGAGATTCCGATGGCAGCGGCACACAGCACAAGGGCTATGTAGTAGCCCTTCCCGCTGACGCTGCCGGTAAACTTTTTCTTGCTCATTTCAAAGCACCTCCGAAGACCATTATTGCCAAAAACTGCCCTTCTAAACCATCTTTTGGAAAAAAATTATCCAAATGCCCGCCGCCGGGAAAAGTCTGTTGACAAATGTCACTTTTTCGGTTATATCTTATACTGTTAAAGACTATCCTTTAGCGCACTTTTTACACAGAAACGGGGGAGGATAATGTCCAAAGAACTCATCAGGCTCCAGGATCTTACCATGGAGTTCGACGGGACGCGGATACTTGACGGTATCAATCTCTATTTTAATGACCACGAATTCCTCACGCTGCTGGGACCCTCCGGCTGCGGCAAAACCACCACTCTGCGAATTATCGGCGGCTTTTTGACCCCCACATCCGGCAGAGTGCTTTTTGACGGTCAGTGCATCAATGATGTACCCGCCTATCAGCGCCAGATCAACACCGTCTTCCAGCGGTATGCTCTATTCCCTCATCTGGATGTTTACGGCAACATCGCCTTCGGTCTGAAGGTGGCCAAGCTGTCCAAGGAAGAGATCCACCAGCGGGTCCAGGAGATCCTGGCCGTCGTGGGTCTGAAGGGCTATGAGCATCGCCATATCGACAGTCTCTCCGGCGGTCAGCAGCAGCGTGTTGCCATCGCCCGAGCGCTGGTAAACCGCCCCAAGGTCCTCCTTTTGGACGAGCCTTTGGCGGCATTGGATCTGCGTCTGCGGAAGGATATGCAGAATGAGCTCAAGCGCATCCAGCAGGCTATGGGTATCACCTTCATTTATGTCACTCACGATCAGGAAGAAACGCTCTCCATGTCCGACACCGTTGTGGTTATGGACAAGGGCCGCATTCAGCAGATCGGCAGACCTGAGGATATCTATAATGAGCCGAAGAACGCCTTTGTGGCGGACTTCATCGGCGAGAGTAATATTTTGGACGGTGTGATGCTGTCCGACTATAAGGTCAAGTTCTTCGGCCGCGTATTTGACTGCGTGGACGCCGGCTTCGCACCCAACGAACCGGTGGATGTTGTCATCCGTCCGGAAGACATTGACTTCGTACCTGCCGGGGAAGGCCATCTGGTAGGCACTGTCACCAGCGTGACCTTCAAGGGCCTGAACTATGATATTATCGTAGACTTCCGGGGTTTCAAGTGGCTGATCCAGACCACCGACTACCACGGTGAGGGCGAAACTGTAGGCATCCGCCTGAACCCGGAGGACATCCACATCATGCACAAGAGTGAATACTCCGGTATGTTCGGTGACTACAGCTCCTACTCTGCCGAGTACGACGAGCTGACGGAGGATGTGGCTGATGAAGAAGAATAAGTCTGTTCTTTTAAGCACTCCGTATATCCTGTGGATGCTGGTGTTCACCCTGATTCCCCTGGGCGTGATGGGTTATTACGCCCTGACCGACCCGGACACCGGGGTGTTCACCCTGAAAAACCTGCAGGATCTGAGTCAGTTCCTGCCCACCCTGGGCATCTCCGTTTGGTACTCTCTGCTGTCTGCAGCCATCTGCCTTTTGCTGGGCTACCCGGTGGCCTACTTCATCGCCCACCGCTCTGCCCTGGTACAGAAGCTGCTGTATATGCTGGTGATGCTGCCTATGTGCATGAGCTTCCTGCTCCGCACCCTGGCCTGGGTCGGCCTGTTGGAGTCCAACGGCATTATCAATCAGCTTCTGACCCTGGTGGGTCTGCCCGCTTTGGAGCTGATCGGCACACCCGGCGCAGTGGTCTTGGGCATGGTGTATAACTACCTGCCCTATATGATCCTACCCCTGTACGCCATCATCGTGAAGATCGACAACCGGCTCATCGAGGCTGCTGAGGACCTGGGCTGCACCCCCGTGCAGGTCTTCTCCAAGGTAGTCCTGCCCCTTTCTGTGCCCGGAATCCTCTCCGGCATCACCATGGTGTTCGTGCCGGCAGTGTCCACCTTCTATATCTCCCAAAAGCTGGGCGGCACCGAAACCATGCTCATCGGTGACATAATCGAACGGCAGTTCAAATCTGCCGGCAACCCCAATTTGGGCGCAGCGCTGAGCCTTGTGCTGATGCTGCTGGTGTTCATTTGCACCGGCATTATGAACCGCTTCGGCTCTGATGAGGAAGGCGGTGTAGTGGTATGAAACGGACAAACCGCATCTTCACCGTGCTGATCTTCATTTTCCTGTATATCCCCATGGCTGTGCTGATTTTGGGGTCCTTCAACACCGGCAAAAACCTGGCGGCATTTGAAGGCTTTACCCTCAATCAGTACAAAGAATTGTTCCGGGACAAGGACCTTTTGGGACTGCTGGGCAACTCCCTGCTGATCGCCATTTTGTCCACCGCCATCGCCACCGCCTTCGGCACCTTCGCCGCAGTGGGCATCCACTCTTTGAAGCCGAAGATGCGCAAGGCGGTCATGACCCTGACCAATATCCCCATGACCAACCCCGACATCGTCACGGGTATCTCCCTTTCCCTGCTGTTCGTGTTCATCGGCACCGGCATGCTGGGTCAAAAGCAAAGTCTTAATTTCTGGACTCTGCTCATCGCCCATATCACCTTCAATCTCCCTTATGTGATTTTGAATGTGATGCCCAAGCTGCAGCAGATGAACCCCGCATTGCAGGATGCGGCTATGGATTTAGGTTGTACCCCGGTGCAGTCCTTCTTCAAGGTGACCATTCACGAAATTATGCCCGGCGTCATCTCCGGCGCCATTATGGCCTTCACAATGTCCCTGGACGATTTCGTGATCAGCTACTTTGTCACAGGCACAGAGTTTGTGACGCTGCCGGTGAAGATCTACTCTTTCACCAAAAAGCCCATCCACCCCAAGATCTATGCTATGTTTACCCTGCTGTTCCTGCTGATCTTTGTGCTGATGGTGACCATGAATCTGCTGCAGCTGCGTGGCGAGCGGAAAAAGAAAGAGACCC
Source organism: Faecousia sp. (assembly GCA_045586485.1). Lineage (GTDB taxonomy): Bacteria > Bacillota > Clostridia > Oscillospirales > Oscillospiraceae > Faecousia. The sequence goes on along the minus strand of JAZNAK010000002.1, from coordinate 198 downwards.
GGGTCAAGACGGTCAGTCCCGCCATGCGGCGGCTGCGCCGGGTATGCGCCGCGGTGCTGGCGGTGTGCATTCTGGGAGGCGCTCTGATTCTGGTACTGCAGCCCCAGAGCGAGACCATTACCCTCAATGTATACAACTGGGGCATGAACATCGCCGACGGCAGCGACGGCACCCTGGATATCATTGCCGCCTTTGAGG
>JAZNAK010000001.1:0-136394 GCA_045586485.1 Faecousia sp. | reverse complement strand
GAAGCAAAAGGCTTTATCCGGCGTGAAGATCCGGGATTTATTTGTACACCGCTTATTTCGCAAAACCAAATGCAAAAGGTAGAAGCCACTTCTCTTGTAAAGAAAGTGTTCGGAGGCTCCCGCAAGGCGTTGTTTTCTGCGCTACTTGAGGACGAACCCTTGTCTGCTGAAGAAATTGATGAGCTGCGCAAGCTGATCGATAATAGGTGACGGGTATGCTGCAGGAAGTATTCTATTGGATATTCAATATGAGTATAACAGCCGCCTTGACCGGCCTGCTGATTATGCTCGTCAGATTGATAAAAAGGATTCCAAGGAGACTGACGACCGTTCTGTGGATCATTCCTTTTCTCCGGATGACAATTCCTTTGGGGTTGGATAGTCCATATAGTCTGATGTCGTTGTTATCCAAGATCACCACAAAAACCGTCGTTGTTTTTCAACCGATAGAGGATATATCGTTCTCGATGATGAACAGCGTCATGGCAGCGAACTCATATTTCCCAATCACCTACAAGGTGAATATTCTCGAGAAGATATTTAGCGTTGCCTCTGTTATTTGGGCTGTTGTCGCACTGGCAATCATTTTGATGCTTACAGCTATTTATTTCACTACACTATATGAAATCAAAGATTCCAAGCACTTGAGAGACAATATTTTTCTTTCTGAAAAGATCACATCTCCTGCGGCATACGGCATTCTGAGACCCATAATTGTCTTGCCTTCATCATATGAGGAAAGAGATATTGAACTTGTCATACAGCACGAGAAGGCGCACATCCGCGGACTTGACAACCTGTGGAGGGTGATTGCCTTTTTGGTTGTCGCAGTACACTGGTTCAATCCGTTTTCCTGGTTATTCCTAAAGGCGTTCATTGCTGATCTCGAATTGTCTTGTGACGAACGCGTTCTTTTAAAACTTGGTGCTGAACGGTCCAAAGAATATGCTTCCGCATTATTGGAATGCAAACAAGGCGCAACTGTATTTGCATCGGCCTTTGGTGGTGCAAGAATCCGTACTCGGATTGAAAACATATTGTCCTTTAAAAAATTGACCTGGTTTTCCATCATGGCATTTATTGCACTCATCAGCGTGATATTCTATGTGTTACTCACAAATGCAGGATGAAAGGAGAATGAATGTGAAAAACAAAGCGTTTAACAGGTATTATTTACTTTCTTGCCTTGGTGTTTTGATCGCATCGTATTACCCGTTATCCATGGGCGTGCGTGTGATTACCGATATGCTGGTTAACGGAACCGTGATGAAGGAGAACTATCCCAAATACATTATTCCGTACACACCGATCAGTGTTGCTATCATTGCCGGCGTCCTCCTGATGCCACTGTTTATCAAAGTTTTTAAGCGATTCGCCTTTGCCGGCGGAGCTGCGGTTGCAACAGGTATCTTCTTCGGATCGGAATTGCTGCTTGAGCAGAAAGTCGTAGTGTCAACTGCCGAAACGGTCACAAAGCTTGAGGACTGGCAAATGTTTATGTGTTTCGTCCCTCCGGAGGGATGGGGAGAAACCGTAACCACATACAAAACGCAGACAGCGGTTGATATCTTAATGGGTGACTATAACCCCGCATTTAAACTCCACTTTTATATTATTTCCATTGTGTTGATCATCACCATCCTGAACTGTTTGTATGGCTTTGGTCAAATGATTAATAGCGGAGACAAGAAACGCTGCAAGTCCTTGATCCTGCAATCCATTTGCTCGCTGGTGTTTCTTGGTCTTTGCATCCTTGCGTGCTTTACGGCTTTCTGGAGAGATGGCAGCATTCAAGTTTCTCCTCTGTCTGCCTCATTAATGTCAGTTTTCTTTATTCTGCTAGGTGTAACTGTAGGCGTGTTCTTGGGCTCATTCCTTTTGGGAAAGCAGAGGTTTGTGTCGATTTGGATTCCGGCAATTTCGGCATCTATGATGACATTTCTTATGTATATCGCAGAAATGTTTCTGCTCAACGGCCATTTATATATCTTTGGCTCGGGCTTGCTTTTTGATGGGTTACCCAGCATCGTCTTTGCTCCGATCGATTTGCTAGTGATTCTGTTGTCCGGATGCATAACCGCAATGGTCTTCGCTTTGCTTAACAGTGGGCAAGATGGCCTTAAAGTGAAACAAACTGAACTGAATCATAGTGATAAAAACTAAGGGATACCCAAAATCACAAAGCCACAGGCGGGAAACTGTCTGTGGCTTTGCATATGTAGATTCAAAAATAAACGATAAAGGCGAATCCATCTCCCAAGGGAAATGGGTTCGCCTTTAACTTGTTTGGTGGAGATGAGGGGAATCGATTCAATCAAGGAGTTGCCGTCGTCCAGCCGCCGGCAAGCAGATGTCCACCGGACATCTGCATATAATGGGTTCGATCCCCCTATCTGAATACCAATACCAATAATAAAGCCCACCCGTGAGGGTGGGCTTTGCTATTGGTGGAGATGAGGGGAATCGAACCCCTGTCCGAAAGCAACTTGGAGGGACTTTCTCCGGGCGCAGTTTGTTATTTACATTCCCTCATCCTGCCGGGAACAAACACTCTGCAGGAATCAGTAGCTTCATGATGCATGGTATGGGCAAAGCTTACCATACGCACGTGCTCCACTCAGATGACACCCGAGCCCGGCTCGTGGACCTTCCGGGGCGGATGCGCGCCTAATTAGGCAGCGAATGCAACGTTATTGTTGTCAGTTAATTTTAAAAAGTACCCGTTTTAGCGTGGTCAGGCGCCACGGCCCGCTTATCCAGCCTCACTACCCCCGTCGAAACCAGTACATCCCCGTGGGTACCGGGATGGCTGGCATCCCGGTATATATCAATTATCAGAAACGGCCGTAGGGATCGGGGAGCTTCTTAGGCTCGGGATAGGTCTCACCGTGAGTGTCCACGGTGATGGATGCAATCTTCTGCTCAGCTACAGGACGGTCCTGCATACCGGTCTTGGTGGAGGCAATGGCATCCACGACATCAAGACCGGAGGTCACCTTGCCGAATGCGGCATACTGGCCGTCCAGGTGCTTTGCATCAGCGTGCATAATGAAGAACTGGGAGCCGGCGGAGTTGGGGCTGGAGGAACGGGCCATAGACAAGACGCCCCGCTTATGACGCAACTCATTCTTTACGCCGTTAAAGAAAAACTCGCCCTTAATGCAATAGCCGGGACCGCCCATGCCGGTGCCGTCGGGACAGCCGCCCTGGATCATAAAGCCGGGAATGACGCGGTGGAAGATAAGGCCGTCATAGTAATTATGATTTGCCAGATCGATAAAATTATACACGCTCTGGGGTGCAATATCGGGGTACAGTTCGCCCTCAATAACGCCGCCGTTTTCCATTGTGATTTTAAATGTAGGGTTCATATTAATATTTCTCCTTCATAGCGCGGTCGATCTGACGCTTGGCGTCGGCTTCAGCCGCGGATTGTCTTTTGTCGTATAGCTTCTTGCCTTTACACAGGCCAACCTTTACTTTCACCCTGCTGCCCTTGAGGTATACAGACAGGGGGATCAGCGCGTAGCCGTCCTGTTTGACTTTGCCAAACAGGCGCATAATTTCCCGCTTATGCATCAACAGTCGTCTAGGTCTGCGTGGATCCCGATTAAAGATGTTGCCGTGTTCATAAGGGGAAATGTGCATTTGATTAATGAGAAGTTCGCCATTTTTGATACCGCACCAGGCATCCTTCAGATTCAGCGTGCCTTGCCGGATGGATTTGACTTCCGTGCCGCACAACTCAATTCCAGCTTCCATTTCCTCCTCCACAAAATACTCGTGGTAGGCTTCCCGGTTTCGGGCCATCACTTTTATACTTTCCTTCTCCAAAACGCACACCTCCTTCCGCAAGATTCTTACGGTATTATACCACAACTGTCAAGGGAATCAAACAGGAACTTTTCGAGCTTTTCCGGAGTCTCAAAGGTGTAATCGCACAGTGACCGCATTTCTTGGGACAGCTCCGGAAACTCGGTCTTGCCCCAGGCAGCAAATGCAATCTCCACGCCTACCGGCTGCGCCATCTGCCATGCCAGCTTCATATCATCCACCACCAGAAGGTCCTTTGCCTGCAGTCCATAGCGCTCCATAATATGCTTGAGAGGGTAGGGGTGAGGTTTGCGCTGGTGTTCCGGAAGATCCCAGCCGTAGATGGCATCCGGCTGAATCCCAAAATGCACCGCATAATCTCTGGTGATGTTTTCAATGCTGGAGTGGGATACGACGCAGATCAAACCGCCCTCTTCCTTTTGCCGCTGAATCAGCTGACCGATGCCTGGGAAAGGGTCAGGGATATGGGTGCGGATGTATTCCATCCAGCCCACATATTCATCGTGAAGCTCCTGCGCAGTAAATCGGAATCGGGTGCGGCACATATCTGCAAACCCAAGATTGTGGCAGTCGTGAACATAATCCTTAAAACTAATGGATGCACCCGGACGGAACTGACTTAAAATGCGACAGAAGAATGGATACCCGATGGTTTTTTCGCTTTGTACGACGGTGTCATCGTGATCTAAAACCAGACATTGGTATTTTAACATAATATAGTCCTCGGCTTTCTTTATATGCGTTTATTATACCAAAGGGGCAGGGGAGTGGCAACCGGAAAATTACACTTGATAAAATAGAACAAATGTACTATAATATACATAGAAAGGGGTGAGTGCGGTGGAGTGGATCCATTCTCCGGTAGATGTAATTTCTGTATGCAGCGCCAGCGGCGATATCCGCCCGCTGCGCTTGCGAATGGAATCGGAAGACCATCGGCTTTTGCGAGTGGACATTGACGAAGTGATCAGTAGCAAAAATGTGCAGTATGTAGGTATTGAGGCGCAGATATTCCTTTGCCGGGCAACGGTAGAGGGAAAGCAGTGGCTGTTTGAACTGAAGTACACCATCCGCAGTCATAGCTGGTGCTTTTTGAGGAGGGTGTACTGATATGGCAGAGCGCGTGATCTTTCATGTGGACGCCAACAGCGCGTTTTTGTCCTGGTCGGCGGCCTACCGGATCAAGGTTTTGGGTGAGACGGTGGACCTGCGGGAGATTCCGTCTGTGGTGGCAGGAGACAAGGCTTCCCGGCACAGTATTATCTTAGCCAAAAGTGGTCCGGCGAAAAAGTACGGAATCCAAACAGGAGAGCCGTTATTCCAGGCCAAGGAGAAATGCTCGGAGCTTGTAGTGGTGCCGCCGGATTATGGACTCTATGTAGAGGCCTCCCGGCACTTTGTGGATATGCTCCGGGAGTTTAGTCCCCAGGTGGAACAGTATTCTATTGATGAGGCGTGGGTGGATATGACCGGTACGCAGCGTCTGCACGGCGATCCCCGTTTGGCAGCGGAAAAGATGCGGGAACGAATCTGGCAGGAACTGGGCTTTACAGTGAATGTGGGCATCTCCACAAATAAACTTCTTGCCAAAATGGCGGGAGACTTTGAAAAACCCAATAAGGTCCACACCCTATATCCGGAGGAGATCCCCGGGAAGATGTGGCCGTTGCCGGTGCGGGATCTGTTTTTGGTGGGTGCTGCCACAGAGGCAAAGCTGAAGGGCCTCGGTATTTATACCATCGGCCAGCTGGCAAAAGCGGATGTGGCCGTCTTGCGGAAACGGTTCGGAAAACACGGGGAGACCATCTGGCATTTTGCCAACGGTCGCAATGCAGATATCGTACTTCCGGAAGCGACGGAGAATAAAGGCTACGGCAACGCAATCACCACAGCCCGGGATGTGACCGACAGAGAAACGGGATACAGAGTGCTGCTGAGCCTGTGCGAAACAGTGGCAATGCGGATGCGCAAGGATGGCAAGTGCGGAAGCTGTGTCACAATTCAGCTGCGGACAAGCGATTTTAACACGTTTTCTCACCAACTGCAGCTGCATGGCGCCACCAATATCACGACAGAGCTGTTCCATGCCGCTTGCCGCGCTTTGGATGAGGCGTGGGACGGTCAGACACCGTTGCGGCAGATGGGTGTGCAAGTGACAAAGTTGACAAAAGAGCCCTACCAGCAATATGATCTGTTTTCGGATTTGACACCGGTGCAGTTTGAACGGAAACTGCGGCTGGATGAGGCGGTGGATTCTCTGCGGGACAAGTTCGGCGAAGATGTTATTCGCCGGGCGAAGTTTACAAAGGATGCCCAGTCGCATATGGCGGGAGGCCTTGATAAAGCGCGCCGTACCGGTGTGACAAAACCGATACCGAAGGACATTTGACTGGGAAAAGCAGGTATGGTATACTATGGACAGAATACAATGGAGGAAGCGTTATGGCGATCGTGACATTCTACCGTGGACATCCTAATCCGCCCAAAACCACTCAGGGAGCGCATTTGGGCGCAAACGCCATTATTACCTGCAAGGGGAAACTGTTGCTGGAAAAGCGCCGGGATTGTGATATCTGGGGTCTGGTTGGCGGTGGTGTGAAGAAGCAGGAAACGGAGCTGCAGGCCATTGCCCGGGAAATATATGAGGAGCTGGGTCTGCGGATTCCCAAGGAAAGGTTCCAAAAGCTTGGGGTTTATGGAGAACCAGGTCGAATTGCAGCCTATCAGGACGGAAGCGTCTGGCGGATGGTAATTGTGGTATTTAGCTTGGACCTGGAGGAAGAGCCGCGCCTGACCATCAGCAAAGAATCCAAAGATTTGAGATTCTTTTCAAAAGAGGAACTTAAGGATATCGAAATTGTCGTCACCCATAGTGACATCGTAGAAGACTGGTTTATAAACAGCTGAAAATATGCCCACACCAAAACGGTGTGGGCATATACATTTTAATTCAAATTATTTTGCAAAGTCCATCAGCTTTTCAGCGTCCAGCTTATCATAGCCTGCGATGAAGCCAGCCAGCTCGGATGCGATTTGCTTGGCGCCGCCAACGCTGTTGCTCTCAATGTTCAGCGGCAGCAGTGGATCGTGGAGGGAAAGGCGCAGCAGGAACCAGCCGTTGCCATGGGCCTCGTCCAGATTCACACGGACACCCTCAAAGTTATCGGCAGCCAATGACCAGCCTTCCTGCTTTTCGGCATAGGCAGTCAGATCGTCAATGACCTGCTGGCCATAAGGCTTGAAATCGTCAAGAAGAATGTTCATACGGAACTCGACGCTCTCTGCAGGTTCCTTCAGTGTGGAGATCAGAGATTCCAGAGTGTAACCTTCCTTCTTACCACGGGCAAGCTCAATGAGCAGCTTGGTGACCAGATATGCGCCGTCATCCAGGAAATAGTTTTCCTTCAGCGCACCGTGGCCGGAGGTCTCAATGGCCAGCTGGCTGTCCTGACCTAAGCCGTTGAGGCGGATAGACTCATTGATAACATTCCGGTAGCCTCTCTTGAAGCGGTGGTGTACGCCGCCCTTTTCCTTAATAAACTCTGCAAGACCGGTGGAGGTAATGGAGTCGGTGACAATGGTAGTGCCGGGGTGCTCACGCAGCAAAATGGCAGCGAGCATTGCGATAATGCGGTTTCTGTTCAGTTCGCTGCCGTCAGAGAGAACAGCGCCGGCTCTATCCACATCGGTGTCGAAAATGATACCCAGATCAGCCTTGGCAAGATTCACAGACTCAGTGATGGCTTCCATAGCTTTCTTGTCTTCGGGATTGGGGATGTGGTTGGGGAAGCTTCCGTCGGGATCTAGATAGCGGCTGCCTTCGGTGTTGGCGCCGAGAGGTTTCAGTACCTTGTCCACGTAGAAACCGCCTGCGCCATTACCAGCATCCACAACAATACGGAAGCCGCTCAGAGGCTTCTCTTCGCCGGTAGCAGCGCGAATCTTATCAGCCAGAATCTTGGCGTAAGTATCCATAAACTCACCAGTGACCAGGCGTCCTGTGGGCAGACCGGTAGTGGCATCGCCAGCGGCGAACTCCAAGATCTGCTTGATGTCGCCCTTTTCAAGGCCGCCTTCGGCAGTAAAGAACTTAAAGCCGTTCCGGTTGAAGGGAAGATGGCTTGCGGTGATCATAACAGAGCCATCAAAAGCATACCCTTCAGTGACAGTGGACATAAACATCGCGGGGGTACTGGCCATGCCGAAATCGGTCACTTCAAGACCCTGTTCCACCATCGCCTGGCAGATCCAGTTGCACAGTGTCTCACCGGACAGACGGGAATCCCGACCGACCGCGACCTGCAAACCGGCATTCTTTCCGGTCTTCTTGACCAGCCACAGTGCAAAGCCCCGGCCGATATCCCGGCAGGCAGACTCGGTCAGATTAATGTGTTGACCTTCAATACCCTCCAGCGCAACACCCCGGATATCGCTTCCGTTTTGCAGCTTGCTGTAATCCATAATAGCATCCTCCTTATTATAAAGCCAGCGGCATTCTTTCTGCGACCATTGTATCACGGATTTCAGAAATAATCAATCACCGCATCAAAATAGCAATATAATCCGTTATAAGTGCAAAATAATGGTTTATGGCACATAATTGGTACTGCATTTATGCCAAATTGCACAAAAAGGCAAAAGAATTTTTGAGTAATTGTGCATATTGTCTATTGGAACAGATTGTGCTATCATTTGAGTACGGGAATGTTGTGGAAAGGAGTTTACTCGTCCCACAACATCTTGTGCTACATAAACAACCCGGACACAACGCCCGGGAACTACAAGGAGGAAAACAAAATGAAGAAACTGATTGCCCTGCTGCTGGTTCTGGTTATGGCTATTGGCATGATCGCCTGCGGCGCAAAGAAGGACGACGGCTTCAAGGTTGCTATCTCTGTTGCTGAGTACAACGAGTGGAACAAGCTGTATGAAGGCGTCATCAAGGAGAAGTGTGAAGCTTACGGCTGGACCTACGAGATCTTTGATGCTAAGCAGGATGCTAACACCCAGATCGACCAGGTTCGTTCCATCATCTCCCAGGGCTTCGACGCAATGACCATTCAGGCTGCTGATATGGCTGCTCTGGCACCCGTTGTCACTGAAGCTGCCAACGCTGGCATCATTGTTGTTGACCACTATGGTTTCACCGAAGAGCAGGTTCCCGCTGACAAGATCTACAAGGTTCTGTTTGGTCAGAAGGAAGCTGGCATTCTGCAGGCTGAGAAGTACATTGAGCTGAACGGCGATTCCGGCAAGGTCGCTATCATCGCTGGCCTGACCGGCGCTGACAATGCTATGCAGCGTACCGCTGGCTTCATGGAAGTTCTGGAAAAGTATCCCAACATCGAAGTCGTTGCTACTGAGTACTGCGACTGGGATACCCAGAAGGCACAGACCGCTGCTGAGAACATTCTGACTGCTCATCCCGACCTGGCTGCATTCCTGGTTCAGGACGACGGCATGTCCAAGGGCGTTTGGAACGCTATCGAAGCTGCTGGCAAGGCTGAGACCTGCAAGATCGCTTCTCAGGGCTTCTATGAGTGGTCCAAGGAGTACATCAAGTCCGACAAGTTCATGTTCACCATCACCTATCCCGCAGGCTTCTTCTCCCGTGACGCTATGGACGTCATTAAGAAGGTAGTCGACGGCACCGCTGTTGATCATGTTATGTACCTGGGCATGGAGCTGGTTGACAAGACCAACGTTGACACCGCTGCTCACGACTAATTCTAACTGTCCTTTTATTAAAACCATCTAACGTATAATCGGAAGCCGGGTGTTCGCACCCGGCTTCTCAAGAGAAAGGGACAATCACAGTGAATAATACAACTTTTTTTGAGATGCGCAATATTAGCAAGTCCTTCCCTGGCGTTAAGGCCCTCGACAACGTCGGCTTTTCCGTGGAGAAGGGTGAGATTCGCGCACTTGTCGGCGAAAACGGTGCCGGCAAATCCACATTGATGAAAATACTCAATGGTAATTACAAGAAGGACAGTGGCGATATCCTGATCGATGGCGTCCCTGTTAATATTACCAATCCTCAGGTTGCTGATGCACACGGCATTACAATCATCTTCCAGGAGCTGAATCTGGTTGACGATTTGTCTATTGCTGAAAATATCTTTGCAGGCCGTCTTGCAAAAAGAGGCAAGCTCGTTAACTGGAAGGAGATCAATGATAAGGCTAAGGTGCTTCTGGATCGCGTCAGCTTCGACGTGGATCCTACCAGACTGGTTGGTTCCCTGACTGTTGCTGAAAAGCAGATGGTGGAAATTGCTAAGGCATTGAGCCGCAATTCCAGAATCATTTTGATGGATGAACCCTCTGCTACATTAACTAAAAAAGAACTGGACGCTCTCTTTGAAATCATTCGCGATTTGAAGAAGAGCGGAATTGCCGTTATATATATTTCCCACAGAATGGAAGAGATTTTCCAGATCTGCGAAACCGTGACCGTAATGCGTGACGGCCAGATCATTGGCACTCGTGATGTGGCGAGTGTCTCCTCCGACGAACTGGTACAGATGATGGTTGGCCGTGAGGTCAACAGCGCCTATCCCAAGCGTAGTGTTGAGATTGGTGAAGAAGTTCTGCGTGTTGAGAATCTGTCCCGTAAGGACAGAGAGCAGAATGTGGCCTTCACTCTGCGTAAGGGTGAGGTCCTTGGCATTGCCGGACTGGTTGGCGCAGGCAGAACGGAGATCATGCGCGCTGTTTTCGGCGTTGACTATATTAAGTCCCTTGATGTTTATGTAAAGGGAGAGAAGGTCAAGATCACAGATCCCGCATCCGCCAAGAAGTACAATATCGCATTCCTGACGGAAGACAGAAAAGTGGAAGGTTTGACCCTGGACTTCACCGTTAAGGCCAACATTGCCTCGGCTAACCTGCCTTCTATTCGTAAGGGCCTGTTTACCAATAAGAAGAGGGAGAATGAAATCGCTGACGATTACATCGACAAGATTAAGATCAAGACTCCCACTCGTAATCAGAAGGTTGGCAACCTTTCCGGCGGCAACCAGCAGAAGGTGGTTGTTGGCAAGTGGCTGAATGCTGAGCCTGACATTCTGATTATGGACGAGCCTACTCGAGGCATCGATGTTGGCGCTAAGCGTGAGATTTATGAAATAATTAATTCCCTTGTTGCACAGGGCAAGTCAGTTATTCTCATTTCCTCGGAACTGCCCGAGGTTCTGGGCATGAGTGACCGTGTGCTGGTTATGAAGGACGATGCAATCGTTGCAGAACTGACCGGCGAGGATATCAATCCCGTCGAAGTTATGCGCTATGCCCTGTAATTTTGATCAGGAGGTGGAGCTGTGAATAGCGTAGCTGAAAAACGCCTGACCGCGCGCGGTGTTGGCGATTGGATTAAAAATAACACAAATATTCTTCTGATGTTCCTTCTGATCATTGTGGGTGCTATCGCATCAGAAAACTTCTTCAGTACCGGTAATCTGTTTAATGTTTTGCGTCAGGTCACCATAAATGGTATGTTGGCAGTTGCCTGTACAATGACGCTGCTGGTCAACGGTTTTGACCTTTCTATCGGACATGTGATGGCCCTGTCTGCTGTGCTTTGCATCGGCTTTGAAAAGTCCACAGGCTCCGGTGTCATCGCAATCATTGTTGCTTGCGCTGCCGGCGCAGCGATGGGTCTGCTGAATGGTTTCCTGATGAAGCTCACCCGCGGAGGTTCCGGTGAAGGCTTTATGATCACCCTGGCCACCGGTATGATGGCTCAGGCACTGGCAAAGTGGTACTGCAATGGCAGTGAGATCATTCGTGTTCAGATCCCCGAAGAGCTGGACTGGTTCCGTGTTCTGGGCCAGGGCAATACCATTGGCGGTTTCCCGGTCTGCGCACTCATTTGGATATCCATTATGTTGATCCTGCAGATCATCATTAAGAAGACAACCTTCGGCCGCAGGATGCTTTTGACCGGCGCTAACAAAAAATCTGCTTACCTCGCAGGAATTAATGTTGGCAGAATCAAGGTTATCGCTTATACTATAGCTGGTCTGTGCTGTGGCATTGCAGCTGTCATTTATTCTGCACGCTTCAACAGCGCATCTGACGGTGCCGGTGTTGGCGGTGACTTTAATGGCGCTGTCTGCTCTATCATTGGTGGTAATGCTCTTTATGGCGGCCATGGTGGTATGGTGCAGGTGTTCATCGGCGCAGTCACATTTGGCTTGATCACCAACATCCTGCAGCTGCTGAGCGTTAGCACTGCCGTCCAGTACATCGTTCAGGGCGCAGTTTTGCTGCTAGCAATCAACCTGGACCGTTTGAAGAAGAGGTGATCGATATGACATTAGTAAAGAAATCATTCTCGAATTACCGAATCCCTCTGCTGGCTGTTGCTCTGTTTGCAGTAATGTCCATTCTCAAGCCTAATTTTGCAACATCCTACAACATCTACTCCATTGCTGACTCTATTGCCGGCTATGGTATCGCAGCGATCGGCTTCACTTTTATTCTGCTGGTCGGTCAGCTGGACATTTCCTTTGGTTCTGTTATCGCGTTAACTGCCTGTGTTTTCATGATGATGCTGAAGGCAGAAATGAACTTTATGTTGGCCCTGGTCACTGCGCTGGCGCTTGGTTGCGCATGCGGCGCTCTTACCGGTTTCTTTGTGGCTAATTTCCGGCTGTCTCCGTTTATTGTTTCCATGACTATGCAGCTGGTGTATAAGGGCATTGCATTGACCATCACCAATCAGACCCCCGTGGCTATGCAGCACCCGACGCTGAAGGCGATATACAACATCAAGTTCTTTGACACAATACCGGTCACGTTCCTTGTTTTCATCGCTCTGGCGTTGCTGACGGAGTTTGTCCTGCGCAGAACCCAGTACGGCAGAAACCTGTTCCTGGTCGGTGGCAACATCAATGTTGCGGACAACCTGGGTCTGAAGGCAAACCGCTACATCTGGAGCGCCTACATTATGCAGGGCTTGTTTGCAGCTGCAGCCGGTGTTGTTATGATGACCCGCCAGTTCTCCGCATCCGGAAACCTTGCACTCCAGGGACCCCTGAATGTCATACCTATGGTTATCGTAGGCGGCACATCTATGGCTGGCGGTAAGGGCGGCGCAATTAAGACTGTTTGGGGCGTTCTTCTGATGAACATCGTCTATAATGCAATGACGATGTTCTCCATTCCCGCACCCCTGCAGCCCTTCGTTAAGGGTCTTATCCTGCTGATTGTTATTGTCAGCGATAAGTATATGGAACATCGCCACGAAAAGGCGTAAAAGAAAGGAGAAAATGTATGAATATTCTTGCAGTTGGTGCACATCCCGATGATGTTGAGACCATGTGCGCTGGCACTCTTGCCAAGTATGCTGCACAGGGTCACAAGGTCTTTATTGCCACCGCGACCAGTGGTAATATTGGCTCTGCACGCCACACCATGGAGGAGATCGCACGGATCCGTAAGCAGGAGGCAGCCAACTCTGCCGCCATAATCGGCGCTGAGTACATCTGCCTGGACTACGATGATGAGATGTTCTACGAGACCAAGGAGGTCCGTTTGGCATTCATTAATCTGGTTCGTCACTGCCAGGCCGATGTGATCATCACCCACAACCCCGTGGACTACAATCCCGACCACGAGCTGACCAGTAAGATCATCAACGACATCGCCGTTATGATCCCCATCGCTCACCTGAAAACAGAGGAGCCTCCCTGCGACAAGATCCCCTCTATCTGGTACTTTGAGCCTGCAGGCTCTATGGGTTTTGTCCCCACCGACTATGTGGACATCACCGACTACTATGACACCAAGATCAAGATGCTTAGCTGCATGGAGAGCCAGAAGGCTTGGATGGCAGACAACTATGCATCTTTTGAAGGTGATGAGGAGCGCTTCTTTGATACCGTCCGCATTACCTCTGAGTTCCGCGGTATGCAGGCTGGCGTTAAGTATGCAGAAGGTTTTGTCCGTGCGATGGATGCTTTCCGCACCCGCATGACCGAGAGAGTGCTGCCGTAATTTTGGCGTGCAAAATGGTTCTAAATTGTAAATGAAAATATCCGGCTTTTTCAACATGCCTCATGGATTTTGGGAAAGTCGGAGTTTTCCTTGCATTATTTAAAATAGTTAATGGGATAGAAATAGGAGGAAATTAACATGAATGCTTATGTTGCAAGCGTAATTGAAAATGTAAAGAAGAAACACGGTAATGAGCCCGAGTTTGTTCAGACCGTTGAAGAGGTTCTGTCCTCTGTTGCGCCTATGGTCGACAAGCACCCCGAGTACGAGAAGGCTGACCTGCTGAACCGTATGGTGGAGCCGGAGCGTATGTTTACCTTCCGTGTTGTTTGGACCGACGACAACGGCCAAACTCACACCAATATCGGCTACCGCTGCCAGTTCAACGGCGCTATCGGCCCCTACAAGGGCGGCCTGCGCTTTCAGCCCAATGTTAATCCCAGCATCATTAAGTTCCTGGGCTTTGAGCAGACCTTTAAGAACAGCTTGACCGGTCTGCCTATGGGCGGCGGTAAGGGCGGCTCCGACTTTGATCCTTCCGGCAAGTCCGACGCAGAAATCATGCGTTTCTGCCAGAGCTATATGACCGCACTGTACCGCTACATTGGACCGGATATCGACGTTCCCGCCGGTGACATGGGTGTCGGTGGCCGTGAGATCGGCTACCTGTTCGGCCAGTACCGCCGCCTGAAGGGCGTTTGGGAGAATGGCGTTCTTACCGGTAAGGGCTTCAGCTACGGCGGTTCTCTGACTCGTCCTGAGGCAACCGGCTACGGCGCTGTCTACTATCTGCAGGAAGTCCTGAAGCACGAGGGCGAATCCATCGAGGGCAAGACCATCGCTATTTCCGGTTTCGGCAACGTCGCTTGGGGTATCTGTAAGAAGGCTATGCACCTGGGCGCAAAGGTCGTCACCCTGTCCGGCCCCGACGGCTACATCTATGATCCCGAGGGCGTTTCCTCCTCCGAGGAGAAGGTCAACTATATGCTGGAAATGCGTTCCTCCGGCCGCAACCGCGTACAGGACTATGCTGACAAGTTCGGCGTACAGTTCTTCCCCGGTGAGAAGCCCTGGGGCGTCAAGGCCGATATCATTATGCCTTCTGCAATGCAGAACGACGTCAACCTGGAGCAGGCTAAGCGCATTGCTGCAAACGGTGTCAAGTACTACATCGAAGTTGCTAATATGCCCACCACCAATGACGCTCTGTATTTCTTGATGGAGCAGCCCGGTATGATCGTTGCTCCTTCCAAGGCTGTTAACGCCGGTGGTGTTGGCGTTTCCGGTCTGGAAATGAGCCAGAACTCCGAGCGCCTTGTTTGGACTGCCGAGGAAGTGGATGAGCAGCTGCACAAGATGATGATCAACATCCACAAGGTCTCTGCTGAGGCTGCAGAGGAGTACGGTCTGGGTTATAACCTGGTCGCCGGCGCTAACCTGGCAGGCTTCAAGAAGGTTGCTACCGCCATGATGGAGCAGGGCACTTTCTAATTTATTCTACATATATTCAGTCCCTGCCGTTTGGCAGGGGCTGAAACATAAAAATGCCTCCTGGGCAAGCGCCCAGGAGGCATTTTGTGTTATTAATCGTCCAGCGGCTGGAACTTATTGTCTCTACAGAAATAGGTGATTACATATTCAGCAAAGGCAATCAAAACGAAAACGCAGTCGACAATGGTAATAATCCGCACAGTTGAGTGCTCTAATGTGGGTATCATAACCATAACAATCAAACTGATGAACAGTACGGTGGTGCAGATCTTGCCGCTGATCAATGCTCCCTTGAGAATCTTGTGCTTGCGAATACTGATGAAGCCAGCAATCAGTTGGAAGAGTTCTTTCAGCAGAAACAGACCTACAAGATACCGCAGAACATTGTATCGGATTGTCAGGCAGATGATCAGTGTGAATTGGGTGGCCTTATCAGCCAAAGGATCAAGAATCTTACCGAGAGAAGAGATCATATTAAAATGCCTTGCGATCTGCCCGTCGACCATATCAGTGAGGCAGGAGACAGCCAGGATACCGGCAGCCAGGTAATAATCAGTGCTGTCTTTTGCATTCAGGTAGATATAGACATATACCGGTATCAGGATCAACCTGAATAAACTCAGCAGGTTTGGAACAGTTAATATCTCTTTTCTCCAATTCTTGATAAACATTCTTGATTTCCTCCGGGTATCAATACCATCTCTTACATATTATAGACACATTTACAAAGCGAATCAAGAGATAAAGTGGGAGTTCAATAAAAATTAATATTTATTTCTGGCAGACTGTCGGCTAGCGCTCAATGTAAAATGATTAACCAGATATTTCCAAGTGACTTTATCCAGTTCACCGGTTGGCGGAAGCCCGGCCAGGAGCTGGAATGCTGCCAGTGCTTCACTGGTTGGATTATCCAATACACCATTGTGTTCCGGTGAATTGATGTTTGGATTGTCACGGGATAGTTGTGTCAAGATACTCTGCAGAAGGAAAATGTATGCATTGCTGTCACCGATTCTGAAAATCTCTCCCGGCTCCATAATGATTTCGATAGGTTCAGCCTTATCAACGCGGATCAGTGCAGGTTCATATACGGCGACAATCTGTTCCCAGGTTGCCTGGTCTGTCACACCGGTGACCGGTAAACCGTATAAGCGCTGAAATGCGGAAATAGAGTTAAGAGTATTTGGTCCATAGATACCGTCGGGAACAACAGTTGGAAGGCGGGGATCATCCTCCGCTATAATGCGAAGCATGGTTTGCAGGCTCCGGATAGGTTGTTCAACAAAGGATTCGCCAGGTCTCATCTTACCACCTCCTTACGCACCGAGTCCTGCCCACCGATACTAAGATCACGCCCGGGGAACTGGGTGAGTGTGGTTGATCTTGCGTAGTTGGTGCGATTTGGCGTTTGCGGATTTGCGCTCTTGTTCCTCCGGAAGCTGCCGACCTGCACTGCCGTCCCGGACGGAGCGGCATTCTCTTGCGATCTTGGGAATATTTCACCGCTTCGGAAGGATGTGTTTTCAATGCCGGAATACTGGTCATATATTTCGTCCCAAGTGTTTGGGTCAACAGAACCTGTTTCCGGCAATCCAAATCTGCGCTGAGCGGCTAAAACGGCAGCGCGTGTGGCCTGGCCAAAGATACCATCCACATTTACCGGTGGAATTGCTTGGATATAGGCAGACAAAACAGAGAGCATATACTGCAATTGACGTACCTTTTCGCCGGTGTCGCCGGTCTGCAGGGCATTGGGCGGCGACCAGTTGATCGCATAGAACTGCTGCCCCTGGCTTCGGAGTTCAGAAAGAGCATTGACACCGCCATAGAGCCGTACAATCTCATACCAGGTTGCCGGCCCAACGATCCCGTCCGGCGTCAGCCCGAAGATCCGCTGCAGGGCGCGGACAGAAGCCTCGGTACGGCTACCATAGATACCATCTACTGCCGGGATTTTTGGGATTGCGGGATAACTCTGGCTGATACGATTGATCGCGACCTGTAAAACAACAACATTAGGACCGGTACTGCCTATACGCAGTGGTGTTCCGGGATAGGATGCGACGATATTGCGTACAGGCGCATTGGTGACAGTTTCTACATTTCCATAATAGCTTCTCAGTATCTGTGTGGATGTGTACCCTTGCTGCGCAAGATTTTGGCTACCCCATTGACTGAGACCGGCGCAGGTCACTGTTGTGCCATTGCAGAACTTTGCTGCCAGCGGCTCAACAAATCCCGGTCGGCGCAGGTAATCATTGAACAATTCATCAACAAGACGCGATATGTTCTCAAAGAACCCACGCCCCTTCACAAAGGCTTGATCATAGGCTGTTGAGCTTGTGATGTCGAAGTCGTAGCCTCTGCTGCGGTAGAACTCCGTATAAACACGGTTCAAAGCAAATGAAACGATTGCAAGGATGTTGGCCCGCAAAGCGCTTTCATCCCAGGTCGGGTAGATCTCACTGGATGCAACATTTTTGACATAGTCAGAAAAGGAAACAGTGACATTTTCTGCGTTGGATGACGGTGGTCCCAGGTGGACAGTAATTCTCTGTGGCACATAAGGTGTGACAACTGGCGGCATAATTGACCTCCCTAAAGATTCTGAGGAGGTGTATTGAATACCTCCAGCTTATTCCAGGATTTGGGGAGCTCTGACAGTGGAATCATTTCCAGATTCTGCTGTGTTGTGGTATTTGCAAAGATTTGCAGATTCTCAATCTCAATTGCTTCATAATTATTGAGCCTTGCATATAGATTGACCTCCGCAAAGGGGATGACTCCAGTGTTCGGACTCTGGCTTGATGCAAGATCCGGCACCTCAATTTCAACGGGCGTGTCAAGCGTGCCGTTTCGGTTCGTCAGTCGCAGTGCGATGGCAGCGCCGCTTGCATCTGTTATTGATACTGCGACATCCTTCAGAGGAATCTGTGCAAAACTTGTGTATGCATGGACTTGTATGTAGCCTGTGGCAGACAGAATAACCCCTCCTTTCTTAACTCTAATTATATTATGCAATTGGCCTTAAAAAGTTCCAGGGGTTTATAAAAACCCCTGAAGCTGCCGGTTATTTGTTTCTTCAAAATCGAGAAGCTTATGGGCAAGATCTGCGACCCGCTGGTCAGAGGGCGGGAACTGATTTAGATTCTTATAGCCCTTGATAATACCTCTGGTATTACCCTGAATCATCATAGCTGCTGCTTTGGAATCTGCATCGCCAAAAGAAAGCTTGGAGCGGGTCATCACGTTTGTCATCCCTTTGATTGCCGGATCCAGTTCTTTTAACTGCCAGCCTCGTGACAGGGCAATGCCGTGGGCTTCTTGCTCAATGGCATCGTATTCCTTCAGCTGCGAGTTCAGCTCTGTTCGCAGACTGGAACGAAGTGGTGTTTTTAATATACTGCGTATTCCAATCTGCCCCATTTGCGTGGTTTTCAAGATCGAAGAAAGTATATCCTTACTGCCTTTCATTTTCATCACCCTAGTCAGTATTTCACATTTTGCCGTGTGTTATGCACAATTGACGGCGCTATGCATAGAATGTAGAGATTGAAAGGAGTTGGGACATATGTGTGCCATAGCCGGTATTTTAGGACTGCCCTTTGATTCCCAGATTTTGGACGATATGCTCTGTACGATGCTACACCGTGGGCCGGACGCCACCGGCAGTTATATGGAGCGGGAATGTTGTCTTTTGCATAGCAGACTTTCTATTATCGACCCGGTCGGTGGAAGCCAGCCTATGCATTTGTGCTGGTCTGATGAAGAGTATGTAATCACATACAACGGAGAACTGTACAATACTGACGAATTAAGAAAAACACTTACTGAATTGGGCCATGAGTTTCTGACTCACAGCGATACGGAGGTTGTACTGCATGCGTATGCCCAGTGGAAAGAAGGGTGCGTTGACAGGTTTAACGGCATTTTTGCCTTTGGCGTATGGGAGAAGAGAAAGAAAAGGCTCTTTCTGGCGCGTGACAGAATGGGAGTCAAGCCACTGTTTTACACGCAGTATTCTAACGGCCTGCTTTTCGCATCAGAAATTAAAACGATTCTTACATATCCAGGCGTTCCCAGAGAACTTGATCGTGATGGCGCCGCGCAGGTGATTCTGATGGGGCCGGGCAGGATACCGGGCAGTGGTGTGTTTCGAAATGTTTTTGAGCTAAAGCCAGGCTGCTGCGGGTTTTACTCTCGAGGTCAATTGAAATGGTGGCAATACTGGAAGCTGAAGGATCGAGAGCATACGCACAGCTTTCAGGAAACCGTAGAGTATATTCGATACCTTGTGACGGATGCCATCCAGCGACAGATGGTGTCAGATGTGCCGATGGGAACATTTTTGTCCGGTGGTCTTGATTCCAGCATTATAACATCTGTATGCGCTATAGAGCAGAGGAAAAGGGGAGAGGCCTTAGCAACCTTTTCAGTTGACTATAAGAATAACGAGAAATACTTTGTTCCCGGCAAGTTCCAACCCAATTCCGATAACAGTTATATTGCCCTGATGCAGGAATACCTCCATACGCAGCATAAGTACACTGTACTGACGCCGGAAGATTTGCTGAATGAACTGGAAAACGCAACCGTTGCCAGGGATTTGCCAGGTATGGCGGATGTGGACTTTTCTCTGCTGGCATTTTGCAGGCACATTAGACCTGAGGTCAAAATGGCGTTGTCGGGAGAGTGCGCGGATGAGATTTTTGGCGGATATCCTTGGTACAGAGACCCCGAGATACGGGCTTTGAACGGATTCCCCTGGGCGCAAAATACGACTCAGCGGGCGCAGCTCCTGCATCCGGATATTGCCAGGAGTCTGGACGCGGAAGCGTTTGTGAACGAACATTATATGATGAGTATCGCTGACAGCGATATCCTGCCCGGTACTAATGCTGAAGAAAGGCGAACAAAGGAGATGGTCAATTTGAATCAAGCGTGGTTTATGCAGACGCTCCTAGACCGTAAGGACAGGATGAGCATGGCCTGCGGTCTTGAGGTACGCGTGCCGTTTTGTGACTATCGGATCGCAGAATATCTCTATGGTGTCCCTTGGTCATACAAGGACTACGAGTGCAGGGAAAAGGGCCTTCTTCGTCATGCCATGGAGGGACTCCTGCCAAATGAAGTTCTTTGGCGGAAAAAGAGTCCCTACCCAAAAACATACGACCCAGGCTACCTACAAGCGGTCAGTAAGCAGTTTGAAACGCTACTTGAGCGTACGGATGCGCCCATCTACAGTATTATGAACCGAGATGCTCTGAAGGATCTTTTCAGAGCAGAGTTTACATGGCCCTGGTATGGACAGCTCATGAAATTGCCACAAACCATTGCCTATATGCTGCAGATTAATTTCTGGCTTGAGAAATACAAGATCAGCATTATCTGATCTTTTTGCCGTTCGCAAAATTATAACTGGTTCCCGGCAGAGCGTTTCTTTGCCGGGAACTTTTGCTATATTTTCCAAATTGTCATTGAAAAGTCGGCCCGTTTTGGCAATTTGAGATAATTTTATTTTTCAATATTGTAATTTGAAAAGAATGGTGGTACTATGTATAAAAGCATTTGTGCGCCACAAGAGGACACTGTGTTGGAGGGATACATATGAAGTATGTAATCGTGCTGGCCGACGGTATGGCTGACCTGCCAATCGAAGAACTCGGCGGTAAAACGCCTATGGAATACGCGACTACGCCCTGCATGGATGCAATGGCCTGTTTCGGCGAAATGGGAATGGCACAGACGGTGCCTTACGGCATGAAGCCCGGCAGTGATGTAGCAAACCTCGCTGTAATGGGCTACGACCCCGACAAATGCTATTCCGGACGATCTCCCCTGGAAGCGTTGAGTGTCGGTGTTTCTATGAAGGAAACGGATGTGATCTTCCGGTGCAATATCGTCACGCTGTCTGAAGACGAACCCTATGCTGAGAAGACAATTCTTGATCACAGTTCCGGTGAGATCTCAACGGAGGATGCCGATATTCTGATGGATGCAATACGGGATGCTTTTCAGAATGATACCTTCCGCTTCTATACCGGTACCAGCTACCGCCATATTACAGTATGGGATCGTGGAGAGATACTGGATCTGGAAGCACCTCACGATCATCTCGGTAAAGTGATCGGGCCGTTTCTACCTGAAAATCAAGCTTTCCGGCAGATGATGGAGAGAAGCTTTGATGTGCTCAACAACCATCATTTGAATATTCAAAGAGCAAAAGAGGGGAAGAACAAGGCAAACTCTCTGTGGTTCTGGGGCGCAGGTACGAAACCTTCTCTTCAAAACTTTAGTGAAAAGACCGGCCTGACCGGCACAATGATCTCTGCAGTGGATCTGCTCAAGGGTATTGCAGTCGGCGCGGGTATCGATGTTGCGTATGTAGAGGGCGCAACGGGCTCGCTGGATACGAACTATCTCGGCAAGGCCAAGGCTGCAATTAAGGCCCTGCTGGAGGACGGACAGGACTTTGCGTACATACATGTAGAGGCTCCCGATGAGATGGGTCACCAGGGCAATATCGCCAACAAAGTACAATCCATCGAGGAGATCGATAAGAATGTGATCTCTGTGGTTAAGGGCGCACTGGATCAAGCCGGTGAAAGCTATCGTATGCTTGTTCTTCCGGACCATCCCACACCCATTTGCAAGCGCACACACACTTCAGATCCGGTACCTTATTTGCTGTACGACAGTACCAGCACGGAGAGAAAGCAGACCACTTTCTCCGAGAAGACTGCTGCAGCGACCGGCGTTTTTCAGCCGGACGGCTACCGTTTGATGGAAATGCTGATTAAGTAGGAGGAAAAGAAAATGGCAAGAGTGTATAACTTTTCTGCAGGTCCGGCCGTTTTGCCGGAGGAAGTCCTTTTGGAGGCAGCTGCTGAGATGCTGGATTATAACGGCACCGGTATGTCCGTTATGGAAATGAGCCACAGATCTAAAGCCTATCAGCAGATCATTGATGAGGCCGAGGCCGATCTGCGGGACTTAATGAATATTCCCAATAACTACAAGGTTTTGTTCCTGCAGGGCGGTGCTTCCCAGCAGTTTGCGATGATCCCCATGAACTTGATGAAGAACGGCGTTGCTGACTACATCATTACCGGACAGTGGGCAAAGAAGGCATACCAGGAAGCTCAGAAATATGGCAAGGCAAATGCAGTAGCATCCTCTGCCGATAAGACGTTCTCTTACATCCCCGATTGCTCGGATTTACCCATCAGTGAGGATGCAGACTATGTGTATATCTGCGAAAACAACACTATTTACGGGACTAAGTTTCACACACTGCCCAATACAAAGGGAAAGCTTTTGGTATCCGATGTTTCCTCCTGCTTCCTGTCTGAACCGGTAGATGTGACAAAGTACGGTATGATCTACGGTGGTGTACAGAAGAATATTGGTCCTGCAGGCGTTGTGATTGCTATCATTCGCGAGAACCTGATCACTGAAGACGTGCTGCCCGGCACACCTACAATGCTGCAGTATAAGATCCACGCCGATAACGGCTCAATGTATAACACACCCCCCGCCTACGGCATCTACATTTGCGGCAAGGTGTTCAAGTGGCTGAAAAAGATGGGCGGCCTGGAGTCTATTCAGAAGCAGAACGAGCAGAAGGCAAAGATCCTCTATGATTTCCTGGATTCCAGTAAGCTCTTCAAGGGTACTGTCCGCAAGGAAGACAGATCCCTCATGAATGTACCTTTCGTGACAGGTAATGAGGACTTGGATGCTGAGTTTGTCAAGGCTGCAACGGCAGCAGGTTTTGTTAATCTGAAGGGCCACCGCAGTGTTGGCGGCATGCGTGCAAGTATTTACAATGCGATGCCCATCGAGGGCGTTGAAAAACTGGTTGCCTTTATGAAGGATTTCGAAGACAGCCATACATAAGAGGTAGGAATATGTATCAGTATTATTATTTGAACAATATTTCCGATAAAGGTACTGCTATTTGGACAGATGAGTACCAAAGGACCGAGGATATTGAGCGTGCGCAGGCTATTGTGGTCCGCAGCGCTGCCATGCACGATATGGACTTTACCCAGGACCTGCTTGCGGTGGCAAGAGCCGGCGCAGGCGTGAACAACATCCCCTTGGACCGTTGCGCCCAACAGGGTATCGTCGTGTTTAATACCCCCGGCGCCAACGCCAACGGTGTGGTAGAACTCGCCATTTGCGGCATGCTGCTGGGCAGTCGCGATGTTGTTGGCGGTATCAATTGGGTACAGTCCATTAAAGATACTCCCGATGTTGCCAAGCAGGTGGAAAAGGGCAAGTCCAAGTTTGCCGGACACGAGATCGCCGGCAAAAGCCTTGGCGTTATCGGCCTGGGCGCCATTGGCGGGCCTCTTGCCAATGCAGCTTGCAAGCTGGGCATGACTGTCTATGGTTGCGATCCTTACATCTCCATTGATGCAGCCTGGCATCTGGACAGCAACATCATTCCCGTCAAGACCAGGGATGAGATTTACGAAAATTGCGATATCATTACCTTGCATGTTCCTCTCCTGGACGATACCAAGAAGATGATCAACCGGGAAGCAATTGCCAAGATGAAGGACGGCGTTGTATTGCTGAACTTTGCCCGTGATCTGCTGGTGGATGACGATGCATTGGAAGAAGCACTGGCTTCCGGAAAGGTGAGCCGCTACATCACAGACTTCCCTAATGACAGAACTGCCGGCATGGCTGGCGTCGTGGCAATTCCTCACCTGGGCGCATCGACCGAGGAGTCTGAGGATAACTGCGCAAAGATGGCCATTAAGCAGGTGATGGACTATTTGAAGAACGGCAATATTGCAAACTCTGTCAATTTCCCCGCCTGCAATATGGGTAAATGTACCAAGGCAATGCGTTTGACGATCCTCCACAGAAACATTCCCAACTCCTTGGGACAGTTCACCTCTGTTCTTGCCAATGAGAATATCAATATTTCTGATCTGATGAACCGTAGTAAAGGGGAGTATGCATACACAATGCTGGACCTTGACAGTGTTCCCTCCGGCAGCGCAATTGCCGAACTCAGCAAGATTAACGGTGTACTCCGTGTCAGAGCGATCTACTAATAAAAACATCCACCGATTATAATCGGTGGATGTTTCTTATTTGCCTAGTTCCTGATTCCGCTTGTAAGCGGCTTTTACACATTCCATAACCGCTTCAGTGAACCCGTTCTCTTCCAAAACGCGGACACCTGCGATGGTGCTTCCGCCGGGGGAGCAGACGGCATTTCTGAGAGCTTCCGGCGTGCCCTTGTTCTGGCGGATCATCTCAGCGGCGCCTGTCATAGTATCTGCCGCGTAGGACAGCGCTTTGTCCAAAGGGACGCCGCAGGATTCTGCGCCTTTCGCAAGCGCGTCCATAAACATGTACATGTAAGCAGGACCACAGCCTGATATAACACCTGCCGCGTCAATCAGTTCCTCGCACAGCATATCCCAGCGGCCGCAGGGAGCGACATCTGTGAGAAAATCCGCCAGCAGAGCATCATCAACGAGACTGTTGCGGCAGTATAGTGTCAGACCGCGACCTACAGCTACAGGCGTGTTGGGCATAATGCGGACAACGGGTAGGGAAGTACCAGCCATCTCTTCAATCCGGGAGATGGTGAGACCCGCCGCCATAGAGATGAGCAGGGGCTTTCTTGCTTGCAGGATCGACTGAAGGGGTTTTAGAACATCAGCCATCATCTGGGGCTTGACCGCAAGCAAAATCCGCTGGCAAGTATTGACGACAGTCTCGTTGTCACCGTAGATGCAACCAAGTTCCCGCGCAAGGCTGGCAGCCTTACCGGAACGATCCGTGATCATGATATCATTCGTATTCAGTGATAAAGCTCTGACAATGGCGCTGCCCATATTGCCGCAGCCGATGAAACCGTATTTCATATATTCTCCTATCTGATGTGACCTTCGCCCTGAACAATATACTTATAGCTAGTCAGTTCACGAAGTCCCATCGGTCCTCTTGCGTGAAGCTTTTGGGTGGAAATACCCATTTCGCATCCAAGACCGAACTCGCCGCCGTCAGTAAAGCGGGTAGAAGCGTTCACATAGACTGCCGCGCTGTCAACGCAGGCCGTAAAGGTAGCTTTTGCTCTTTCGTCGTTCGTGACAATTGCCTCACTGTGGCCGGTGGAGTGGGCGGCAATGTGTTCAATTGCCTCCTTGACGCCATCGACACATTTGACAGCAAGAATATAGTCCAAAAACTCCGTGTCAAAATCCAGTTCACCGGCGGGCGTTCCGGGGATAATATTTGCGGCATAGGAATCCAGACGCAGCTCTACGGGGTTTTGACGGCTCTTGACCAGCCGTTCCCGGACGCGGGGTAAGAAGTTGCCTGCGATTTCTTTATCGACCAGCAGGACCTCACAGGCGTTGCAGACGCTGGGGCGACTTGTTTTGGCATTGTCAAGGATGTTCAGCGCCATCTCAAGATCGGCGGTCTTTTCCACATAAATGTGGCAGATGCCGGTGCCGGTTGCGATGCAGGGAACGGTTGCCTGTTGTACACAGGCATTGATCAGACCTGCGCCGCCCCGGGGGATCAGAAGATCTACAAAACCTTGCGCTTTCATAAGAGCGGTGGCGCTTTCCCGGGAAGTGTCAGACACAAGATTTACCGCGTTCTGGGTTATGCCCACGGTCTTCAAGCCCGAGCGAAGAGCATCTACAATGGCGCTGGCGGATCTGTAGGCTTCTTTGCCGCCCCGGAGAATACAGACATTGCCACTCTTGAGAGCAAGAGCTGCCGCATCACTGGTGACATTGGGGCGGCTCTCGTAGATGATGGCAACGACGCCGATGGGGGTGGAAACCTTAGTAATTAGAAGACCTGCAGCATTTGTGTAAGCGTCCAGCTGAAGGCCGACTGGGTCTGGCAGTAATGCGACATCACGGATGCCCTGGGCCATACCTGCGATCCGCTCCTCCGTAAGCCGAAGGCGATCCAGCATGACAGGGGAGATGGAGGAGCTTGCCTGTGCCATATCCATCTCGTTTGCGGCAAGGATCTGCTCCTTGTGGGCCAGCAAAGCATCCGCCATTGCGAGCAAAGCATTGTTCTTCTGCTCTGTTGTGAGCAGGGATACTTCTGTTTTGGCTGCCTTTGCAGACTTGAGTAGATTAATCATAGGCTTTCTCCGTGAATGTTGTACCTACCAGCTTGCCGTCTACGATGTCGTAGAGATTGGAAGGGGTGTCACCGTTGGTAATGACCATATCACAGCCGCAGTCCAGGCAGATTTTAGCAGCCTCCAGCTTTGTCACCATACCGCCTGTGCCCAGATTGCTGCTGCTTGCTCCTGCCAAGGCAGAGATGCTGTCATCGACTTTATTGGCCAGGCGAATGAGTTGTGCGTTGGGGTCAAGGTGAGGGTCTGCGGTGTACAGGCCGTCGATATCGGAGAGCAGGACCAATTTATCCGCGCAGACGCTCTGCGCCACAATGGCAGCAAGGGTATCATTATCGCCGATTACGATTTCTTTGGTGGCGACAGTATCGTTCTCGTTAATGATAGGAATAACATCCAGCTCCAACAGTCGGGCAAGAGTATTGCTGAAATTGTTGTGCCGGGTGTCGTTTTCAACATCTTCACTGGTAATCAGAAGCTGAGCGACGGTGTGATTGTACTGGCTGAACAGTTTGTCGTATATGTACATCAGTTCGCACTGACCTACAGCGGCGGCAGCCTGCTTAGTGGGAATGTCTTTGGGACGCTCCAGCAAACCAAGCTTTCCAATGCCCATTGCAATCGCGCCGGAAGACACAACGATCACCTGATTGCCTGCGTTTTTAATATCGCTGATGATTTTACACAATTCCTCGACCCGCCGGATATTCAGGTGGCCGGTAGGATACGCAAGAGTGCTGGTACCGATTTTAATGACAATTCTCATAAAAATCCCTCCAGTTAAGACTTTTTTCCATTATATAACGATTGTTCTTATAAATAAAGAGGAAATGTTCATTAAAATTGCGTTTTTTTGAAGCAAATGGTTGGACAAATTGTTGGTTTGCGAAATAATCGGCTCTGTCATTCATGGCAGAGCCGTCATTTAGTTCTCCATCCGTATTTGCTGACTGGTTAAAAGGGGATAGCTGATTAGTTGCGTACGGTCGAGATCCGTGTTATGCATGCAGACCCCGGTGATTTGTGAGTTTTCGTAGGTTTTGTAGTAGTAGATGCCCTTATCTGTGTTGCAGCAACTGGAATAGACGGTCTTTTCAAAATGTTCCCCTACCTTAACGCAGCCGGCTTGCTGTTCCACTGCACCCAAAACGTGAAAGAACTGACTGACACTGGTATCTTCGGTGTCAGGACGTACAGAGTTCAGTTTTGTAAATGCTGCTCTGACAAAGCGAGAGCCGGAGGAAAGGTCGCCGGGTAGGCCTATCGCACCCAAACCCCGACTGTATGGCCTAATCTCATATTGCGGCGCGAAACGGTTTGTCACCTCGTCCCGTGTCAGGTTCAGGTAGTTCGCAATGTTATGCAAATGATAGTCAAAGGGAGGATTGTTTGTCAGCACGCCGATAGGATTGTCGTAGAGCTTCAAGCCCTCAGATGTGGGCTCGAGTGTTATTGAACGAGTTTTGTCAGCTATAAGCCAATGCAGTGGCGTCAGAGGATACCGCAGACTATAGGGAATGTCAACCAAGCGTATGTGTTTAAGGCGTTCTTCTGCCTGATCCACATCTGAGCAAATAGATAAAATGTATGGTATCAGTTCAAAAGGTGTAATGTTGGTTGACTCATGATCCTCCGGAAGGTAAACAGCATTTCCCGGGAAATTGAGTCCGGCCATACTCAGCCCACACTCATTTGTCGCATCGTAATACAGGGGATAGCAGTTATCAACAGTTGCCATTCCGATCATTGCATAATGCGCTGAGATCGCTTCCGTTCTCCGAAATGGGAATTGGTAGTTTCTGGGTGTCACTGTGACTGATTCCCGATAGTGATATTCCAAGTCGAGATTTCGACCAAAATAATGATTCTTCGCCTGAAATGTGATTGCTGTGCACATAAACTTTCACCTCATTTATTATGGAATGTGCGTAGTTTGTATGTAATATTTGAACTATTATGTCTCAATCTATTTGACATATATCAAAAGTGATATATAATTACAGAAAAAAGCATTTCAAGTTTTGCTCATAATTCGGTATAATTGTACTGATTTAGCTTGGAGAACTATGTGTACTGATTAAAAACATGGAGGATGTATTGTATGGAATATCGGATCGAACATGATTCTATGGGTGAGGTAAAGGTCCCCGCAGACAAGTATTGGGGCGCGCAGACCCAAAGAAGTCACCACAATTTCCCCATAGGCGTTGGCTTGGAAACCATGCCCAGAGAGATTACCCACGCATTTGGTATTCTGAAGAAGGCGGCTGCCATTGCCAATCATCAGCTCCGCCCGGAAAAAATGACCGATGAAAAGCTGTCGGCGATCAGTGCTGCCTGCGATGAAGTGATCTCCGGCAGTCTGAATGAGCATTTTCCCTTGGTCGTTTGGCAGACCGGCTCCGGTACTCAGTCTAATATGAATGCCAATGAAGTCATCGCCAATCGGGGCAATGAGATCGCAGGCAAGAAGCTACTGCATCCCAATGATGACATCAACATGAGCCAGTCCTCTAATGATACATTCCCCACCGCAATGCATATTGCCGCGGTTGCTGCCATCGAGAATCGGGTTATTCCTGCGGTGGAGCTGCTGATCGCTACATTCCGGCATTTGGAAGAAGAGAACCAGGGTATTGTGAAGTCCGGTCGTACGCATCTGCAAGACGCTACGCCGATATCCTTCTCCCAGGAGATCTCCGGTTGGAGAAGCAGTCTGGAGAAGGATAAGACGCTGCTGGAGCTGTCCCTGCCGGAACTGAAAAAGCTGGCGCTGGGCGGAACTGCAGTCGGTACCGGACTGAATGCCCCTAAGGGCTTTGATGTTGCTGTTGCCGAGGCGGTTTCTCAGCTTACCGGCACAAAGTTCTGCACCGAGGAGAATAAGTTCCACGCTTTGACCTCTAAGGATGAGCTGGTCTTTGCCCACGGCGCGCTGAAGGCGCTGGCAGCCGATCTGATGAAGATCGCAAACGATGTCCGCTGGCTGGCATCCGGTCCCCGCGACGGTCTGGGAGAGATTTTCATTCCCGAAAATGAGCCCGGCTCTTCTATTATGCCCGGCAAGGTCAATCCTACTCAGTGTGAGGCTGTCACCATGGTTGCTGTACAGGTCATGGGCAACGATGTGGCTGTTGGCATTGCAGCCTCCCAGGGCAACTTTGAACTGAATGTATTTATGCCTGTGTGCATTTACAATTTCCTGCAGTCCGCGCGCTTGCTGGCCGATGCAATGATTTCTTTTAATAACAACTGTGTTGTTGGCATCAAGGCCAACCGGGAGAAGATGGCGCATAACCTGCATAATTCTCTGATGCTGGTGACCGCGCTGAATCCCTACATCGGCTATGAGAATGCAGCAAAGACTGCAAAGCTGGCCTTTAAGGAGAACATTTCCTTAAAGGAAGCCTGTGTCAAGCTTGGCTTCCTCACCGGTGAACAATTTGATGAAGTTTTCCACCCCGAACAGATGATTTAAGAAAAGGTGATTGATTATGACTTACTCGTATTTCCCGGGCTGTACCCTGAAAACCAAGGGTAAGGAACTGGATATGTGGGGCAGGGCTGCTGCTATCGCACTGGGCTTTGAGCTGGAAGAACTCCCTTTGTGGCAGTGCTGCGGTGCAGTGTACCCTATGGCGAAGGATGAGATTGCAACGCGTCTGAGTTCTGTCCGTGCTCTGGCATCTGCCCGTGAGCAGGGAAGAGACCTTGTCACCCTTTGCTCTGCCTGCCATCACGTGATTAAGCGTGTAAATCTGGATGTACAGAAGGATGGGAATATCCGGGATAAGGCCAACCGCTACTTAAAACTGGATACGCCCTACGGCGGCGAGACCAACGTGCTCCATTATCTGGAGGTACTTAGAGATAAGATTGGTTTCGACAATCTGAAGCAGAAGTTTGTCAATCCTCTGACCGGTATGAAAATCGGCGCTTACTACGGGTGTATGCTCCTGCGCCCCGGCAAGGAAATGGGCTTCGACGATCCGGAGAATCCCACCATTATTGAGGACTTTATCCGTGCAATTGGCGCAGAGCCGGTGATCTACGCCCGGAGAAACGAATGCTGCGGCGGCTACTGTACCATTGAAAATCGCGCTTATGCCCAGAAGAAGGTGGACGCCATTATGGATAACGCCCGGGCACAGGGCGCAGAAATGCTGATCACCGCCTGCCCGTTGTGTATGTACAATCTGAAGGAGAATGCCACGGACGGCCTGGAGGTTAAGTACTTCACGGAGCTGCTGGCCCAGGCACTGGGTGTGAAGGAGGCAGACAATGATTGATTTTGTAAAACGCATTTCCGGGGTCAATCCCAGAAAATGCATGAAGTGCGGCAAGTGCACTGCATCCTGCCCCGCATTCGATGAGATGGAGTACCACCCCCATCAGTTTGTGGATATGGTTGAAAACGGCCGTATTGAGGAACTTATGAACTCCAAAGGCATCTATACCTGTCTGAGCTGCTTTGCTTGCATAGAGCGCTGCCCCAGAAGCGTAGAGCCTGCCAAGCTGATCGAGGCAGTGCGTACTGCTGTTATCCGTCAGCAAGATAAAACACATTTAAAGCCGGATGCGATTCCTGAACTGCTGGATGAAGAAATGCCCCAGCAGGCGATTACCAGCGCATTCCGCAAGTATAGAAAGTGAGGAGAAACCAGATGCAGAGAATCGGTGTTTTTGTCTGCTGGTGCGGCAGTAATATTGCGGCAACAGTGGATGTAGAAAAGGTCTCTCAGGTTCTGGCACAGGAACCCGGCGTTGTCTTCTCTACAAATTACCAGTATATGTGCTCTCAGGCCGGTCAGGAGATGATCCAGGAGAGCATCCATAAGTATAATTTGACCGGTGTGGTCATTTGTTCCTGCTCTCCCAGAATGCATGAAGCAACCTTCCGTAAGACCTGCGAGAAGGCCGGTCTCAATGCCCATATGGTGGAAATTGCCAATATCCGTGAGCAGTGCTCCTGGATACATAAAGATAAGGAAATCGGCACGGAAAAGGCTGTGATCCTTGGCCGCGCCGCCATTGCCAAGGTCCACTTAAATGCACCTCTGACCGCCGGTACCAGCCCTGTTAAGAAACGTGCGCTGGTCATTGGAGGCGGCATTGCCGGCATCCAGACTGCGCTGGATATTGCCGACGCCGGCTTCGATGTGGACATCGTTGAAAAGCAGCCGACAATCGGTGGTAAGATGACTCAGATTGACAAGACCTTCCCCACATTGGACTGCGCTGCCTGCATCCTGACGCCTAAGATGGTGGATGCCGCTCAGAATGAGAAGATCCATATTTACTCCTACTCTGAGGTGGAAAGCGTCAAGGGCTTTGTTGGCAATTTCCAGGTGACGATCAAGAAAAAGGCCCGTTATGTGGATGAGACCAAGTGTACCGGCTGCGGCCTGTGTACGGAAAAATGCCCTCAGAAGAAAGTGCCCAACGCCTTTAATCTGGGGCTGGACAACCGCCGCGCCATCTACATTCCCTTTGCCCAGGCAGTACCCAAGGTGGCTACCATTGATGCTGACTACTGCACTATGCTGAAATCCGGCAAGTGCGGCGTCTGCTCCAAGGTCTGTACTGCAGGCGCTATCGATTATCAACAGAAGGACGAACTGATCCAGCAGGAGTACGGCGCTATCGTTGTTGCCACGGGATTTAACCCCATTAAGCTGGACAAGTATGACGAGTTTGCTTATTCTCAGAGCCCTGATGTGGTCACCAGCCTTGAGTTTGAGAGACTGATGAATGCTGCCGGACCTACCGGCGGTACGCTTCTGCGGCCCTCTGATGGAACGCATC
The DNA here is from genome assembly GCA_045586485.1 of Faecousia sp. Taxonomy (GTDB): domain Bacteria; phylum Bacillota; class Clostridia; order Oscillospirales; family Oscillospiraceae; genus Faecousia. Next base: position 104,122 of record JAZNAK010000001.1, on the reverse strand, counting down.
CCCATACCATCGTGTTCGTCCAGTGTGTCGGCTCCCGCTGCGATGATGAGAAGGGTAAGCCTTACTGCTCCAAGATCTGCTGTATGTACACAGCCAAGCATGCAATGCTCTGCCGCGAAAAGTATCCCGACACGGATGTCTATGTATTCTATATTGACGTGCGTACCCCCGGCAAGAACTTTGACGAGTTCTACCGCCGGGCAGTTGAGGAATACGGTGTCCACTACATCAAGGGTATGGTTGGCAAGGTCGTGCCTCAGGACGGCAAGCTGAAGGTTCAGGCTTCTGACCTGCTGGGTGGTCAGCAGCTGCATATCGATGCGGATATGGTTGTCCTGGCTGCTGCAATCGAGCCGGACGAGTCTGCCCGCCCGTTGGCGACTAAGCTGACCGCCTCTATGGACACCAACGACTTCTTTACGGAAGCCCATCCCAAGCTGCGGCCCGTTGAGAGCCCCACTGCCGGCATTTTCCTGTCCGGCGCATGCCAGGGCCCTAAGGATATTCCCGAGACTGTGGCACAGGCCAGCGCCGCCGCAGCCAAGGTCATTGGCCTGCTTTGCAAAGACAATCTTACCTGCAACCCCTGCACTGCCCAGCCGGATGAACTGATGTGCAACGGCTGCAGCAGTTGTGAGAAGGTCTGTCCCTATGGCGCGATTACTTATGTTGATAAAGAGTTCCGGGGACCCAACAGAACGACTCTCGTTCGCCGGGTCGCTCAGGTCAATCCTGCTGTCTGCCAGGGCTGCGGCGCTTGTACCGTGGCTTGCCCCAGCGGAGCGATGGATCTGAAGGGATTCTCTAATAAACAAATTATGGCGGAGGTGGATGCTATATGTCGGTAAATGAACATTTCGAGCCTACAATCGTGGCATTCTGCTGCAACTGGTGCTCCTATGCAGGCGCTGACTTGTCCGGCACCAACCGTCTTCAGTATCCTGCAAACGTGAAGATCATTCGCATTCCTTGTTCCTGCCGGCTGAACCCAATGTTTGTCCTCCGGGCATTTCAGAAGGGCGCTGACGGTGTGATCCTTTGCGGCTGCCACCCCGGTGACTGCCACTACACTACCGGCAACTACTACGCTCGCCGGCGTATGACACTGCTGTTTTCACTTCTTGACTTTATGGGAATTGAGCGTGGCCGCACCCGCGTGGAGTGGGTCTCAGCAGCGGAGGGCGCAAAGTTTGCTGCTACTATGAATGAGTTCACAGAAACCATTATGAAACTCGGCCCGAACCGGAGATTGGAGGATCTGCGATGCAGCAAGGAATAAAAAATAAAGCGCTGGAACTGCTTCGCACCGGCACCGTCGACCGCGTGATCGGTTGGAAGGCCGGTGAGTTCTTCTACGATCTGACACCTGCGGTCTTTGCATCTGCTGATGAGGTTGAGACGGATTTTGTGTATTCCGGTTTCTCTGGCGCAAACCTGTCCAAGTATTTGATTGCACAGTCCAGATCCGGTGGCAAAGTTGCCGTATTCCTGAAGCCTTGTGATTCCTATTCTTTCCAGCAGTTGCTGAAAGAGCATCGGATTTTGCGGGATAATGTCTATGTTGTTGGCATTTCCTGTGAGGGCATGCTGGATATGGAGAAGATCCGCGCAGCAGGCTGTGAGGGCGTTGTTGCCGTGAAGGAAGAGGGCGACACGCTGACTATCGAGAGCCTCTATGGCAACAAGAGTCTTTCCCGTACGGATTGCCTTCTGGAGCGCTGCACTGTCTGCAAGAGCAAAAAAGTTGTTGTGTTTGATGAGATGCTGGGTGAGCAGGGAAGTGAGCAGGAGAGTGATCGGTTTGACCGCGTTGCTGAACTGGAAGCAATGTCCCCTGAGGAAAGATTTGCCTTCTGGAGAGGGGAATTGTCCCGGTGCATCCGCTGCAATGCCTGCCGTAATGTATGTCCCGCCTGCAGCTGCGAGAAGTGTGTCTTTGATAACGATAAGTCCGGCGTGCGGAATAAGGCAGCTGCTGACCCCTTTGAGGAGAATCTGTTCCACATTATCCGCGCCTTCCACGTGGCAGGCCGTTGCACAGACTGCGGCGAGTGCAGCCGTGTATGTCCCCAGAACATCCCTCTGCACCTACTCAACCGCAAGTTCATTAAGGATATCAATGAACTTTACGGTGTCTATCAAGCAGGCGCCGATATGGAGACAAAGTCTCCGCTGACGGACTTTACATTTGATGATTGCGAACCCTCTGTCGTTCACGAAAGGGGAGGTGCAAAATGATGAAGAAAATCCTGCGCACCGATCTGCCGAATCTGTTTGCTGCCATTGCCGGCATGAAGCAGCTCTACATTCCTGCTGATGACGGTGCCGGACAGGCGAAGTTTACCCTGTGGGCTGAAGGCATTACCCTCACCGACAAGCTGAACACCGTTCGCAGCGCCAAGGATCTGTTCTTCCCCCAGGTGGAGAATATCGTCAATTTTAAGGTGTCCGGTAAGACTATGGAGATCATTGAAAACCGTGACGCTGCAGACCCCTTTGTAGTGTTTGGCGTACGGGCCTGCGACTGCCGCAGCTTTGATATCCTGGATACTGTCTTCTTAAGCGATCCTGTGGATACTTTCTATCAGACCCGCCGGGAAAACGGACTTGTCATCACAATGGCCTGTACCCGCCCGGCTGAGACCTGCTTCTGCGGCGCATTCGGCATTGATGCTGCCAATCCCGCAGGAGATATCACCTGCTGGATGGATGAGGATAATCTTTATTGGCGCGCGAATACGGAAAAGGGCGAGGCTCTCACTGCAGAGATTTCTATGCTCACGGACTGTGACGATGCAGCCGTGGTATCTGCACAGGAGAAGACCCGTCAGATCCTTGCAAAACTGCCGCTGAGCAACCTGGACCTTTCCGGCTTCGAGAGCGAAAAGCTTCTGGAACTGTTTAACAGCAATGTTTGGGCAGAACTGTCTGAGAGCTGCCTGGGCTGCGGTACTTGTACATTCGTGTGTCCTACCTGCCAGTGCTATGATGTGCAGGACTTTGATGACGGCAGGCAGGTACGGCGCTTCCGCTGCTGGGACAGCTGCATGTATTCCGACTTTACCATGATGGCCCACGGCACAAACCGCCCCACCCAGAAGGAGCGGTTCCGTCAGCGTTTCATGCATAAGCTTGTGTACTATCCCAGCAACAACAACGGCGTATTTGGCTGCGTCGGTTGCGGTAGATGCCTGCAAAAATGTCCCATTCATATGAACATTGTGAAGGTGGCAAAAAAATTGAAGGAGGCTGCCAAATGAGACACGACCCGTTAATCCCTATGTTGGGTGTAGTGACCACGATCCGCACGGATACACCGGACGTTAAGACCTTCCGGGTGATCGGCGTGGATGGCAAAAAGCCCTTCATTCACATTCCGGGACAGTGCGCTATGTTGTCTATTCCCGGTGTTGGCGAGGCATTGTTCTCCATTACGTCTTCTCCCACGGAAGAGTATCTGGACTTTTCGATTAAGAAGTGCGGCTGCGTGACACAATGGCTGCATGCGATGGAACCCGGCCAGCAGGTGACCATCCGCGGTCCCTACGGCAACGGTTTTCCCGTGGATACGGAGCTGAAAGGGAAGGACTTGCTGTTCATTGCCGGCGGTATCGGTCTTGCACCGCTGCACTCTGTGATCAATTATTGCCGTCACTATCGTGATCGCTACGGTAAGATCGATATTGTCTATGGCTCCCGTTCCAAGGACGATCTGGTGGATTTCCCCGAGATCATCAACGAATGGTGCAAGGAGGATGGCATTTCCGTCCATCTGACCATCGATAACCCTCAGGAAGGCTGGGACGGACATGTAGGCTTTGTTCCCAATTATGTGAAGGAACTGGCTTTTGACACGGCAAAGACTGTACTTATGTGCGGCCCTCCCATTATGATCAAGTTTACCCTTGCAGGTTTGATGGAATTGGGCTTTGCGAGAGAGCAGGTCTATACCACCATGGAGCTTCGCATGAAGTGTGCGCTGGGTAAGTGCGGCCGCTGCAATATCGGCGATAAGTACGTCTGCAAGGACGGACCTGTTTTCCGTTTCGACCAGCTGGATGAACTTCCTGATGAGTACTAAGGAGATAATAGCAAATGGATAAATTAGTGACTGTCTATTTTTTCGGTAAGAAATATGAAGTTCCTGAGAGCCTGACCATTATGGAGGCTATGGAATATGCCGGCTATCAGCTGGTACGCGGCTGCGGATGCCGAAACGGCTTCTGCGGTGCCTGCGCTACAATTTACCGCATTGCCGGCGACCGGACTCTGCGTACCTGTCTGGCCTGCTCCACCAAGGTGGAAGATAATATGTATGTGGCTACTTTGCCTTTCTTCCCGCTGGTCAAGGCCGTCTACGACATTGAGAAGGTCAAGCCTACAGAGCAGATTATGATGCAGCTGTATCCTGAGATCTATTCCTGTATCGGCTGTAATGCCTGCACCAATGCCTGCACACAGGGACTGAATGTTATGCAGTATATCGCCTATGCCCAGCGCGGTGAGTATGAAAAGTGCGCTGAGGAGTCCTTTGACTGCGTTATGTGCGGTGTCTGCTCCTCACGGTGCCCTGCGGAGATCTCTCATCCTCAGGTTGCGATGCTGGCGCGCCGCCTCAACGGCAAGTATTTGGCGCCCCACTGTGACCACTTGGACGAGCGGATCAATGAAATCAATAGCGGTAAGTACGAGCTGCTGCTCGAAGATCTGATGGGCAAGCCCATCAGCGAAATGCAGGAACTGTATAACACCCGCGAGATTGAAAAGTGAGGAGGTAAGTGCAATGTATTCTGATACCTTTATGCAGGAATCCATAAAAAAGGTGGAAGCCGCACGGGAAGCCAATATGCGTTTGGATCCCCGCAGAATGACAGCAGAAGAAAAGGATATTCTGCTGAAGACCTACCATCCTGACTACAGACAGGAGCAGTTCACTGAGCTTAAGATCGGTCCTAATAAGGGAGGTAAAGTTCCCGTTGAGCTGGCAGAATTGCTGCAAGGCAAGGCACGGATCGCATCGGATCAGGTCGACTTGACAAAGCCTGATTACGATGTGGATGTTTTGGTAATCGGCGGCGGCGGTGCAGGTTCTTCCGCGGCCATCGAGGCCCACGAGAATGGCGCAAATGTCATGATCGTGACAAAGCTTCGTATCGGCGATGCCAACACCATGATGGCAGAAGGCGGCATCCAGGCAGCTGACAAGCCAGGTGACAGCCCTGCTCAGCACTATTTGGATGCTTTTGGCGGCGGCCACTTTGCTGCTCAAAAAGATCTTCTCTACAAGCTTGTGACCGATGCCCCTGAGGCGATTCGCTGGCTCTCTGAGCTGGGCGTTGAGTTTGACAAGACTCCCGATGGTACAATGATCACCACCCATGGCGGCGGTACATCCCGGAAGCGTATGCACGCAGCCAAGGACTATTCCGGTGCTGAAATTATGCGTACTCTCCGTGACGAGGTGCTTAACAGACATATACCTGTGGTTGACTTTACATCTGTTATTGAACTGATTAAGGACGAGAACGGTCGTTGCGCCGGCGCAGTCCTTATGAATATGGAGACCAATGAGCTGATGGTTGCAAGAGCAAAGACTGTGATTTTGGCAACCGGCGGCGCTGGCCGTCTCCATTATCAGGGATTCCCTACCTCCAACCACTATGGCGCAACCGCTGACGGACTGATTTTGGCATACCGTGCTGGCGCACGTCTGCTGTACCCGGAGACCCTTCAGTATCACCCCACCGGCGCGGCATTTCCTGCCCAGATCTATGGCGCTCTAGTGACAGAAAAGGTGCGTTCTGTTGGCGCAATGTTGGTCAATGCCAACGGCGAGGTCTTTATGAATCCTCTGGAGACCCGTGATGTATCTGCTGCATCCATTATCCGTGAGTGTACAGACCGCGGCAACGGCGTGCCCACCCCGGAAGGCTTCGGCGTATGGCTGGATACACCTATGATCGAACTGAAGCACGGCGCAGGCACGATTGAGAAGCGGATTCCTGCTATGATGCGCATGTTCGGTAAGCATGGCATCGATATTCGCAAAGAGCCGATCCTGATCTATCCAACGCTCCACTATCAGAACGGCGGTGTTAAGATCACCGACGATGGCCAGACCGATATCGAAAACCTGTACGCAGCCGGTGAGGTTGTGGGTGGTATTCACGGCCGCAACCGTCTGATGGGCAATAGCTTGCTGGATATCATCGTCTTTGGCCGAAACGCCGGACGCCACGCGTCTCAAAGGGCAAAAGAAGTCAGCGTTGGTGCTCTTACTCTTAGCCATATTGATGCATTCGCTCAGGAACGCGCTGAAGCCGGCGTTGATGGCGATGCAGTATCTCCCAAGCTGCTGCCTGATTACACCAGGTGCCATAACCGTATTTAACGGAGGTTGACATTTCCATGGAATTGTTTAACGGCGTTATCCGTGTTGGCGGTGTTCCGTTTATGATGCTCTTTCTGATGGCCATCGTGACTCTTGGCTACCTCCTGGGTCGCGTGACCGTCAAGGGTGTTTCTTTGGGAACCGCTGGCGTATTTGTTGTAGCGCTTTTGTTTGGCGCACTGTTTTACAGCGATTTCAAGGAAATACTGGGTTCTGCGGAGGCAGCTAAGAACGGCCTGAAGATCACGGAAAACCTCGGACTGGTCTTCTTTGTCACATCAGTTGGCTTTATTGCCGGCCCTCGTTTCTTTAACAACCTGAAGAAAAACTTCAAGTCCTACATTCTGCTGGGAGTGTGTATTATCTTTGCAGGCGGATTGGCCTGTGTTGGATGCTATTTTGCAGGCAGAGGTTTTGAGGACGATCCCAAGGAGTTTGTAGCTATTCTTGACGGCTTGCTGTCCGGTGCGCTCACCACAACGCCCGGTTTCACCGCCGCAAAAGATACAGTTATTAACTTCTACAGTGTGAACCCAGAGCTTGCAGCTCGCTATGAGTCCGCAGTGACCGTCGGCTATGGCATTGCGTATCTGTTTGGCGTTGTCGGTGTTGTTCTGTTTGTTCAGATCATTCCCAAGATCATGAAAGCAGATATGGATGCAGAGCGCAAAAAGATCACCAGTGTCGATGCCGGCGCTGAGAAAACTTATGGCGGAAAGCTGATTGAGATCGACGATCTGGGCCTGTGCGCCTTTGCTTTGGCTGCGCTGGTTGGCCTTGTGATCGGCAATATCCGCATTCCTTTGACAGCAAAGGGTTTGGATGGCGTTTGCTTCTCCCTAACTACCACCGGCGGTGCTTTGGTATCGTCCTTAGTGTTTGGCCATTTCTCCAGAATCGGCCGCGTCAACATTATGCCTCCCAAGAAGACGCTGATCAACTTGCGGGAACTGGGTCTTATGCTGTTTTTAGCTGGTGCCGGCATTTCCGGCGGCGCTGACTTTGTCAAGTTCTTCAAGCCTATCTATTTCCTGTATGGTGCAGTGATGACCATTGTGCCTTTGATTGTGGGCTTCCTGATTGCAAAGTACATTCTGAAGCTGCCACTTTTGAATAGCCTTGGTTCTATCACCGGCGGTATGACCTCCACACCTGCATTGGGAACATTGATCAATGTTTGCAAAACGGAGGATGTGGCTGCAGCTTACGCCGCTACATATCCCATCGCGCTGCTTGCTGTGGTGCTTGTATCCCAGTTTCTTATCGTCCTCTTTGGCTAAAACAATAAAAGCAACTGACTTTAATGGTCAGTTGCTTTTTTGTTGAAGGTATATTATAATTCATATAGTTTAGCAGAGAAGAGGGGAGAGCTTATGAATATAAAGCATATTCAGTACGTGGTAGAAATTGAGCGTGTGCGCTCTATATCGCAGGCAGCAGAAAATCTGTACATTGGCCAGCCAAATCTAAGCAGGATCCTGCGGGAGATGGAGCAAGATGTTGGTTTCCCGATATTCATAAGGACGACCCATGGAGTGCGTCCTACGGAACGAGGAGAGGTTTTTCTGCAGCACGCCCACAATATTCTTCGGGAAATGGAATCCATTCGAATGATGAGTCCCCATCAGATGGTGGAGGACAGGCTGCGGATCTGCATACCCCGTTCTGCGGTCGTATTCCAAATGGTCTCTGATTTTCTGAAGGGTGTATGTGAAACTCAGAATGTCAACATCGAAATACGGGAATGTCACGCAAAAAAGACGCTGGATTCTCTTGCGGCCGGTCACGCCGAAATAGGTATCATTCGCTTTCGTGAAGGCTACGAGGAGTATTTTCAAGAGTTAGCCAAGGACGCGAAATTGACATATCGCACTTTGTCCAGCTATGAGGATGTAATTCTTATGCACAGTTCCCATCCCCTTGCAAACCGGCAGAAGATCAAAGCAGATGATCTGCTTTCATACATCCAGATCACACATAGTGACAATAACTTTAGACCCAGTAAGATTGACGATGCAGGGAGCAGCCAAATCTACACAGTCGACAGACATGCCCAGTTGACGCTACTGAAGACGATGCCTGGCAGTTATATGTGGTCTGTGCCCCAGGATAAGAAGATGTTGGCTGCATCCGGTTTGGTGCAGAAACGCTGCAGCGGCTATTCCCGCAGGTACTGCGAGGCAATCGTTTATAATCCTATGCACACTATGAACCGAATAGAATCAGAACTTCTCAACCGTATTCTGGCCAGAGAAACCAATTAATTGAAAACCGGAGGTCACATTTGACCTCCGGTTTATCTTATTTGATATATCCGTCCCACAGATATGGATGAATGCCAAGGGATTCGCAGATCTGCGTGTATTCTGCAATCAATTGTTCCTTATGATGCGGATTGATACCCTCGCGCTTGACACCGCGGATCAGCACGTTCTTCGGTGTTTCCTCCGGATCGATCAGTTCCAGCGCTGTCACATCATATCCGTTGATCTGCAGCGCTTTGCAGCGAAGGGCGTCAGTTGCGGCGTCCGCCAGCTTTTGCTTCAATATAGAGTGTTCCAGCAGGAAGTCTGTATACCTGCCCTGTGGCTTCAACTGATGCATCATTTCGTGGTGGCAGCAGGGAGTGGAGAGGATCACCCGAGATCCGGAATCGATACCCTTTGCAAGCACGATGTCTGTTGCAATATCGCAGGCGTGCAGAGACACAGTCAGGTCAGGCGCCCTAAGAATGGGGAAATCACGAATATCACCGGCAACAAACCGCAGACCCGAAAATCCAAGTTTTTCAGCAAGCTCCGCGCAAAAATCAATGACATCCTTCTTTAGATCTACGCAGTCCATCGTCACGTTAAGACCGCGGATCGTAGTAAAATAGTAGTAAAGCGCAAAGCTCAGGTAGCTCTTTCCACAGCACAGGTCAAGGATATACAGATCATCCCCGGAAACGATACTGCTTTCCACATCGGATACGATCTCCAGGAAACGGTTGATCTGGCGGAACTTGGACCGCTTTTTGTCGTATATAAATCCATCCGGATCCTGTACGCCCAAGGCAATAAGGAACTCTATCGGCTCATTGTCGGGGATAATATACTGCTTTTTCCGGTTGTGAGCAAGGCTGACCGTTGTAGTGCAGTCACGCTTGATCCGGTCTATAACAGTGACTTTGTCCTTGCGAGACACCTTTACCTCACAGTTGCCATTTGCCGTTGTGATGTTCAGCTGCTTGCAAAAATCGGGTACAAGTCCAGCGATATAGACTGCGGCCTCCTCGGCAGGAATGTTCTTCTGAATGGCTTTTCCGTCAGAGTAGTAGGTCTCCAAAGCAAGGAAAAGCTTGCCTTTGATTTCCACCAAACGTCCGGTGGCGCGAAGGATATCCTTTTGGGTGTATTTACTTAGGGTGAGTTTCTGCAAGACTCTCTTTTCAATTACATAGGTAAGTATTTCCTTCATATCTGATTACCTCAACAGGATTTTACCGCATTATATCACACTGGCGGTAAAAACGCAATCTGCACAGATTGCTAATTCCAAATCAATTCAAACAAGTGAAAAATGAAGGCCACCCAAATGGGCAGCATTTTTTGATCGGAGCTTAAATATAGAGTTTCGAAGAGCTTACATGATTTCTTTCAGCCCACATCCATAAAGGATGCGTTCTGAAAGAAATGGATTCTCCCACGGCCTAAAAACATACCACTGGCATGTTTTCTTAACGGCCTTTCGAATCCCGACACAGAACAAATAAAAAATGAAGACCGCCCGTTTGGGCAGCCTTCATTTTTGGTCGGAGTGTCGGGATTCGAACCCGAGGCCTCTTGGACCCGAACCAAGCGCGATACCAAACTTCGCCACACCCCGATAACGAGACACATTATATTGAATATTTATATCCTTGTCAAGACCTGTAAGGAGTTTTTAGTGCGTAGCATTGTCGGGTGATTTTGTTCGTATAATGCTACCGGAGGGGAAGACATTGAGTTATTATCTTGAGTATAATCCAGAGCTGCGAGGAAGGTATCCGACAGGTAGGACCAGGGAGAAGAAGCATACCAAAATCATTGCATCGACACTTGTGATTGTTGCCGTATGCTATGTACTTCATAAGACTGGACTGTTGCGGTATCTGATCCCCGGCGATCCGGAGGCGACTGCCGATGCATTACGCTCTATGGTAGAACTGGTAGGCGAGGGGGTAGCGATAAAGGATGCCTTCGCAAACTTCTGCCGAGAGATTATCGTTGGTGTATCGTAGGGATATATGAAGGTTTCGGTGAAAGGGAATACATATATTATCCTGGTTGTGATGATACTGTTGGTGCCGTACCAATGGCTGCTAGCCTGGCTTGCTGCTGCTGGTTTTCACGAGTTTTGTCACTACCTGGCAGTTCGTGCCTGCAAGGGTGAGATCATACACCTTACTGTCGGTGTCAGCGGTGCCGATATGCAGACAGGACCGATGCCGGATTGGAAACGGGTGATCTGCATTATATGCGGCCCTGTCTTGGGACTTGCTCCTGCGCTTCTTGGCCAATGGCTGCCAAGGGTAGCTATTTGCAGTTGGTTATTATCTGTTTACAATCTCCTGCCGCTGTTGCCTCTTGACGGCGGACGGGCATTGTATATTTTACTGGGGGAACGGCCTGTCTATCTTACAATAGAGGCTGTTGTGTTATGCTTGATATTCCTTGGTGCGTTGTATGCCGGTATTTCCCTAAATATGGGTATTCTACCGTTGGTCGTGGCCGGCCTCCTTTTGTGCCGTCGGAGAAAAAGTCCTTGCAAACGGACTGCTTGCAAGGTAAAATAGAACTACCTATGGATGAACGAGGTAGAATAATGACAGAACTACTGCAAAGAGTACTCCCGACGGTACAAAAACCTGCGCGATATACCGGCGGAGAGTTTAACGAAATTAAAAAAGACCAGTCGCAGGTGCGCGTGCGTGTTGCCTTCTGTTTCCCGGACACCTACGAGATCGGTATGTCCAATGTGGGTATGCGGATTTTGTACGGCGTGATGAATGAGATGGATGGCGTATGGTGCGAACGAGTTTTTGCCCCGTGGGGCGATATGGAAGATGCCATGCGGGCCAACAAGCTGCCGCTGTGGGCGCTGGAGAGTCAGGACCCCGTGCGTGAGTTTGATATGATCGCCTTTACAATCGGCTATGAAATGTGCTACACCAACATCCTCAATATGCTCAGCCTCGCTGGTGTTCCTTTGCACGCAAAGGACAGAAGGGGCCTTAAGAACATCGTGTTTGCCGGTGGCGTCTGCGCATACAATCCTGAGCCATTGGCGGACTTTATAGACTTCTTTTCTCTCGGTGAAGGCGAGGAGATTACCCGTGAGATTGTCGCGCTGTATGACCGCGCAAAGGCTGAGGAGTGGACCAAGGAAATGTTCCTTGCCCAGGTTTCCAAGATCCCCGGTGTCTATGTACCTTCTTTCTACAGTCACACCTACAATAACGATGGCACGTTAGCGGCGATTACCCCTGCTGATGGTGCGCCGTCAGTTGTGACTAAGCGCATTATTGAGGATCTGGACAATGCTTATTACCCCACGAAAATGATCGTTCCTTCCACGGAGATCGTCCACGACCGGGCAAACCTGGAGGTATTCCGCGGTTGCATTCGCGGCTGCCGGTTCTGCCAGGCAGGTTTTACCTACCGCCCTGTTCGCAAGAAGAGCGCGGAGACGCTCTATCGGCAGGCGGTTGAGACCCTCGCTGACTCCGGGCATAACGAGATTACACTTTCCAGCCTGTCAACATCTGATTATCGCCAATTGAAAGAGCTGACAGATGAGCTGATTCCCTATTGCCAGAGCAACAGGATTAACCTGTCTGTTCCGTCTCTACGGGCGGATAATTTCTCCAGAGAACTCATGGGAAAGCTTCAGACCTTGCGTAAAAGCGGCCTGACCTTTGCGCCTGAAGCCGGCACCCAGCGGTTGCGGGATGTGATCAATAAGAACCTGAATGAAGAGGAAATCCTATCCACCTGTGCCAATGCATTTTCCGGCGGCTGGAACAATGTGAAGCTGTACTTTATGTTGGGCTTGCCTACGGAAACGGATGAGGACGTTCTCGGAATTGCAGATCTGGTATATAAGGTCATTCAAACCTGGAAGGAGCATGCATCCAATAAAAAGCGCGGTTTGCGGGTGCACGTGGCCACGGCATACTTTGTGCCAAAGCCGCATACGCCTTTCCAGTGGGAGCAGCAGATCGATCCCCAGGAGTATCTCCGTCGGTGCAGATTGCTGAAGGACCATTTCTATTCCAAGTCCATTGAGTATAATTATCATACGCCGGACATCAGCCGTCTCGAGGCTGTGACTGCCCGCGGAGACCGGAGGCTGGGCGCTGTAATTGAGGAGGCCGCGAGAAACGGTGCGAAGTTGGATGGCTGGGATGAGTACTTCAATTACGATGTTTGGATGGCCGCTTTTGAAAAATGCGGTATTGATCCCGATTTCTACACAGTTCGCGGTTATGGAGAAGATGAGATCCTGCCGTGGGATACCATTGATGTTGGCGTGTCTAAGAAGTTCCTCCTCAGGGAGCGGATGCAGGCCTATGCCGGTAAGGTCACGCCTGACTGTCGTCATGGCTGCAGCGGCTGCGGCGCCAGTGACCTTCTCAAGGAGGTAAAGTGCGATGCCTAGATTGTTATTTGAGAAGACCGGAAATGCGGTATGGATTTCCCATCTTGACTTAATGCGCGTATTCCAGCGGGCATTCAAACGCGCAGGACTACCACTGACCCATACCCAGGGTTTTAATCCCAGACCATCTGTATCTATTGCACTTCCTTTGTCGGTAGGCGTAGAGAGCGTGTGCGAGCTTTTGGATTTTGATCTGGAGGGAGAACCCATCAATAATGAAACAATCTGCCAGCGGTTGAATAACGCGCTTGTGGAGGGCGTACAGGTTTTGCAGGTGTATGACTCCGGACGAAAATTGAAAGATCTTGCGTTGCTGTACTGTCAGGTGTTCCTGGAATATGATAATGGTGTACCTGAAAATGCGGTATCGGATATTCGGGAGTTGTTCGCCAGTGAGACATTGGTTGTCCAAAAGAAAGGTAAAAATGGCATCCAGGATCAGGACATTGCGGCCATGATCAAGCGGTTGAATGTGGTTGCAGCAGGGGAGAGGGAGCTGGTCATTGATGCAGACGTCTGCTGCCAAAACCCAACGCTGAATCCTATGCAAATGGCGTCTGCAATCGCAATGTACCTGCCGGAGTGCAAGCCGGACTTTGCAAAATGCAAGCGCATTGAGATCTTTGACAGCAGTATGTCAGTATTCAGATAAGGAGCAAAATTATGGAAGTAAATCCCAACTATGTTCTGGAGGAGTGCCCAATTTGCCGGGGCGCCGGAATGGTAATGCACGAAGGCGGCTGGAATGTGCAGGTTGAGTGTACCGATTGCAGCGCGCATACAGTGTATGTGGAGTACGATTCTGAGAAGGAAAAAGCAAATGCCGAGGCACAGGTCGTACGGCTTTGGAATATGGGCAAAGTCATTCGAACGGAGATTGGCGAATAAAAAGAAAAAAATTAAAAAAAGTGCTTGCTTTTTTCGGCAAGGTATGTTATCATACGGTGGCTATCGAAAGAAGCAGGCAAAATCCGGGTTTGGCGAAGTTTGGTATCGCGCTTGAATGGGGTTCAAGAGGCCGCTGGTTCGAATCCAGTAACTCGGACCAAAAGACCGCATGTCACGAAAGTGACACGCGGTCTTTTTCTATATATGGGTTTAGCGTTTGATTCATACAAAAAATAGGTAAAACATCAAATATTTCGGTATTTTTTGAAAAAAGTACTTGATTTTTATATTCTGATGTGCTAAAATACAGCGGTCTGAAAACAAGGTGAGTCCTCTACGGTGCCGGGAACCATATCCCCGGGGTTATCGCTGTATGAACGCCTAATATTAAGGTGGACAAAGATATGGATTTGGTAAAGGCTCTTTCCAGCCAGTACATGAAGGAAGAACTGCCCGAAATGCGGGTTGGCGACACTGTTCGTGTGCATGTGCGGATCAAGGAAGGCTCCCGCGAGCGTATTCAGGTGTTTGAAGGCACCATCATCGCCCGGAAGCACGGCGGTATCGGTGAGACCATCACTGTTCGCCGCATTAGCTACGGTGTAGGCTGTGAGAAGGTTTTCCCTGTTCACTCTCCCCGTGTTGCCAGCGTAGAGACCGTCCGTAAGGGCAAGGTACGTCGCGCAAAGCTGTACTATCTGCGTGATCGTTTCGGCAAGGCTGCAAAGATCAAGGAAAAGATCTAATTGAAAATTCCGTAAAAAAAGAGGGGAAACCCTCTTTTTTTATTGCCCAAAATGGTTTATAATGTAATAAATATGGACCTTTATGAACAGGAGGTGTTCTGATGGAAAACAACGAGCAGAATCCCAGTGAACATATTGACCAATCTGATGCATCGCCAAACGAGCAAAAGCATGGGACTCTTCTTGCATATCTGCACGATATTGCTATTGGCATAGCAGTGGTTTTGTTAATTTTCGTCCTTGTATTCCGTGGCGTCATTGTTTTTGGCCCATCAATGAATGATACACTGGTTAATGGCGATTACCTGGTTGTCCTGAATAACACCTTTTACCGCAACCCGAAATATGGCGATATTATCGTTGCCAGTAAGGATGCCTACAAAGACGGCGAGCCCATTATTAAGCGCGTGATTGCTACCGAGGGTCAAGAGGTTGATATCGACTTTGAAAACGGCATAGTTTATGTTGACGGTGTGGCCCTTGACGAGCCGTATACCAGCACTCCCACCAATCTGTATGAGGGTGTCAGCTTTCCTTTGGTCGTGGAAGAGAACTGCGTCTTTGTAATGGGTGACAATCGCAACGATTCCAAGGACAGCAGAAGCCAGCAGATCGGCCAGATCGACTGCAGGGAGATCCTTGGCAGAGCGATTTTCCTCGTACTGCCCGGGAAGGACGGGGAAACAGATAAGCGGGATTTTAGCAGAATTGGAGCGTTGTGGTAATGGAACAAGACAGAATGAACATCCAATGGTATCCCGGTCATATGACAAAGACCAGACGGCAGATAGAAGCCGATCTGAAGCTTGTGGATGCCATTTGTGAAATCGTGGATGCCAGAATCCCCATATCCAGCAGAAACCCGGACATCGACTCCATCTGCGGTAATAAGCCCCGAATCATCGTTTTGAACCGCATGGACCTGGCGGATACAGAAGCAACCAAGCGCTGGATGCAGTATTTCCGCGGCAAGGGAATGGCTGCGGTTGCAACTGATTGTAAGACCAAGAAGGGAATATCCAACTTTGAGCCTGCCGTCCGCTCTGTTTTGAAGGAGAAAATCGAACGCAATGCTGCCAAGGGTATGAACAAACCCTTGAAGGTTATGGTTGTGGGCATCCCCAATGTAGGCAAGTCCACTTTAATTAATCAGATATCCGGCCGAAAGGGTGCAAAGGCAGAAAACCGTCCCGGTGTCACCCGGGGTAAACAATGGGTAAATGTAAATACCGGCTTACTTTTGCTGGACACCCCCGGCATCCTTTGGCCTAAGTTTGAAGACCCGAAGGTTGGTATGATGCTTGCCTATACCGGCGCTGTCAAAGAGGGCGTTATTGATATAGAGGAGCTGGCAGCGCACCTGATGGAGCTGCTTTTGAGATTTTATCCAGAGACGCTGCGTGACCGCTATAAGGTGGAAGCAGAGCAGGGGACTGCCGGCTATTTGCTTCTGGAGCAGGCAGGCCGCAACCGCGGTTATCTGCTTTCAAAAGGGGAGATTCATACGGAGCGTATGGCAAAAGTTCTGCTGGATGAGTACCGTTCCGGAAAACTGGGTCATTTTACACTTGAGATGCCGGAGGACATGGCATGACAGATATGTGGGAGTTTGAGCAAAAGCATTTTAATAAGGGTTATCAGCTTATTTGCGGAGTAGACGAGGCAGGCCGTGGCCCGCTGGCCGGTCCTGTCTGCGCTGCGGCAGTGATTCTGCCAGCAAACATTGAGATTCCCGGACTCAATGACAGTAAGAAACTCACAGACAAGAAACGCCGAGAACTGTACCCTGTTATTTGTGAAAAGGCTGTCGCGTACGGCATAGCCTTTGCGGATCATAAGGAGATCGACGAGATTAACATTCTGCAGGCTACATATCTGGCCATGGAACGGGCAATCGCAAAGTTGCCTGTAAAGCCGGATTTCGCTCTAATCGACGGAAACAGAGCCAAGGATTTTGGCTTGCCCCTTGAAACAGTTGTTGGCGGCGACGGACGCAGCGCAAGTATTGCAGCAGCATCTGTTCTGGCTAAGGTGACCCGTGACGACCTGATGCTGGAGATGGCGAATGCCTATCCCCAGTATGGATTTGATATTCACAAGGGCTATGGCACCAAGGCTCACTACGCCGCGCTGACCCAGCACGGCCCCTGTCCCATCCACCGCATGACCTTTTTGAAAAAGTTCTATGGGCAGGAATAATATTGTCGGCGCCTGGGGTGAAGAGCTTGCTGCGGAGTATCTGCGTAAGAAGAAGTACACTGTTCTCGCATCCGGTTATCGCTGCCGGTTTGGGGAGATCGATTTGATCGTATCTGATCGAAAATACCTTGTCTTCGTTGAGGTGAAACTACGGAAAAGTGATCGTTTTGCAAGCGCTATGGAGTTTGTTGATACGCATAAGCAGAACCGCATCCGCACTACAGCCGAGATGTATCTGTCTCAGAACCCTACGCTTCTGCAGCCAAGATTCGATGTGATCGAAATATATGCTCCCGACGGCCTTGAAACCAAGAAACCTATTATTCATCATATGGAGGATGCCTTTTCATGAAGTTCCCTGTTTTTGACCTGCACTGTGATACCGCCCTTGCCCTGCTGGGAAGAGACTATACCGGCGCAGGCGATCTTCGGGAGAATGGGTTCCATATTGATCTGCAAAGAGCGAAGAAACACCCGGGCTACGCCCAGTGCTTTGCCTGTTTTACAACACCTTCAGAGCGCTTACCTGATGGTATCTCTGTTATCACGCTCTTTGAACGGGAGATTGCGACAGTTCTGAGTCAGGTGGAAAATAATAACGATTTAATAAAGCTCGCGTATTCGACAGGGGAGATTGAAGAAAACAGAAAACAGGGACTTATGTCCGCGCTGCTGACGATTGAGGGAACAGCCGGAATTGATTACAATCCGGATATCCTTTCGGAGCTGTACAAGATCGGCTTCCGGATCACAACGCTTGGTTGGAACGAGAAAAACCCCCTCACAGGCTCTTGTGTCACCGGCGGTGGCCTTTCCGAGCTGGGCCGGCAATATGTACGGGAAGCCCAAAGAGTCGGCATGGTGGTTGATGTGAGCCACATAAGCGACGAAGGCTTTTGGGATATTATGGAAATCACTGAAAAGCCAATTATTGCATCACATTCCAATAGTCGCACAATATGGAATGTACCGCGCAATCTCACAGATGAGATGTACAAGGAGATCTGCAAAACCGGGGGAACTGCCGGTATTAACCTTTACAGTGATTTTGTCGGCGAGAATCCCACGATCGACTCGGTTTGCGACCACATATTCCATTTTCTACAGTTGGCGGGTGATGACAGACACATATCCCTTGGCGCTGACTTTGACGGCTGTGACAAGCTGCCTGACGGTATCAGCGGCGTACAGGATTATGACAAGCTTGCTGACCGCCTTTTGGAGCGCGGTCTTTCAGAAGAAACCGTATTTCGCATTTTCTGGACCAATGGGTTAGGAGTGATAGATAGATGCTCTATGTAAGCACGCGAAAGACAACAGATACCTACACTGCCCACCGGGCCTTGCATGAGGGCTCTGCGCCCGATGGCGGCCTTTTTGTGCCATTTCACCTGCCGCCTTTTACTGCGGAAGAAATGACCTCCTTTCATGGGCAGACTCCTGGTGAGGTGATCGCTCGGATTCTGAATCATTTCTTTGGCCTGCGGCTGACCGGTTGGGATGTGGAATGCGCTATTGGCAGAACACCCTTTAAAATGCAGGTTATGAATCACCGCCTGATCGTTGCTGAGGCGTGGCACAATTCCCACGGCAATCAGGATTATCTTATGAAGAACCTGTTTGCTATGGCAACAGGTAAGGGTTTTTCCACCAGCATGCCCGACGGCTGGACATATATTGCCATTGAGATTGCGCTACTGTTTGCGATTTTCAGTTCATTGGAAGCGATTCCTGAGAACGGCCTTGATATTGCTGTTTCTACCGGCGACTATCGGGATGTTCTGGCAGTTGTCTACGCAAAAGATATGGGTCTTCCCATTAATGTTATCATTTGCGCCTGCGATGAGAATGGTACATCCTGGGACCTGTTCAACAGAGGTGAATTAAGCGCCCTCGCATCTACCGGCAGCGAAGTAAAGTACCTGGAGCATCTCCTGCTTAAACGCATGGGCGTCAATGAACTGCAGCGCTACTACGATGCCGCCGCAAGACGGTCAGTATATCGCGTTGCTCCGGAGCTTCTTGAGCGGCTCAACGGTGATATTTTCGCTGCAGTGGTAAGTACCAGCAGAGTGGATTCTATCATCTCCAATCTATACCGCACCAATCAGTACTATATGCATGCCGGTGCGGCTCTGATTTACGGAGGGTTGCAGGATTACCGCGCCCGTACAGGGGAGGTCAAGGACACACTGATCGTCGCAAAGCAGCGCCACAGCAAAGCAGAGGTGTAATTATGGCCCTGTACGCAATCGGCGATCTGCACCTATGCCTTGGCGCGCCGAAACCTATGGATGTATTCGGCGGCGCGTGGGTCGGATATATGGACAAACTGAAGGATGGCTTGTCTGTGATTGGACCGGAAGACACCACAGTTCTTCTGGGCGATCTTTCCTGGGCGCTGGACTTAAACTGCGCCAGGGAGGACTTTGCCTGGATCAATGATGTACCGGGCAAAAAGATCATCTTAAAAGGAAATCACGACTACTGGTGGAACACCGCTACTAAGTTTTATAAGTTCTGTGACAAGAACAACTTCTCTGATATGTGGATACTCAACAATAACCATTTTGTGTATAATGGCTACGCCATTTGCGGTACGCGAGGTTGGTTTTTTGAGGAGGAACGGAGCAACGAACACGACGAGAAGGTCTTTAAGCGTGAGCTCATCCGGCTGGAAGCATCCCTGCAGTCTGCCGGTGAGATGCCTAAGCTCGTCTTTTTGCACTATCCACCCCGCTACAAAGGCTATACCTGTGACGAGATATTGGAGCTTCTGCAGCGCTATGAAGTACGCCAGTGTTTCTACGGGCATCTCCACGGAGCAAGCCATGGACTGGCCATGGAAGGGCAGTGGGACGGTGTTGAATACAAGCTTGTATCTGCAGACAAGCTCAATTTCCAACCCCACCGGATATTTTAATATTTTTTGCAGAAAAGAGTGGACAACCGAAGTATTTTTTGCTAATATAGTTCGGATGCAAATAAGTATATTGACGGACTGCGCATGCAGTCTGCTATTTGGGAGGATATAAACCATGAACATTAAGAGCAATGAGAGAAATGGCAATCAGGTCACCATCGTTGTGGAGATCGACAAGGAACTGATGGAGTCCGGTGTGCAAAAGGCATACATGAAGGCTCGCAAGAACATCATGATCCCCGGCTTCCGTAAGGGCAAGGCTCCCCGGAAGATGATCGAAGCTATGTACGGCGCCCATGTTTTCTATGAAGACGGCCTGGAGGAGATCTTCCCCGAGGTTTATGAATATGCTGTTGTCAAGCAGGATGTGAAGGCAGTTGGCCGTCCCAGCCTGACTGATATGGACATCAGCGAGGATGGTATCGTCACCATCACTCTGAAGACCGATGTGTACCCCGATGTCACTCTGGGCGACTACAAGGGTCTGGAGGTCGAGAAGGCCGACGCAACTGTTTCTGACGAGCAGGTGCAGGCTGAGTTGGACCGTATGGCTCAGAATGTTGCTTCCACCGAGACCGTAGAGCGCGCAGCCGAGATGGGCGACACCGCTAACATTGACTTTGAAGGCTTCGACAACGGCGTACCTTTCAACGGCGGCAAGGGCGAGAACTTCGATCTGAAGCTGGGCTCAGGCTCTTTTGTTCCCGGTTTTGAGGAGCAGGTTGTAGGCATGTCTGCCGGTGAGGAAAAGGATATCGACATCACTTTCCCCGAGGACTATCATGCCGATCTGGCTGGTAAGGCCGTTGTGTTCCATGTGAAGGTCAACAAGGTGACCGCTACCAATGTTCCTGCTCAGGATGACGAGTTCGCAAAGGACGTCTCTGAGTTCGAGACTCTGGATGCTCTGAAGGCTGACATCCGCGCAAAGGCTCTGGAAAGAGCTCAGAAGCAGATCGACAGCGCTTTTGAGCAGGCATGTGTTGATAAGGCAGCTGAGAATACCACTGTTGATATGCCCGCTGCTCTCGTGGAGCAAGAGCTGGATACCCAGATGGAGCGTTTTGCTTACCAGCTGCAGATGAGCGGCTACTCCGTTGAACAGTACGCCAAGATGATGGGCGGCGACCTTAGCACTATGCGCAATGCGTTCCGTCCCGCCGCTGAGAAGCAGGCAAAGGCCAATGTGACCCTGGCAAAGATCGTCGAGGTTGAAGGCATTACTGTCACCGACGAGGATGTAGACGCCGAGTTTGAGGCTATGGCTAAGCAGTACGAAATGGAAGTCGACAAGATCAAGACAATGGTTCCCGTTGAGGAAGTCAAGGCAAGCCTGGAGACCCGCAAGGCTGTCAAGGTGATCGTTGACGCTGCTGTTGCTGTCGCCCCCAAGGCAAAAGAAGAGGAATAAGCTGCCATACAAATGGTTAGAATGTTTCAGACCCTGAAAGGAGACATGACCATGAGTTTAGTACCCTATGTTGTTGAACAGACCAGCCGCGGTGAACGCAGCTATGACATTTTCTCCCGACTGCTGAATGACCGTATCATTTTCCTGTCTGAGGAAGTGAATGATACCACTGCCAGCCTGATCGTGGCGCAGCTTCTGTACCTGGAAGCGCAAGATCCGGACAAGGACATCCAGTTTTATATCAATAGCCCCGGCGGCAGTGTCACCGCAGGTATGGCAATTTACGATACCATGCAGTACATTAAGTGCGATGTGGCTACTATCTGTGTGGGTATGGCCGCATCTATGGGTGCATTCCTGCTGTCTGCCGGTACCAAGGGCAAGCGTATGGCCCTGCCCAATTCCGAGATCATGATCCATCAGCCCTCTGCCGGCACACAGGGTCAGATTACGGATATGGCGATCCATATGAAGAGACTGGAGACCATCAAGGCCAGAATGAACCGCATTTTGGCGGAGAACACCGGTCGGTCCGTAGAGGAAGTGACCGCTGCCTGTGAGCGGGATAACTTTATGACCTCTGAAGAGGCAAAGGAGTATGGTCTGATCGACCGTGTCCTTGATCGTCATTAATTCGAAAGGCGGAAGCGTTTCATGTCTAATATAGATGAGCAGATCCTCAGCTGTTCCTTCTGCGGAAAGACAGAGGCGCAGGCACGATTGATTGCCGGCCCTGGCGTCTGCATCTGCAGCGACTGCGTGCAGGCATGCTGCGATTTGCTCCGCGAGGACGAGAACAACTCAAATATGCCGGATGTTCTCCCAACCCCCGCTGAAATTAAGGCATATATGGATGGCTATATCATCGGCCAGGACGATGCAAAAATCGCCCTGTCTGTTGCCGTCTACAACCACTACAAGCGTATTTATCTGTCCGCAAACACAGATGTGGAGCTCCAGAAGAGCAACATTTTGCTTATCGGCCCTACGGGTTCCGGCAAGACCCTCTTTGCTCAGACCCTGGCGAAGATACTGGATGTTCCTTTTGCAATCGCGGATGCCACCACTTTGACCGAGGCTGGTTATGTGGGTGACGATGTAGAAAATATCCTTGTGCGCCTTCTGCAGGCTGCGGATTTTGATCTGGAGCGGGCAGAGCGGGGTATTATCTACATTGACGAGATGGACAAAATCGCCCGCAAAAGCGAGAATACTTCCATTACCAGAGATGTTTCCGGCGAAGGTGTCCAGCAGGCCCTTCTCAAAATCCTGGAGGGAACCGTAGCCAATGTGCCTCCTCAGGGCGGCAGAAAGCACCCCCAGCAGGAGACGATCCCTGTCGATACCTCCAAAATCCTTTTTATCTGCGGCGGCGCGTTCGATGGTCTGGATAAGATCATCGAGGCCAGAACAGATAGATCCGCAATTGGATTTGATGCTCCCGTTGAAAGCAAAAAGAACCGCGATATCGGTAAGCTTTTTGCTCAGGTCCAGCCCCACGATCTGATCAAGTTCGGCATCATTCCCGAGCTTGTAGGCCGTATGCCTGTGATCACCAGTCTGAACAATCTGATCCAGGAGGATCTGGTGCGGATTTTGACTGAGCCGAAAAATGCCCTGACTAAGCAGTATGAGACGCTCCTTGCAATGGATAATGTGGTGCTGGAGTTCCAGCCTGAAGCTTTGGAAGCAGTGGCAAAGAAGGCTGTTGAACGGCAGATTGGCGCTCGTGGTTTGCGCGCTGTGATGGAAGAGACAATGACTAAGATCATGTTTGACATTCCCACAGATCTCACAATCCGCAAGGTGACCATTACCCCCGAGGCCATCGAGGGTGGTGAGCCGAAGATCTTGCGGAACAAATCCAAGCCTCGCGAAAAGTTGATTGCGAGCAAATGACACTTGCTAGGGGGTAGTTTACTACCCCCTTTTGTTAATTCCCGGAAAGGAGTATGGACATGAGTGAACGATTTATTGCCGGAAAATTACCTGTTTTGGCCCTGCGGGGACTGACGGTATTTCCGGAGCAAACTGTCCATTTTGATATAGGCCGACAGAAGTCTGCCCTTGCGCTGGACTACGCAATGAAGCACGACCAGATTCTGTTTTTAGTCCCGCAAAAAGATATTCTGGATAATGATCCCGGCCTTGCCGGACTGTATTCTATCGGCACCGTGGTCAAGGTGAAGCAGATTCTGAAATCCCAGAACGAGAATATTCGTGTGTTGGTGGAGGGCCTGCGCAGAGGAAGAGTGACGGAGCTGATTCAAAGTGAGCCGTTCTTGTTCGGTTTTGTGGAGGCAGTCGCCCCAACAGGCATAAAAGATGTCCTTCGCAGCAGAGCGCTCTGCCGTGAGGCCACAATGCTGTATGCCGATTATACAGAACTTGTTGAGCGCCCGCCTCAGACCGTCCAGCTGAAGATCCTGGCCTCTGAAGACTGCGGTTATGTTGCCGATGCGATCGCCCAGAACTCCGGTATTGACTACCGGGACAAGGCGAAGCTGCTGTGCCAGCTAAATCCTGTACGCAGAATGGAAGCGACCCTGAAACTGCTCAGGCAGGAGATCCAAATGCTCCATATTGAGGCAGATATTCAGGAAAAGACCAGAGCCAATATTGATCAGGACCAGCGGGATTATTACCTTCGTGAACAGATAAAGACCATTCGCGAGGAACTGGGAGAAGGGGACGATTTTGCTGAGTTTGCAGAATACGAAAAGAAGATTCTGCTGCTGAATCTGCCTCAAGAGTCTGAAGAGAAACTGCTGAAAGACCTTCAGAGGCTGAAAAAACAGCCCTTTGGCTCTGTTGAAGCATCGGTTCTGCGGAATTATCTTGACACCGTCCTGGAGCTACCCTGGAACGGCGCTACAAAAGAACGAATCGATGTGGCCGTTGCTGAAAAAATCCTTGATAAGGACCACTACGGCCTTGAGAAGGTAAAGACCAGAATCCTTGAAACAATTGCTGTTCGACAGGTCGCGCCGGAGATGCCGCCACAGATTCTGTGCCTTGTTGGTCCTCCCGGTGTCGGTAAGACATCTGTTGCATATTCCATTGCAAGGAGTCTGAACCGGAAGCTTGCGCGGATCGCCCTCGGCGGCGTGCACGATGAGGCCGATATCCGCGGCCACAGAAAGACCTATGTCGGTGCAATGCCTGGCAGAATCCTCACCGGTCTCATACAGGCAGGTAGCTGCAACCCGGTCCTGCTTCTGGACGAGGTGGATAAGATGGGTTCAGATTACCGTGGCGATCCCAGTGCCGCTCTTCTTGAGGTGCTGGACGGCGAACAGAATAAAACTTACAGAGACCATTATCTCGAGATACCTTTTGACCTGAGTAATGTAATGTTTATCACAACCGCCAACACCCTGGACACCGTTCCAAGGCCTCTTCTGGACCGTATGGAGATCATTGAGTTGGGATCCTACACCGATGAGGAAAAGCTGATGATTGCCAAGAATCATTTGCTGCCCAAGCAATTGGAAAAACACGGTCTTAAGAAGTCTCAGCTGAAGATCACTGACGACGGGTTCCGCGAGATGATTCGCTGCTACACCAGGGAATCCGGAGTCCGCAGTCTGGAGCGCTGCATTGCAAAGCTCTGCCGAAAGGTCGCTATGCACATCGTCTCCAACGAGAATTGCAAACGCATTACGATCAATGGAAACAACATTGAAGAGCTTCTTGGTGTCAGAAAGTATCTGCCCGACCGCCTGCCTTGCTCTGATCAGGTGGGCTTGGTGACCGGCCTTGCCTGGACCTCGGTAGGAGGGGAGACCCTTGAGGTAGAAGTAAATGTGATGGATGGCTCCGGCAAGCTGGAACTGACTGGAAACCTGGGTGATGTCATGAAGGAATCCGCCCACGCAGCCCTTAGCTACATCCGTGCGAACGCCAATGCGCTGGGTATTGCTCCCGACTTCTATAAGACCAAGGACATCCATGTTCATTTCCCCGAAGGCGCAGTACCCAAGGATGGGCCGTCCGCTGGTGTGGCAGTCTGTACCGCTATTGTTTCGGCACTCACTGGCGTCACTGTGCGCCGGGATGTGGCTATGACCGGCGAGATCTCTCTGCGTGGCCGCGTGCTGGCAATCGGCGGACTGAAGGAGAAAACGATGGCTGCGCTTCGCCACGGAATCCGTACCGTCATCATTCCCAAGGATAACGAACGTGATCTGGAGGAAATTGATCAGACAGTCCGCAGAAGCCTCAATTTTGTGACCGCGCAGACTATTGAAACGGTCTTGGACACTGCGCTGAACAAGGTCAAAGAAGCCGTTCCCGGCATTCTGGATATCCCAGAGGATATGAAGACCAAATCGCGCAGCAACGTGATCCATCAGTGAGGTAGAGAAATGAACTTTAACAATGTAGACTTTCTCATCTCCGCCGCATCACCCAAAGACTTTCCCGGCAGCCGCCTGCCGGAGATTGCCTTCGCCGGCAAGTCCAATGTGGGCAAGTCCTCTGTGATCAACAGGATCCTGCAGCGTAAGAACTTTGCACGCGTTGGTGAGAAGCCCGGTAAGACCATACATGTCAACTATTTTGTTATCGACAAGACCTGCTTTTTTGTTGACCTGCCCGGATACGGCTATGCAAAGGTCTCTCAGCAGGAGAAGGATCGCTGGGCAAAGCTGATGGAGTACTACTTTGCTGCCCAGCGGATAGATCTGGGCGTGCTCATTGTAGATGCCCGTCACGCACCCACGCAAAATGATATCACTATGGCCAACTGGTTTATAGAAAGCGGCTGCCCTTTTGTTGTGGTGGCCAACAAACTGGACAAGCTGAAGAAAAGTGAATTGGAACCCAACATGAGGACGATTCGCGAAGAACTTGCGCTCCCTGAGGAAACACCTGTGATTCCTTTCTCTGCGGAAAAGGGTACCGGTAGGGAAGAGCTGGTCAAACTGATCCTGGCAGCAGTCCAAGATTAAACATAAAGAGGACGAACTATGACCCGGAAACAGCAAAAAATAATTTGGATATGCGCAGTTCTGGTTTTTCTTATTTTTTGCGCCGCCGTTTCCTGGTTCATCGGCGTTCCAATGATCCGCTTGGCAAAAGAACCGGAAGCCTTTCGGCAATGGGTGGACGCATCCGGAGTCTGGGGGCGATTCCTCTTCGTGGGTATGGTCGTTCTCCAGGTAGTAGTTGCGCTGATCCCCGGCGAACCAATTGAACTGGCCGCGGGATATGCCTTTGGCTTTCTCGAGGGCACTGCGCTGACTTTAGCAGGCTTTTTGATTGGCAGCTGGATCGTATTTGCCTTGGTCAAAAAGTTCGGTGTGCGCCTTGTGGAGGTATTCTTTCCAAGCAAGAAAATAACCGAGTTTGGATTTCTGAAGAATCCGCAAAAGACCAGGGTCATCAGTTTTTTGCTGATGCTTATTCCCGGAACGCCAAAGGATTTTCTCAGCTATTTTGCAGGCCTGACGAAGATAAAGGCATGGGAGTGGCTGGCAATCGTCGCGATTGCTCGTATTCCGTCCTTGGTCACCTCCACGATCACAGGAGCAGCTGCCGGGAAGGAGAATTATGTTCTGTCCGGTGTGATGCTTGCCATTACTGTGATCATCAGCCTAGTCGGAATCTGGTATTACCGGGTACTTACCAAACGGGAACAAGCGGACATGTCAAATTAATGCAAAAGACCACAGCTTAACAGCTGTGGTCTTTTTATGCCTTATTGTAAATCAGACTGCCTTTTTTGCTTCTTTCAGCGCCTGTGCCAGCTGGTCGGGACAGGAGGTGGGCTTTGCACCGCAGTGAATACCCTCCAGGCGGCTGATGGCCTCGTCAAGGTCCATATCCTCTACCAGCTTGCCGATACCCTGCAGGTTTCCGTTGCAGCCGCCAAGGAATGTGACATCGTGGAGTTTGTTATCCTCTACTGTAAAATAAATCATCTGAGAGCAGGTGCCTTTGGTCTTGTATTCGAATTGCATAAGTATTTTCCTTTCTTTACACAATAATATCTGCAAGTTGAGCATTCACCAATTCCACCAATAGCATTGATGGAACAACCATCATATGACCACGCTCGCCGGCGGAAACAGCAATCTGATCAAAAAGCTGACAGGATTCCTCAAAATATGTGGGGTACTTCTTCTTCATGCCAACAGGGGAGCACCCGCCACGGATATAGCCGGTGAGCGTCAGCAGGTCTTTCACGGGTACCATCGCCATATCCTTGTCGCCGGCGGCTTTCGCAGCCTTCTTCAGATCCAGCTCCGCGCAAACCGGAATGCAAAATACATTGATACCGGTGCGGCTTCCCCGTGCCACCAGTGTCTTGTATACCTGTTCCGGCGGAAACAACAGCGCATTCGCAGCATGGTTTCCGTTAAGATCATCCGGATCATACTCGTAGAAAAACTCCCGGCACGGGATTCCTGCCTGCTGGGTCAGCCGGACAGCATTTGTTTTTGCAGCCAAATTGATCACCACAGTTTATTATACGATATTTTCCTATTCCTTGCAAGTATGAATTGTTTTGATAATATAGTTTATCCTATTTCCGGAGGGATCAATATGGATGACAAGAACAAGGAAAACAACCAAGAAAAGAACGACCTGCTGGAGTTGGGATCTGATGTCAGCAAAAGCAGCAAGGGTAATATCTATACTCTGACTATAATTGGTCAGGTAGAAGGACACCAGGTGCTTCCGGAAACAGTAAAAACAACAAAATATGAGCATATCCTGCCGCTTTTGGCAGGTCTTGAGGAGAGTGACGAAATTGACGGCTTGCTGCTGCTTCTCAACACGGTGGGCGGTGACATTGAAGCAGGGCTGGCAATTGCGGAAATGATCGCCGGAATGAAAAAGCCCACCGTCTCACTTGTGCTGGGCGGAGGCCATTCCATCGGCATTCCGCTGGCGGTTTGCACCAAGAAATCCTTTATTACCCGTACGGCAAGCATGACCGTACACCCCGTAAGAATGACCGGTCTCGTAGTTGGCGCGCCACAAACATTTCGGTATTTTCATCGCATACAAGAGCAAATCACTGATTTCGTCACTGCCAATTCAGGCATAACAAAAGAAACATTTGAGGGCTTTATGATGGCGACAGGGGAGATGGCCACAGATGTAGGTACGATCCTCTATGGAAGAGACGCGGTCGCTGCCGGACTGATCGATTCTTTGGGTGATTTGAACGACGCATTGACAGAACTTCACAGTATGATTGATGAGAGGAAGAAAGAACAGAAATAATTTTACAAACACTATAGAAATCCTGTTAGAAATGTGTTATTATAAATTGAATTATTATGTACGAAGGGCAGGTGGAACTGTGTCGATACTTGAAAGCATCTTATACGGCTTTGTGACGGGCATCACAGAGTTTCTGCCTGTGTCTGCCAGAGCCCACCAGGTGCTCATGCAGCTTGTATTCGGCGCTACCAGAAATCCCCTTCGGGATCTTCTGGTACATATTGCTATTCTTGCAGCTATTATACTATCGAGCCGGGAGATGCTGCTCCGTTTGCAAAAAGCGCAGACAATCTCTTCCGTCAGCCACCGAAAACGCCAGAGGGCACCACACAGCAACTACTATGACCTTCGTTTATTGAAGACTGCAGTCGTTCCGCTGATATTAGGTCTTGTTCTTCGCTTTGCAACGGAAGGCCTTGAAGAGAATCTGCTCATCCTGATGGGCTTTCTTGTTCTCAATACAGTCATTCTTCTGTTGGCAGAACACAGCCGCCACGGAAACCGCACTGCAAAAACCATGACAGGCCTTGACGGAATTGCCATGGGTCTTGCGGGCGCACTTTCCGTACTGCCCGGCATCTCCCGTACCGGCGCCATCGTATCCTACGGAACACTTCGCGGGTGCGACGGCAAGAAGACCGCTTCCTGGGCAATCCTCCTCGGAATCCCGGCAATGCTATTTGCTGTTGTCTTCGATGTTTTTGGTCTTATCGCTTATGGCGCAGGCACAATTACATTTGCTGTATTAGCCGGAATGGTTCTATCCGCACTGACTGCCTTCTGCGGCGGATACCTTGGCATAAAAGCGTTGAAAGCCGCGCTCAACCAATCCAGATTTTCCGGTTTTGCATATTACACCATTGGTTTGGTGCTGTTTACCTTTGTTCTCTACATGATAACATAACAGGGAGGTCACTATGGCTGAACAAAAGCATCGGTCGCAAGCTGATAAAGCTGCCTCTGCAAAAAAAGATAAAAACAAAAAGCAAAAGACCACCCCAAAGCAGGAAGGGAAGGGTGGCAAGGTCAGCGTAAAGCCCGTGGGAGAGGAACGCAAGATCCCTGTCCGGCTGATCACATCGCTGGTCTTTTTGGGTCTTTTCATTCTTGAGCTCATTATTTTCTTCCAGCCTGAGGGCGCGGTCATTCACCTGCTTGAGGGCCTTATCAACGGTTTGATCGGTCACACAGCATTCATTGTCTCGATACCCGCAACACTGTATCTGTTTATT
This sequence comes from Faecousia sp., assembly GCA_045586485.1. GTDB lineage: Bacteria > Bacillota > Clostridia > Oscillospirales > Oscillospiraceae > Faecousia. The sequence continues at coordinate 74,415 of JAZNAK010000001.1, read as the reverse complement.
ATCCACGGATTCAGCGGCAAGCGGCCTGTGAAAATGCGCTCTATTTGCGTCGCGTTGTTTGTTTTGATCTGCGGCTGCATCTCCCATTTGAGCCTCACGCTTCCGCAGATGCCTATGGGATTCGATGCTATCAAGGGCCTGTACGCAGGCGGCATCGACGGAAGCACCGGCGGATTCATCTGCGGCAGTATCGCGATGCTGTTTTACTGGCTATTCCGTGAGATCCTCAGCTACATTCTCTTTATTCTTGCTGCAATTATCACATTGCTTGGCGCTATGCAGATCACTGTTGCAAGTATCATCCGCGCTATTCAGGACAGACCTCGCCCCGATTGGGATGAGAAGCCGGAAGAGCGGCAGGAGCCTGCGGCAGTTGTAGTCAATCATATTGCTAACAAGCGGATCGAGCATTTGGAGCATAAGCGGGAACTGCGCAGCCAGAAGGAAGCAGAGGCCCAGAGATACGTCCCTGCACCGGAAAGCGTCGAGCCCTCCAAGGCTGCAGACATTTTTAAGCAGATCGACAGCGACACGGCTACTCCTGTAGTAGCGGCGGCCGAATATGTACCCGCTTCCGAAGAGGAACAGCCGCGGATCACCATGCCTCCCTTTGAGAAGGATGATGTACCGGCAGTGAAACCGGCGGCTCCCACTAAGAAGGTCAAACCCGAAAAGGTCAGCGGCAAGGAAGCGAAGGCGTCCGCCGAAGAAGTCGCCAAGGAGATCGAGGATTCCCAAAAAGAGAGGAAGCCTGATTACAGTTTCCCGCCTATTGATCTGTTGAAGCTCCCCGGTGACGGCGCTGCAGACGGTACTGCAGAAATGCGGGAGAACTCCCGACGCTTGAATGAGACCCTTGCAAGCTTCAAGATCGAGGCGCATATTGTGAATGTGACCCGTGGACCCAGCGTCACGCGATATGAGGTGGAGCTGGAGAAGGGTGTGAAGCTCAGCAAGCTGACCTCCGCTGCAGATGACATCGCACTGAGTTTGGGTGCTACCGGTGTCCGGATCGCTGCCATTCCCGGTAAAATATCCGTCGTTGGTATTGAGGTTCCCAACCGGGCTGTCACAATGGTATCTCTGCGCGAAGTCATTGACTCCGCCGAGTTCTCTAAGGCAAAGTCCAAGTCTTCCTTTGCAGTTGGTAAGGATATCGGTGGCAACTGCATCGTTGGCAATATTGCGCGACTGCCCCATATGCTGATCGCCGGTACCACCGGCTCCGGTAAGTCCGTGTGTATGAACTCCATTATCATTTCCTTGCTGTACAAAGCAAGTCCCGATGATGTGAAGCTTATTATGGTTGACCCGAAGATGGTGGAACTGGGAATCTACAACAGCATTCCCCATCTTTTAATCCCCGTTGTCACCGATCCCAAGAAAGCTGCAGGATCTCTGCAGTGGGCGGTGTCTGAGATGATGCGCCGCTACAAGGCGATGTCCGATGCCGGCGTGCGGGATCTTGAATCCTACAACAGTATTATTGAAGGCCAGGAGACCGAGGCAGCGAAGCTGCCCCAGGTCGTCGTAATTATCGACGAACTGGCTGACCTGATGCTGGTAGCCGCGAAGGAGGTAGAAGAATCCATCTGCCGGATCGCCCAGATGGGTCGTGCGGCCGGTATCCACCTTGTGATTGCCACGCAGCGTCCCTCTGCGGATGTCATCACGGGCCTTATGAAGGCAAATATTCCCTCAAGAATTGCATTCTCCGTTGCGTCTGCAATGGAATCTAGAATTATTCTGGATACCCAGGGCGCTGAAAAGCTGGTGGGCAAGGGCGATATGCTCTACGCACCTATTGGCAACGGCAAACCCAAGCGCGTTCAGGGCTGCTTCGTCAGCGACAGCGAAGTAGAAGCAGTGGCCAACTATGTAAAGGCAAACTATATCACCAACTATGATCAGGAGGTCATGGAGGAGATCGAGCGGAAAGCTATGCAGACGGGCAATAACAAGCCCACAGCTTCCGACCCGGAACCCAATGCTGACGAACTGGACGGTGATGAAATGCTGCCTGCCGCAGTCGATGTCATTCTGGAAACCGGCCAGGCGTCTGTATCCATGCTGCAGCGTCGACTGAAACTAGGTTATGCCCGTGCGGCGCGTATCGTTGACGAGATGGAAGAAAAGGGCATCGTCGGTCCCTTCCAGGGCAGTAAACCCCGGGATATTCTGGTCACTAAGGAGCAATGGGCGGCCATGCGTTCCGGCGGAACGGCGCAAATGGAGATAGAAGATCTGGTAGAGCTTGATATCGAAGACTCGCAGTTCGAAGAAGATATCTGATTTGTCATTATTTGCATTGCATCCGGCACTCCGGAGCAACAGCAAGGAGGTATAATATGAATAACAGTAAAGTAAAGCGATTGGTTGGGATTGCCTTGATGATGGCGCTCATCGTGGTATTGCAGGCGCTCAGCGCCGCCATACCGCCCATTGGCGGATTCCCTATATCCCTGGTGCTGATTCCCATTGTGCTGGGAGGCGCTATGTACGGCATTCGTGCAGGCGCACTTCTTGGCGCAGTCTTTGGCATTGTGGTATATGTGAACTGCTACACTGGAGCGGACCCCGGCGGCCATATGGTCTTCACAGCCAGCCCCCCTCTGTGTTTTCTGGTAGTGATGGCAAAGGGCATTCTTGCCGGCTCGCTTTCCAGCCTGGTTTATGGGGCGATTAAGCGTCTGAACGATTATGTTGCTATGCTTATCGCGGCGATCGTCTGTCCTGTGGTGAACACCGGCACATTCCTGGCTGGTATGTTCCTGTTCTTTAGACCTGTATTGGCTGCGTGGGCAGACGGTTCTGACCTGATCACCTATGCACTCAGCGGCATCGTTCTGATCAACTTCGTTCCCGAGCTTATCATTAACATCGCATTCAGTCCCGCGGGTAATACAATCCTGCGAGCAGTCAATAAGAGATAATAGGTACTGAAAAGCTGACAGCATTTCTGTCGGCTTTTCTTTTTTGCATAATAGGCCATCGCGAGCATAGTCTTAATCAGGAGTGATGCAAATGAAATGTGCCTGGCAAGCGTTTATTAGTCTCTTACCACAGTGGATGCGACGAGAGGTGGACGAGCAGGGCAGGGAAGACCTGCAGGAGCTTCGTCTGCGGACCGGTTTACTGCCTGAGCTGCTATTTCAAAATAAGGTCAGCAGACTTAGCCGCGCGGCAGAGGCAGATGACATTGCATTTGCCATTAATGCTGCATCGGAATATTCACCCTGGACAGCACAATCTGTGGGACAAGGCTATCTCACTGCGCCCGGCGGGCACCGCGTGGGAATATGCGGCGTTGCTACCGTCGCCAGCGGAAAAATGACTGGAATAAGAACGCCGTCATCCCTGTGTATGCGGGTAGCCCGTGACTTCGAGGGGATTGCAAGAAAAATGGCTGATATTTCCGGCTCAATTTTGATCATAGGGCCACCGGGAAGCGGCAAGACCACACTCTTGCGTGACTTGATCCGCTGCAAATCCTCATGCGCACGAGGGTGTGTCTGCGTCATCGACGAGCGGGAGGAATTGTTTCCTTTATACAAAGGTCAAGCCTGCTTTTCAGCAGGTGAACGAACAGATATCCTTAGCGGCTGTCCAAAACCGGCGGGTATTGAGGCCGTGCTGCGTACAATGAATCCTGAGTGGATCGCTGTAGATGAGATCACCGCTGAAGCGGATTGCGAGGCACTGCGCCATGCTGGTTGGTGCGGCGTGGATCTGCTGGCCACTGCCCATGCAGCCTCTGCCGCAGATTTGAGAACCCGTCCGGTTTACCGCACATTGATCAATGCGCAGCTATTTCCTACTGTTATTGTTCTCAAAAAGGACAAGTCCTGGTCCATAGAAAGGATATATGCTTAATGCTGAAAATAATTGGTGTTGTATTGGTGATTGTCAGCTGCGGTGCAGTTGGTTTTCGTATGGCGGACAACCACATTCGAGAAGAGCGGTCACTACGACAGTTAGTACGGATCTTAGATTTTATAACCTGCGAACTTCAGTACAGGCTGACGCCATTGCCTACCGTATGTGTTCAGATTGCCAGCGAATTTCCGTCTAGGATCGGTAAGGTCTTTGCATATCTCGAACACGAGATGCAGCAGCAGATTTTGCCCAATACGGAAACGTGCATGGAATCTTCGCTCTGCAGGTTTCATGATCTACCACCTATTACGAGGAAATGCCTGCATCTTTTGGGTGCAAGTATAGGGCGCTATGATATTGATGGGCAATTGAAAGGGTTGGAAGCCGTTCGTCAGGAGTGCAGAAGAAATCTTGATGACCTCTCAAAAAATCGGGAGACGAGAATCCGGGGTTATCAGACCTTAGGCCTTTGCGCAGGCGCAGCAATTGCGATACTGTTAATTTGATATGGATATTGATTTAATTTTCAAAATTGGTGCAGTAGGCATCATCGTTTCAATTCTGAATCAAGTGCTCACCCGGTCCGGCAGAGAGGAGCAAGCAACAATGACTACGCTGACAGGCCTTGTAGTGGTCCTAATGATCGTTGCGCAAAAGATCTCGGACTTATTTGAGCTGGTAAAGCGTTTATTTGATTTGTAATGGAGATGTTCCTGAAAACAACGGCCGGCGTACTGACGGCACTCATTCTTTGGTTGTGCTTAAATAAGCAGGGAAAGGATTTTTCTGTTCTGCTGAATCTAGCTGTCTGCACAATGATCATTGCAGCGGGCTTTGCATTTCTGAAACCTGTGCTGGATTTCGTAGAGAACATACGGTCTGTAGGCAACTTGGATGGGCAGCTGCTTTCGGTCATCTTAAAAGTAGTGGGAATTGGTCTGATCACAGAAGTGTGTACTCATGTCTGCAAGGACGCGGGAAACGAGTCGATGGGGAAATCCCTGCAGATCCTGTCTTCTGTAATGATTTTGTGGATGTCGATTCCTGTTTTCGAGAAGCTCTTGTCACTTTTGGATGAAATATTAGGCAGCGTATGAAAAAATGTATACTTTGTTTGATAATGATTGGTTTTCTAACTCTTCCTGTATCAGCATCTGCTTTCTCCGCGCCTGCGGCCCCGGATAGCGCTATAGAGTATATGCCGGAGGATAATGAAACCTTTGCCCAAGGCCTTTGGTACATATTTAAGACTGCAGTATCAAAGCTGCAGCCGGAATTGGCGGGAGCATCGAGAGTATGCCTTTCGGTGATCGTTGCAGTCCTGCTTTTCAGTATTCTCAGCAGTGTCACAAAAGCGTCACTTGGAAGTATAAGGCTGGTAGCGGCAGTGGTCATCGGCGTCATTCTTTTGAAGAGCGTTGACACGATGATACGATTGGGGACGCAGACCGTTGTGGAGCTAAGTGAATACAGCAAGCTTCTGCTGCCGGTTATGACCGCTGCTCTCGCGGCCCAGGGCGGCACCACAACATCCGCCGCACTTTATGCCGGCACAATCTTTTTCGACACATTGCTTACTTCCGCCATATCCCGTATTCTTGTGCCGACCATTTATGTCTATCTTTGCTTTTGCGTTGCCGCGAGCGCTATTGATCAGCAAATGCTCGAAAAGGTACGGAATTTCGCGAAGTGGATCGTGACTTGGATTTTGAAAGCGGTAATATACGTGTTCACCGGATACATAGGTATTACCGGAGTCGTCAGCGGGGTAGTGGACGCTTCTGCGTTAAAAGCTGCCAAGCTTACCATATCCGGTGTCGTGCCGGTGGTAGGCGGTATTCTGGCAGACGCATCCGAAACGATTTTGCTCAGCGCATCGGTTATGAAGAGCGCTGCAGGTGTATATGGTATTTTTGCCATCCTTGCCATCTGCGTCAGTCCCTTTTTGCAGATTGGCGTGCAATACCTTCTTCTCAAGCTCTCAGGTGCAATTTGCGGTGTTTTTGGTTATAAACCGGCAGTAGACCTGGTCAATAATTTCTCCGCTGCTATGGGGATGCTGCTGGCTATGACGGGGGCTGTGTGCGTCATCATTCTCGTCAGCATTGTGTGCTTTATGAAGGGGGTAGGGTAGAGGTGGAAATAAAGTCCTATGTTATGAATATTGTCTGTGCCGCAATCATCTGTGCTTCGGTGAAAGCATTGCTTGGAGAAAAGAGTGCTATTGGCCAAATCGGTAAAACTCTCTGCGGAATCTTTCTTGCCGTCACAATCATCGCCCCATTGGCCAGTATTTCCTTCACGGGGATCAGCAATTATATTGAGGGGCTGAATGCGGAAGCGGACACATTTGTGCAGGAAGGAAAATCTGTCTCTCAGGAACAGTTATCCGCTATCATAAAGGCTCGTACGGAAGCATATATTTTGGACAAAGCCGACCGTATGGGTTTGGACGTTGCGGTGGAGGTGGAGCTGGATGGAGACAATGATTCGATCCCCTGTGCAGTGAGAATCACGGGGTCTGTGTCGCCTTATAAGAAAGAGGAATTGCGCGCGTATATAGAAAGTAACCTCGGTATAGCAAAGGAGAATCAGAAATGGAACTGAAGAATATATCCGGCAGAATTAGAGGCGCACTGGGGAAATACAAGTACGCAGCTTTAGTCCTTCTGATCGGTCTTGCTCTGCTGCTGATACCTGGCAAAAAGGTCCAGAAAACGCCGGCAAGCAGCGAGCCAATTACGCAAACCAACCAGTATGGGATTGATTCAGACGCCCTTTCAGAGATTCTTCAATCCATACAGGGGGCAGGGAAAGTAAAAGTGCTTCTGTCCACCGCTTCGGGAGAGAGGATCGTCTATCAAACAGACTCCGACTCGTCGTCCTCGGGAGTAGAAAGTGATACCGTGATCATAACAGATTCTGCTCGTGGCGAATCCGGACTGATCAAGCAAGTAGACCCGCCTACATATCTTGGTGCAATCATTGTATGTCAGGGGGCAGACAGTCCCAGTGTAAAGCTTGCCATTACGCAGGCAGTATCGAAAATTACCGGTCTTGGCACCGATCAAATATGTGTATTAACAATGAAATGAGTGGGAGGCATTGGTATATGAAAATCTGGAAGAAAAACCTTGTGGCTGCTGCCGTGCTGCTGACAGTCTGCGGTGGGATTTACGCAAACTGGTTATACAGTCAGGACCAGGCGGTCACGGATTTGACGGATACGCTCAACGAAGACAAAATTATGTCTGAAGATAAGCTGGTTATGGCCGGCGACGAAAGTGTGAACACCGATGAGATTGCCAACACAATGAGTGATTACTTTGCAGCTGTGCGGTTGTCCCGTCAGGAGGCAAGAGACAGCGCAGTGACCTTGTTGCAGGAGGCGATGTCCTACGGCTCAGGAGAGGAGATCGACTCCTCAGCGGAGCTTGAAGAGCTTGTTAATGTTGCATTGTGTGAAGCACAGATAGAGAGTCTTGTCATTGCAAAGGGGTATGCCGATTGTGTTGCCTATATTGCTGATGACGCAATTTCCGTAGCTGTGGCATCCCCCGAGGGCGGTCTTCAGCAGCAGGATGTGGCAGTGATCTCCGACATTATCATCACACAGTCAGATTTTACAATGGAGCAGATTTATGTTGTGGAAGTGAAATAAGTCCTCCCCGGAGCCAGTCTCCGGGGTTTTCTTTGAAAAGAAAAGTATTGTAATTTTCGCGATATGTGGTACAATAAACAAAAGTATGTCATGCAATGTGTGACGGATATTGAGGAGGTATTCCCATGGCAGATAACAAGCAGTACATTACACAGCAGCAGGACAAGGGTTCCGTGCTGATTTCTGAAGATGTGATCGCAGCAATCGTTGCCCACGCCGCAGGCGAGGTGGAGGGCGTTATCGGTCTGAGCACCAAGCCCGGCGCTGATATCGCCGAGTTCATCGGCAAGAAGAACTGGGGCAGGGGACTGAAGATTGCCGTTTTGGAGGATGATTCTGTCACTATCGATTGCAATGTAAATGTCAGCTACGGTCAGAGTGTTGTGAACGTTGCCGCTGCCGTCCAGGTTGCAGTCACCAATGCGCTGGAGTCCATGGCCGGTATCAAGATCAACGCCGTGAATGTCAATGTCTGCGGCATCGTCCGTCAATGAGGTATCTTATATGACAAGAGCCAATGCCAGAGAATTGGCAGTACATTTGATCTATGCCCGTGAGTTCACCGGGGAAGAACCCGAGATGGTGATCGCGACGCGGCTTGAAAAAGAATATTACAGCATGCTTTCTCAGGAGAGCCAGGTCTACGAGGAGCGCCCCAGCCGCGCACAGAGAGCGTACATCGACAGCGTTGTTGTGGGTGTCACCAACCGGATCGACGAGTTGAATGAGATCATTGGTAAGTTTTCCATCGGTTGGGATGTATCCCGCATTTCCCGGCTGACCCGCACCATAATGCAGCTGGCCATTTTTGAGATTCTGTATTTGGACGATGTGCCTACAGGCGTTGCCATCGCTGAGGCTGTACGGATCGTGAAGCTTTATGACGGAAATGAAGCCGGCAGTTTCACCAACGGCATCCTCGGTTCCTTTGCAAGAAGCCTGACATCTGAGGTAGAAGTATGAGCGTAATTGGCTTTGACACCAGCAACTACACAACCTCCATTGCTTTTTTTGACGGAACCAGCGGCGTAAACTGTTCGCAGCTACTTCCTGTAAAAGAGGGAGAATTGGGCTTGCGGCAAAGCGATGCGGTATTTCATCACACGAAAAGCCTGCCGGCTCTTTCCGGCAGGCTATTTTCCCATATTAGGGCAGAAGAGATCACTGCAGTTGGCGTCAGCACCCGCCCCAGAGCCGTGGACGGCAGCTATATGCCCTGTTTCATGGTTGGATACTCCCATGCAAAACTGCTGTCTGACGCCCTCCGGGTGCCTCTGGTGGAATGCTCTCACCAGCAGGGCCATGTGGCAGCCTCTTTGTGGAGCGCAGGTCGGCTGGATCTGATGGACACACCACACCTTGCATGGCACCTCTCCGGAGGCACAACTGAGCTTTTACTGGTGGAACCCGACGGGAAAAATATTCGTTGCACATCCATCGGCGGCACATCCGACATATCTGCCGGCCAGCTGATTGATCGCACCGGACAGCTCTTGGGACTGCCTTTTCCCGCGGGAAAGCACCTGGATGCCCTTTGGAGTGATGCAGTGAATACCGATGTGTTTGCAGTAAAATGCCCCGAAATGACATTCTCCTTGTCCGGCGTGCAGAACAAAGTCACGGAGTACTATGACGGTTGCAAGGACAGTACAGAAACCGCTGCCTATGCACTTCGGTGCGTTTGCCGGGCAGTCTATACTGCCACAAAGAATGCGCAGAAGGTTTATCCCGGTCTGCCGGTGGTCTTTTCCGGCGGTGTGGCATCCAACGCAATGCTGCGGAAAACGGTTGCCCCTTTGGACCCGATCTTCTGCCAGCCGCAGTTTTCAACAGACAATGCTATGGGTGTGGCTGTGCTGACACACCGCCTCCTGGAGGAATAATATGTCTCAGCAAGTTTTGACGATCACACAAATAAATGAATATATCCGAGGCATTATGGACGGTGACCGTCTTCTTGCATCAGTAGCTGTCCGTGGGGAAATCAGCAATTATAAGGTCTATCCCTCCGGCCATCACTACTTCACTTTGAAAGATGAAGGCGGCGCGCTGAAATGCGTGATGTTTAAGGGGAATGCTATGCGCCTTCGTTTCCGTCCGGACAACGGCATGCAGGTCGTTGCCTTGGGTAAGATCTCCGTATATCCCAGAGACGGCGCCTACCAACTTTACTGCACCGGTTTGATTTTGGATGGCGTAGGCGATTTGTATGCTGCCTTTGAGCAGCTGAAAGTCAAACTGGCTGGGGAGGGTCTGTTTGACCCAGCCCATAAGAAGCCTATTCCTAAGCACCCCAAAACCATCGGCATCATTACCAGTTCCGCCGGTGCTGCTGTGCACGATATGCTGCGGATACTCAATAAACGCTATCCACTGACAAAGGTCCGTTTATTGCCGGTGCGTGTTCAAGGCGCAGAAGCGCCGGGAGAGATTGCCGCTGCGATTTCGTATGCCAATCATTATCAATTGGCTGATGTCTTGATCGTTGGCAGAGGCGGAGGTTCTATTGAGGACCTGTGGGCCTTTAACGACGAACGGGTAGCCTACGCAATCTACAACTCGCGGATACCGGTCATTTCCGCGGTTGGACATGAGCCTGATGTGACAATTTCCGATTTTGTGGCTGATCTGCGCGCAGCAACGCCTTCGAACGCAGCAGAACTGGCCGTGCCGGACAGAGAAGCTCTGTATCAGGCTCTGGATTCCATGATTGTTGCCATCGCTTCTGCCTTGGAGCGACAGCTGAAGTCGTACCGCCAGCAGCTTAGGATTCTTTCTGCAAGCCCCGCGTTGCAAAGCCCCGATGTTTATCTTAACCAGCAGGGTAAGACGCTGCAGTTGCTTTCCGGTCGCCTGCTGGCAGCCCAAAACCGCACCATCAGCCGTCACAATGAGCAGTTTCTCACCCTGACTGCCAAATTGGATGCGCTGAGTCCTCTTAAGGTGCTGACCCGCGGCTATGCGATGGTACAGACCGAAGAAGGAATTGTAGTGCGTTCTGTGAAGCAGGTGCAACCTGGCGATAGCATTGACATTACGATGCAGGACGGAACAGCGAAAGCATCCGTCATCCATATAAAGGAGAATGATCTATGAGCAAAAAGAATCCTACCTTTGAAGAGAATATGCAGCGTCTGGAGCAAATCGTCCGTGCAATGGAGAGGGGAGATGTACCCCTGGAAGAATCTCTGAAACTGTTCCAGGAGGGCACTGAGCTGGTCCGCAGCTGCGGGAAGCTTTTGGACGAGGCGCAGCTGCAGGTAAAAAAGATCGCTGCAAATGCCGACGGTGAGCCTGTGGAGGAAGACTTTGATGTTGAACTTTGATCAGCAAAACGAACTTTACAGATCTTTTATTGAGGATTATCTGGACAGCGCGTGTTTTCAATATGAAAACGAGCCGCAGAAAGAGCTATTTGATGCCATGCGCTACAGTCTGCTGGCCGGTGGCAAGCGCTTAAGGCCGATCTTTGTTTTTGATTTTTGCAGAATGTGCGGCGGCAATTGGCAACAGGCAGCGCCTTTTGCCGCGGCCGTGGAAATGATTCATACATACAGTCTGATCCATGACGATCTGCCCTGTATGGACAACGACGATTTCCGCCGTGGAAGACCTACCAATCACAAGGTGTTTGGCGAGGCCACCGCTGTGCTTGCCGGCGACGCTCTGCTGACTGCAGCGTTCTCCTACATTACCAAAGCGCCTTTTAACGCTGATGTGAGGATCCGTGCAGTGCAAATACTTGCTGAATGCGCCGGTGAGTTGGGTATGGTCGGCGGCCAGATCCTGGACATGAAGAGCGAGGAGCGTCAGTGTACCGAGCAGGAGGTGCTGGACATTCAGACCCGCAAGACCGGTGCGCTGATCCGCGCTGCCTGTATGCTTGGTGTGTTGGCAGCTGAAGGAACAGACAAGCAGCTGTCCTCTGCCGCAGCTTTTGCGTCCAGCCTTGGACTAGCATTCCAGATCCGTGACGACATGCTGGATGTGATCGGCAGTGCTGAGGAACTGGGAAAGGCGGTCGGCGTGGACGCGGTCAAGAACACTTTTGTTCAGCTATACGGCTTGGAAGCCTGTGATAAGCTTGTCCGTAAGCACACACAATTAGCCATCGATTGCCTTTCTGATTTTGAGAACACCGCGTTTATGGAAACCCTTGCCGGCGCCCTTGTCAGCCGGACTGTGTAATAAACAGGAAAGAGGTGTTTAGATGAAAAAACTGAAATACGGGATGGTAGGCGGTGGTCCGGATTCCTTTATCGGCGATGCCCACCGCAGAGCCATAAATCTGGATGGCATGGCCGAACTTGTGGCCGGCTGCTTCTCCAGATCGGAGGAAAAGTCCCGTGCGACCGGTCGTTCTCTCGGCATCGATGAGAATCGCTGTTATAAGACCTATGAAGAGATGGCGGCAGGGGAGAGTAAGAGGGAAGACGGTATCGATTTTGTTGTGGTGGTCACTCCCAATGTCTCCCATCATCCCATTTGTAAGGCCTTTCTGGAAGCCGGCATTCACGTCTGCTGCGACAAGCCCCTCTGCCTTACCACCGAACAGGCGGAGGAGCTCTGCAAACAAGCCGACGAGCGTGATCTGCTTTTTATGGTCACCTACACATATATGGGCCACGTGACTGCTAAGCACATCCGCCATTACATCGCGCAGGGTAAACTGGGTAAAATCCGCACAGTTATGGCTGAGTACCCCCAAGGTTGGCTGGCAAATGCAGATCAGACCGGCGGAAAGCAAGGTGCCTGGCGCTGCGATCCTGCTCAGTCAGGCGGTGTAAATTGCCTTGGCGACCTGGGTACGCATGTAGAAAATGCCGTTGCTTCGATGACTGGCCTGAAGATCAAGCGTGTTCTTGCCAAAATGGATGTGGCCGTTCCTGGCCGTGTACTGGATGATAACGATTTGGTTCTTGTGGAATACGAGTGCGGCGCAACAGGCTGCTACTGGACAAGCCAGTTGGCCATCGGCCACGACAATGACCTGCGCGTCCGTATTTATGGCGAGAATGGCTCGATCATTTGGAGTCAGGAGAGTTGCGATAAGGTGACTATGATCGATCGCAACGGGACGATTACTGAGCTCCACCGGGGCAATCCTGGTATCGAAGCAGACGCTGCCTGCTACGGCCGGCTGCCTTCCGGGCATACGGAAGGCTGGCTGGAGGCAATGGCCAATCTATACCGCTCCTTCATTTCCTGCCTGCACGCTAAGTACGACGGCAGTTTTAACCGGAACATGATCGATTTTCCCACTGTTCACGATGGCGCAGAAGGAGTAAAGTTCATTCATGCCTGTCTGAAATCCAACACAGAGGGCTCAGTGTGGACTGAAATAAACTGAAATATCGGGCACCAAACGGTGCCCGATTTCTTTTACATATCAAATGCAGGATTCATACAGTAAACATTCTTTTGGTTGAGCTTTTCCCGGAGAAGCTGAACGGCCTCACCGAATCTCTGGAAGTGAACGACCTCGCGCTCCCGCAGGAACTTAATGACATTGTTCACATCAGGATCGTCACTTAAGCGCAGGATATTGTCGTAGGTGACGCGAGCTTTCTGCTCTGCAGCCAGGTCTTCAGTGAGATCCGCCATTGGGTCGCCCTTGACGGCGATGGTCGCTGCTGTCCAAGGGAAGCCGGATGCTGCTGTCGGGTACACTCCCGTGGTGTGATCTACAAAATAGGGTGCGAATGCGGAGTCCTCGATCTGAGAGTCTTTCAGATTCCGGGTTAATTGATGGACGATCGCGGCAACCATCTCCAAATGCCCCAGTTCCTCTGTGCCGATATCGGTGAGCAAGCCCTTCAACTCGTCAAAAGGCATGCTGTATCTCTGGGACAGATAGCGCATAGATGCGCCCAGTTCACCGTCAGGACCGCCGTACTGGGATATGATCACCGAGGCCAAACGGGGATTGGGCTTATCGATCTTCACAGGATACTGAAGCTTCTTATCATAAATAAACATACCTTATACCTCCCGATTGCCAGCGTATTCCCACGGCCACGGATCGTCCAGCCAAGTAAATCCGTTCTCCATTTGAGACATATGGGTCAGAGGACCGCATTCCTTTTCATATTTCTCTCTGCCCTTGGCATACATCTTCTGGAATGTGCGGTATACCTCGAACGCCTCCTTGTCATCTCGGTGGGTGTCCAGATACAGCGCCAGCTCCTGCAGCGCGAAGCCCATCGTCTGCAGCTCTGTCAGAGGGGTCACCGGCAGTTCCCGCTGATTGACCATATTCATAAAAGGAAGGTCTAAGCCGGGGAAAAGCGTTCCTCTTACGATGGCAGTTCTCGGCTCGTATTTTGGTGGATCTTCCACCTGAAACGGCACATAGGGATTGGCAAGGGGTGCACTTACCGGCAATCTGCCGTAGCCGCCGTGCCGCTCTTGTCTTTTAGAGTCCATTTGCATTTCCTCCTGTCATAGTTTGGAACTTTATGTTCCGCGTCATTCTATGACGAAATACGGCGCCTTGTTCATTTCTTTGTGGCCATCGCATAACATTTCATAAGAGGTGGTACAACATGAATACTCGTGTGCGGTATATTACGCTGATGCCAGCGTATAGCCTGATTTTGGCTGGATTTTTGATCATAGCGCTCCTTGGGAGCAGGGCAGTAGATGTCATATCTGTCAGCAGTCCTGTCAACGGCAGACAAACTGTAGTGATTGATGCCGGGCACGGCGCTCCCGACGGTGGGGCAACCTCTTGTACCGGTGTGCTGGAAAGCCGGTATAATCTTGAAATTGCATTGTGTCTCAACGATCTAATGCATCTGCTTGGTATAGATACCGTAATGATTCGGGAGACAGACAGCTCGGTATACACGGAAGGGGAGACAATCGCGCAAAAGAAGGTATCAGACCTGAAAGAACGGGTGCGGGTCGTAAATACCACTGAGAACGCGCTGCTGATCAGCATCCATCAAAACACATTTCCGGATGGAAAATACAGCGGCGCTCAGGTATTCTACGCCCCCACAGACGGCAGCCGCGAGCTTGCCGAAATGCTGCAATCATCCTTTATTCATACTGTGAATCCAACGAGCCGAAGACAATGTAAAAGAGCGGACGGTGTGTATCTGATGCAGCATATTACCCGGCCGGGTGTCCTTGTGGAATGTGGCTTTCTATCCAATCCACAAGAAGCCTATTTCCTGGGAAATAGGACTTATCAGCAAAAGATCTGCAGCGTAATCGCCTGTGCGGTCAGTTCATGGCTATTCACCACTTGACCGGCGAACAAATGGTTGGTATAATATTGTCAGAACAGACAAAGGAGAACTACCCATGGCCAAAACAAAAGCTGTGTTTTATTGCAGAAATTGCGGCAATGAGAGTCCCAAATGGATGGGGCAGTGCAATGCCTGCGGCGCATGGAACACCATGGTGGAACATATTGAAAAGCCGAATCCCATCGGTCGCGGCAAATCGGTTTCTGTAGGTGCAAGCGCAACTCCGCAAAAACTATGCAATGTTGATACGACGGATGAACTGCGTTTTACCACCGGAATGGGTGAGCTGGATCGTGTTCTGGGTGGGGGAGCGGTAGTCGGTAGCCTTGTCCTTGTGGGCGGTGCGCCGGGTATCGGCAAGTCTACATTGCTGCTGCAGATCTGCAACAGTCTCTGTGCTGACAGAACCGTTCTTTATGTCTCCGGCGAGGAGAGTGAGCGTCAGATCAAACTCCGTGCACAACGGATTGGAGTAGCCCCTGAGTCCCTTTACATTCTATCCGAAACACGCCTGTCCGCGATTCAGGAAGCCGCGGATTCGTTGAAGCCCGACATTTTGATCGCAGACTCCATTCAGACCCTCTATAATGAGCTGAACGAATCCACACCCGGCAGCGTATCTCAGGTAAAGGACTGCACCATGTCCCTGATGCAGCTGTCCAAGTCCCAGGGGATTACCATATTTGTCGTTGGTCACATTAATAAAGACGGCGCAATTGCCGGCCCGAAGGTTTTGGAGCATATGGTGGACTGTGTTCTGTACTTTGAAGGTGACGTCAACACATCATACCGGCTGCTCCGTGCGGTTAAAAACCGCTTTGGCTCTACCAATGAGATTGGCGTCTTTGAGATGGCAGACAAGGGATTGATTGAAGTTCCGAATCCGTCGCAAATGCTTTTGGAGGGTCGGCCGGAGGGCGCATTCGGCACATGTGTTGCCTGCGTTATGGAGGGCACGCGTCCGGTGCTTGCAGAGGTACAGGCTCTTGTCTGTAAATCCGCTTTTCAGGTGCCAAGACGAACTGCTGACGGCTTTGACTACAACCGTGCGGTGCTGCTTATGGCAGTGGCAGAAAAACGTGCCAGTCTGAAGCTTAGCGCTTTTGACGCCTATATCAATGTGATCGGCGGTCTGACGCTGGATGAGCCGGGGGCAGATCTGCCTGTTGTTCTGGCAATTGCGTCTTCCTACCGCGAGAAACCAATTTCCAGCGACCTTGCAGCCATTGGCGAGGTTGGTCTGACTGGAGAAATCCGTAGTATTTCTAATTTGAATCAGCGCTTGGCTGAGGTTGCAAGGCTCGGGTTTAAGTACTGTATTATACCGAAAAACACCAACGAAAAATTGGAACTGCCTCAGGGCCTGACAGTGTACAGAGTTAAAAACCTCATGGAGGCAATCGAAACCGCTCTGTAATCAACGATAAAACTCAGGAAATACGCTTGTATTTCCTGAGTTTTATTATTTTTGAATACAAAAAAGTTCTATATCTTTGTATAATTTGTTGATTATTGCTCTTGCGCCTTTTCCTCAGTGGTGCTAATATACGCTATGGTATTATTTCATTATAAAAGAGGTTGTTTCATGGACACCATTTTAATTAGTTTGGCTATCGCCATGATCGGCGGTCTGCTTATGTCCCGTCTGACCAAGCTGCTGAAGCTGCCCGCAGTCACCGCATATCTGGTTGCGGGACTCATTTTAGGTCCTTTTTGTATCGGCGCATTCAACATCAAGGGCGTTGGATTCTCTTCTTTTGAGAGTGTTGAAGGACTAAAGATCATCAGCCAGGTGGCTCTTGGTTTTATCGCATTCTCTATGGGCAACGAGTTCCGCCTCTCCCAGGTGAAGAGTATGGGCAGCAAGTCCATTATTATCGGCATTGTGCAGGCTGTGGGTACCACCGTTCTCGTGGATATCGTGTTGATCGTAATCCATTTGATTTGGCCGCAGCTGTTGAGTCTGCCCGCTGCAATTACCCTTGGTGCAATTGCCTCCGCGACTGCTCCGGCAGCCACGCTGATGGTTGTACGGCAGTATAAAGCCGATGGTCCTCTGACAAGACTGCTGCTGCTTGTGGTTGCTATTGACGACGCCGTGGGTCTGCTGCTGTTTTCCATCTCCTTTGGTATCGCCAACGCACTGCAGAACGGCGCTGTCAGCGCACTGGACGTGATCTTGGAGCCGATGCTGGAGATCATTCTGTCTCTGTGCCTTGGCAGCCTCATTGGTTTCCTGCTGGATCGGGTAGAGCACCTGTTCCATTCCCGCAGTAAGCGTATGACCATCTCTGTTGCGTTTGTGCTGCTTGCTGTCGGTGTGTCCATGCTGAAGTTCCATATCGGCCCTGTTGAGTGCAGTTTCTCTCTGCTTTTGGTGTGTATGATGACTGGCACGATCTTCTGCAATATCTGCGACACCTCTCAGGAGCTGATGGATCGCGTGGAGCATTGGACTGTCCCGATCAGTCTGCTGTTTTTCGTCATTTCCGGCGCTGAGTTGGACCTGAATGTCCTTGTAAATCCCGCCTCTTTGCTGCTGGGCATCATCTTTATTGTTGTGCGTTCTACAGGCAAGTATATTTTCTCGTACTTGAGCTGCAGGTTTACAAAATGTAATGACAAAATTACGAAAAATCTTGGCATTACACTGCTGCCGCAGGCAGGTGTTGCCCTTGGCATGGCGCTGACTGCTGCCACATTGAGCGACGGATTCCTTGTTCGGAATGTTGTGCTTTTCAGCGTTCTGATCTATGAGCTTGTCGGTCCTGCGCTTACCAAGCGCTCCCTGATGAAAGCTGGTGAAATTAATCCCGAAGGCAAGACGAGCGCCCGTACGATCAATACACACAAGCCCCCTGTCAGCATTCATAAATAAGAATGATCTCCCCGTTCCTTGCTGCTCAGCAGGGAAGGGGAGACCTTTTTATTTGTTATCGGTAAAATCAAGTTTTGACAGAGGATTCGCTTCTGCAGCGATCTTTAGTTCTGTATTCTCGATGTGGGTGTAGATCTGCGTCGTATTCAGATTTTCATGACCGAGAACTTCCTGGACAGTTTTCACATCAACGCCGCCGGAGAGCATCATCGTAGCCGCCGTGTGGCGAAGCTTATGCGCGGAGAACTGGGTAGCGTCAAGACCGGCAGAAAGCATATGTTTTTTCACTAAGCGATGCACGGCAGTGACGCTAATACGGTTTCCGTCCCGTGAGCCAAACAACGCGCGGTTATCGGTCAAAACCTTCTTATTTCGTTCAGGCAGGTAGGCATCGATTGCCTTCCGGCATGCCGCTCCAAAATATACGAAACGCTCTTTGTTGCCTTTACCGACAATGCGAATCCGATCTTCATACACATCTGTCAGATTCAGTCCCACAAGCTCGCTACGCCGAATGCCGCAGTTCAAAAATATCATCAAAATCGCATAATCGCGCTTTTCATTTTGGCCGGAAACCGCCTTCAGAAGGGCTGCGGACTGTTCCAATGTCAGATACCTGGGCAAGCTTTTCCGCAGTTTGGGGTACTCAAGGTCCACAACAGGATTCTCTGTCAATTGCTTTGTACGAACAGTCAAATACTTAAAGAAGGACTTGATAGCAGAGAGTTTTCTGGCTCTTGCAGCCGGTTCAATGCCGTAATCGGGTGCCATTGAATCGGGATTTATGACTCGGTCATTGGCCAAATAGGAGAGGAAATCAAACACATCGGTAGAGGTAATTCCACGAATAAAATCAAGATCAACATCCTTAATGCTGATATCATCCAGTTTTGTATGTACCGGCATATCGTTGCGCATGAGCTTCATAAAACGCAGAAACATACGCAAATCCAGGTAATATTCCGATATTGTGCGTTGTGATTGGCCTTTGATTGTCTCATGATAGGTCAGAAAATCGCGGAGAATGGATGGACAGTCGTAGTAGCGATTCATAGGCATCTCCTTTTGCGAACATTTGTTTTCAAGTGTGTGAGTGTTCAATTATTACGAAAGGCGACAACAGAGAAGCATTCAGGCGATCCAGCAGTTGCATTGTCAAGGAAGAAAGCGTAGTATTCAGATCGAAATCAGAAATGAATACATTTGATGAAAGCCAGGCTATGATGCAATGACATGGCTGAGCAACGGACAGCGCTGCTCAAGCATTTCAATGGAATCAACGGGAACATGGCATCATCACAAAATAACAGAGCAGATACTCAAATGAAATAATACATCAGGTATATGCAAGGAGAACAATGATTGGAATGTAATTAGAATAACAAAAACGCCAATCTGAATCATTTTGAAATCATTCATTTGAGATTAAGTGTTCGCGCTTGCAATAGCGCAAATGGAACACAACAAATGAAAGAATACGCTTATTCATTCCAATGACGTGTGTTTTGCAGAATTGCAGCTATTTTAGCCTCAGAGCTGCTTTTGTACATTTATCATAGCGAAAACCCACTCCGAACGCAACAAAATCTTTATTTTGTTGCGTTCGTTGTCATTATACATCAATATCCCCTTTTCTGTCAAGAACAATCTTTTCCTTTCCAGTTATTGTATAATACATATTACAATCTCATATTTTGCAGGAATTGTTTATAAACAGTAATGGCAGCGCCTCCTTAAGATCGACTAAAACAAAACTACGCCGTAATTCGCATTTGCTTTCATTGAATCATATATCATAAATCTTTTTCTTTACAACTTCCCTATTTGATGTTAATATTTTAATATAGATTATTGCATTTTAACAGGAGGAATCCTTATGAGTATCAAGCGTATCGGCGTTCTCACCAGCGGTGGCGACGCCCCCGGCATGAACGCTGCCGTTCGCTCTGTCGTGCGTACGGCTATGTTCCATGGTATAGAATGCTACGGCATCCGACGCGGCTACAACGGTCTGATCTCCGGCGACATTCTCCGCCTGGACGAATAGAGCATTTCCCATACCATTAACCGCGGCGGCACAATCCTCTATACTGCCCGCAGCAAAGAGTTTATGACCGAAGAAGGTCAAAAAAAGGCTGTTTCTACCTGTCGTTTTCTGGGTTTGGACGGCATCATCGCAATCGGCGGCGACGGTACATTCCGCGGCGCCAGAGCCTTATCCAAACACGGCATCAATGTAATCTGCATTCCGGCAACCATTGACAACGACATCAGCTGCACCAATTACTCCATCGGTTTTGATACCGCTGCAAATACCGCCATTGAGTGCATCGACCGCCTTCGCGACACTATGCAGTCCCACGAGCGGTGCTCTGTCGTGGAAGTTATGGGCAGGAATGCCGGTTTCCTTGCTATGTATGTGGGTCTAGCCGTGGGCGCAACTGCAGTTCTTGTCCCGGAAGAGCCTATCGATTTTGAACGGGATGTGATCGAAAAAATCCGCAGAGCGCGTTTCAACGGATTCACTCACTATATGATCGTCGTGGCTGAGGGCTCCGGCTCTGCTGCCGAGATCGCGGTCAAAATCAAGGAAGCCATTGACCTGGATCCCCGAGTCACCGTTTTGGGACACATTCAGCGCGGCGGTGTCCCCACCGGCCGCGATCGCGTCAATGCAACGAAAATGGGCTTCCATGCAGTTGAACTCCTTCTGAGCGGTAAAAACAACCGAATTGTCTGTACCCAGGACGGTTCATTCACAGATATTGACATTGATGAAGGCCTCAGCAGAGAACGACGCATTCAAAAAATGGAAGTGGAAGTTCTGGCCGCAATGACCGGTCTGTAAAATATACCTCTCCCCTCTCCGCTATGCCGGAGAGGGTTTTTATATGCATAAAAGGTCTATCGTTTCACAAAACGATAGACCTTTTATGCCTTAGGATGGCATTTTTCGTATACTGATTTCAGTTTCTGATTAATCAGATGGGTGTACATCTGGGTAGAAGAAATATCACAGTGTCCCATGAGCTCCTGCAGAGAACCGATATCCGCGCCGTTCTCCAGCAGGTGGACTGCAAAGCTGTGACGCAGTGTGTGGGGCGTGATTTCTTTCTCGATATGAGCAGTGGCCTGATAATGTTTCAGGATCTTCCAGAAGCCCTGGCGGCTCATACGGGATCCGTTCACATTTACAAACAGCGCAGATTCATTCGATGCAGCTAGCATGGACTGACGAATGTCCCGTATGTAAACAGTGAGCGCTCTAAGTGCAGCAGGATACAGAGGAATTGCTCTGGCCTTCTTTGTGGTGGTGCATTTGACAATGCCAAGTTCCAGGTTTACATCATCGATGTCCAGCTCGATCAGCTCACTGACTCGAATACCCGTTGCGTACATAACCTCAAGCATTGCTTTATCGCGGTAGCCCTTGGCATCCACGCAAATAGGCTGAGCAAGAAGCAGTTCGATCTCTCGTCCGGTCAGAATCTGAGGCAGCTTCTTCTCTGCTCTGGTGATCTTGATGTCGGTGACAGGCGTCTTATCACAAAAACCAGAAGATACCAGATATGCGTAGAAGTTTTTCAGACTGGCAAGAGACCGGGAGATGGTGGCGGCGGACCGCCCATCCTGCTCCAGAAAGCGCATATAGTCACTAATATTCAGTTGGGAGGCCTCCAGCACATCGGCGTCCAACCACTCGGCAAACTGCCGAATGTCACGCATATAGGAGCTGATTGTGTTGGCAGAAGCCTGTTTTACCTTTGTCAGGTAATTTTCATAGGCCTTAATAAGATCCAACATGAATGCGCAAACCCTTCTTCAAAAAGTACTAAACAATGCCGCTTAGAAACGGCGAAATAAACAAAACATCGCAAAGGATGATTGCAAACGCAAGAAAAGAAACAAGACAAATATCAGCAACGAACGAAGTTCTTCTGCCCCGGCAGTGACGGATCAGGAGCCAGAGCATAAGCACAGTCGTTGCGCTGACAGAAAACATCAGTAAACCCCGAACAAGCCAGGCTCCGGAATCAAGCAATTGAAATAGCACACACCCGCTGAAACCACGACAAAAGCCCTGAATGAACACAAATGAGTATCCAAGCAATGAGACATGAAAGACAACAGAAATAACAGGAACAACTATACAAATACCTGTCAGCAAAATGAGTGATGCCGGTGCAGCGCTTCCCTTCCGGATCGCATCCAGAACACCGGCAGAATCAGCTGCATGCGACATTGACGCAAGCATGCCAAAAACCAAACCGGATAACCAAAGAATAAAGATCCACGGAACACACAAGGTGTATTTAGCATTGTTCGATGATGGGAAAAATATCGATTTCATATGTATAAACCTCCAAATTAAACAACGGTGTTTTGTTAATTCAGAAGCATACAGATTACGGAAGGGACAAACCTCCCAAAATGAACTATGCTTGAATACTATATATCAAAACACCGTCAATTTCAAGCCTAAATGCATATTTTTGCTATTTTTGTGAATTATGCATATTTTTATGTTAACATCATTATGTAAACCATTTCTGTATATCGCGTATATTTATACATTATCGCCAAATTGCTTCAATATGTAGTCTTGTGTAAAATTGTCAGCCACAATATATTGAAATCCCTGCAGATTATTTATTCCTTAATTTCATCAAACCAAAAGAAGTTCCCTTGTCAAAATGTACAATTTTATCTGCCAATGTGGCGCTTATACTTCCCTTTTGCAGGTGGTTTCAATCGACTAATACATGCAATACCACATCCAATCAGCACAGAAAGAAGCCCGCTGCCAAAATCTGCAAAGCTTCCCTCGTAAAAAACGATACCAACAGCAAGCAAAGCAATCAGATAAATACCTGCAGTCACTCCACTTACCAACAGGTGCTGCTTCTTTGCCGCAACTGTTGCCAGCATACATCCCGCGAATCCGCCGACAGCACGGATCGCAAATATAAATGATTGCGTTCTGTCCTCACCTACGCTACCATTCATTACAAGGCTTGTCAGCAACAACAACAGCAACATCGACACGACCATTCCGGCAGCCACACCGATCGCTACACTCTTAAATATTGAGTTTTCAGTCCTTGTAGCCTTGTGTTTTGTTTTTACCATACTCCCCTCCCCTTTCTGTTCTAGGCTATTCACAGTTGGGCAAAAAAAGAACAGGGACAGTCAAGCTGTCCCTGTTCTGGGGTTTTTGTTTACTTGGACATCTGCGCTACCATTGCATCCAGGCTGGCCTTAGCGCTGTCTCTATCTGCACCAACTGCAGTGTAGTAGAACTTAACTTTGGGCTCTGTTCCGGAAGGACGAGCAATTACGCTTCCACTGCCTTCCAACAGGAACTCCAACACATTGGATCTCGGCAAGAGTATCTCCGTCTTAATACCGGTTCTCACATCGGTGGCAACACCGGTGCGATAATCCTTCACTGCGATAACCTTGGCTCCGCCAATAGATTCGGGCACTGCCTGACGCAGGTCCGCCATCATCTTTGCAGCCTTCTCCATCGCGTCAGCACCCTTCAGCTCAATGCTCTGCACATAGGCAAGGTAGAAACCATATTGATTATAGACAGCCTCAAGGGCATCCAGAATGGTCTTGCCATCCCGTTTCAGAGAGGCAGCCAGTTCACACACGAGCATAGATGCTACCACAGCATCCTTATCACGGGCGTATGTGCCCTTCAGATAACCGCAGCTCTCTTCGAAGCCAAAGATGAACTTATTCTCCTCACCCTTTTCCTCAAGCGCAAGGATTTCACCGCCGATATACTTAAACCCGGTGAGCACAGCATGCATATCCACACCGTAGTTTGCAGCAATCTTGTCAGCCAAAGGAGAAGATACGATGCTGCGAACAACGATTGCTCCTGCAGGGATATCGTTCTTGGCGGAACGGGCCTTCAGAATATAATCCATCAGCAGGCAGCCCAGCTCATTGCCGGAGAGCTTACGATAGCCGCCCTGGCCGTCGGGAATGGCGATTGCAACCCGGTCGGCGTCCGGGTCAGTACCAAGGATTACGTCGCAGGGAACGGTCGCAGCGACCTTGTAGCTCTCACTCAGCGCAGCATCCGTTTCCGGATTGGGATACTCGCAGGTCTTAAAATCACCGTCAGGCTTTTCTTGGCACGCTACAACGGTAATGTTAACGCCCAAGCGTCCAAGGATCTCCCGAACAGGCTCATTTCCCGTGCCGCAAAGAGGGGTATATACTACATTCAGACCGGCAGGCGCTATGATTTCGGGGGCAACGGCCTCAGCCAGAACGGTCTTATAATAGCTCTCCCAAATATCCTGGCCAATGTACGAGATCAGTCCTTCATCCATAAACGCAGAAAAGGACTTGCTTTCAGGAATAAAATACGGGATCGTGCCGATCTTCTCAGTGACAATCGCAGCAGGCTCATCGGTCATCTGGCAGCCGTCGGGACCATAGCACTTAACGCCATTATATTCACCGGAATTGTGGCTTGCGGAGATCACGATGCCACAGCCACAGCCCAGCTGGCGAACAGCATAGGACAGCATAGGTGTGGGCGCGATCCGATCGTACAGGTAAGTGTGAATGCCTGCCTCTGCAAATGCAACCGCGCAAACCTGCGCAAACTCCCGAGAATTATGGCGGGAGTCATAACCGATGGCAGCCTTCTGGGGCAGATCAGTGGATGCAAGCCAGGCAGCCATACCCTGCGCCGCTCTGCGGACTGTGAAATTGTTAAGTCTGTTGCTGCCAACACCCATCACGCCCCGCATACCGGCAGTACCAAACTGCAGATCGCTTCCGAAGCGGCTCTTCAATTCATCATCGTTATTCTTAATGGATTCCAGTTCCACCTTTGTACTCTCAGGAAGGCCAGCATTGCACCAAACATCATAATTTTCCAAATAATTCATAGTATACCTCAATAATCATTAAAAAACAGCCCAAAAAGATTCTTTTTGAGCTGTTTCTATTTGCTTTTTACTCAGCCTCGTCAGCAGTTGCCTCAGAGCGCTTTTCCTGTGCCTCAACCAGAGCCTTGAACTTGGCACGGGTATCACGAACATCCTCAAGAGACATAGCAACAGCCTCTTCAGTGCGACGGAGGGCATCATCCATATATTCGTTGCTTGCTCTGCGCAGGTCGGCCATGCGGTTCTTGGTAGCCAGAACCATCTCCTGGCACTGACGCTTAGCTTCCTGATAAATAGCCTCTTCAGCGACCATCTTCTGAGCCTGTTCCTGAGCCTGACGAATCAGATTCTCAGCCTCGCGGCGGGCCTGGCCAATCAGTTCGTTGCGGGACTCAACGATGGTACGGGACTGCTTCAGTTCCACGGGGAGCTGGGCAATGATCTCGTCCAACATGTCCAGCACCTTGTCGCGCTCCAGAATGCACTTATCGGCACCCAGAGGCAGAGCGCGTGCGTCCTGCACCATGTCATACAATGCGGAAATAATATCTTCAATATGCTGCTCGTTCATGTTATTTTCCTCCTTGGCGTACATCAGCTATTCGCTGTTTAAAGACGGGAATGATTTTTTCAGGCAAGAACTCAGAAAGGTCCACGTCGAAACCGGCGAGTTCCTTGACTGTACTGGAACTAAGATACATGTATTGATGCTCAGCGGTAAGGAACATCGTATCTAAGTCCGGATTAATTTTATGATTGATAATGGCCATACTGAACTCATTCTCAAAGTCAGATCCGGCCCGCAGACCCTTTACGATGACACAACTTCCCCGTTTACGCGCATATTCCGCCAACAATTCGTTGGAAGAATCTACCTCAACATTGGGAATGTCACTGACCACATCGCGAATCATCTGCACCCGTTCCTCTTGTGTAAACAAAGGAACTTTTGTGCTGTTTACCATCACGCAGACGATCAGCTTATCAAAAATATTGGCCGCTCTGCGAATAATGTTCAGGTGACCGCTTGTGATCGGGTCAAAACTGCCGGGATAAATGGCAATTTTCATGGGCCATCCTCCAGGAAATCAGTCTTTGCGATAAAGCGTCAGGACTGTACTTGCGTACTTGTAGTCCTTAGAACGAACATATCCGGGAAAATCGCATAATAACTCCTTCCCAGTCGGGCGTTCTGTGATTATTATACCACCAGATTGCAAAATGTCAATTTCTGTTATCATTTTTAATGCATTTTCCAGAAATTTTTCACCATATGGGGGATCCAGAAAGATAATATTGAAAGAATCTTTGCAATTTTTCAAAAAAACTGCATAATCAGAGCGGACCACGCGGGCCGCCTCTTCCAGCCGCGTTCTGCGGAGATTCTCGCGAACCAACTTGCAGGCGTCCTCCCGCGCGTCAACAAACACAGCGGAACCAGCTCCCCTGCTGAGCGCTTCAATGCCCAGCTGACCGGTACCTGCAAACAGATCAAGGACCTTAGCTGTGGGTATATCAAATTGAATCGTGCTGAACAGCGCCTCTTTGACCCGCTCAGCAGTAGGCCGTGTAGCCATGCCATCCGGCGTTTTCAAAGCAACGCCACGGGCCTTGCCAGTGATAACACGCATAGGTCAGCTACCCTTCTTTCCTGTGAAAATGATTATAGACACTTCTTGCAGCATTTCCGGGCAGGACATGCTCAAGTTCAGCTAGTGTTGCGTTTTTAATTGCCGTAATCGACTTAAATGTCTTCAGCAGGTCTTCCTTCCGCTTCGGGCCAATACCGTCAATCCCATCCAGTTCTGAGTATCGCATACGCTTACTACGAAGCTGTCTATGATAGGTTATGGCAAAGCGGTGGGTCTCCTCCTGTATCGTGCCAATAAAGGAAAATACCGTTTGCTGCGAGTCGATCGCGATCTCTAGGCCGTCAGCTGTGACAAGAGACCGGGTGCGATGTCGGTCGTCTTTAACCATGCCAAAGACGGGAATATCCAGTTCCAGCTCCTGCAGAACGGACAGTGCGGTTTGCGCATGGACCGTTCCTCCGTCGACCAAAAGTAAGTCGGGACGTTTCTCAAAACCGCTGTCACCCGCTTTCAGGTGTGTCATTCTGCGCAGAATCACCTGACGCATTGCGGCGTAGTCGTCCTGGTCAGTCAGATCCCGAATGGAAAACTTTTTATAGTCACTTTTTCTCGGCTTCCCATCTTCAAAAACCACCATGCTGGCAACAATGTCCGTCCCAGACGTATTGGAAATGTCATAGGATTCGATACGACCGGGAGACGGAATATTCAGCATCTTACCGAGCATAGATAGCACATTCCGTGTCCGCTCCTCCTTTGTGGTAATCCGCTCTACTTCCTCCTTGGCATTCACCGCGGCCAATTCTACAAGATGCGCATTATCCCCACGCTTGGGGACGCGCAGCTTTGTACGGCGTCCATAGTTCTTTTCAAGAAGATCGGATAATAAATCACTATCCTCGAGCTCAAAGGGAAGAAGGACAAACTTTGGCGCATACCCACGGCTCAGATAGTACTGTACAAGCAGGCTCCGCACAGCTGCCTCCGGCTCATCAACTGCACCGAGGATCTCGTAATCCTTGTCCAAAAGATTTCCACCGCTAAAATGCAGCACTGCAAAACAAGCTCTTGTATCACTTTGGAAGAATCCAATCACATCGGTATCGGCAAGTACACCTGCGGTCACCAGTTGTTTCTGGCCCAGCGCCTCTACTGATTTCAGCCTGTCACGCAGACTTGCCGCCAGTTCAAAGTTCAAGTTATTAGCCGCTTCAAGCATTTGCGTTTTAATTTGCGACGCCACCTGAGCAAAGTTGCCCTGAAGCAACTGGCAAGCCTGTTCCATTCGCGAGTAATACTCTTCCCTGCTCCTGCCTTCCTGACACCAGCCATCACACTGATTCATGTGGTAGTTGAGACACGGCCGGCCTTTGCCCACATCTCTGGGGAATATTTTTGAGCAGGCCGGAAGCTTCAGGGCGGTGTGAATTACTTTCAGAAGGTCCTGGGTGATACCACGGCTGCCGTAAGGGCCATAATAAGAAGCCTGGTCATCTGCCGGCTTACTTACAAGGGTAATGCGGGGATAGGCTTCCTTCATATCCAGCCGCAAATAGGGATAGCCCTTATCGTCCTTCAAAAGAATGTTATATTTAGGCATATGCCGCTTGATCAGAGAGCACTCCAACACCAGAGCCTCAAACTCTGAAGACGCTACGATCACATCAAAGTGATCAACCTTGCTGACCATGATCTTTGTCTTAGGTGTGTGGGATGCAGTGTCTTGAAAATATTGACTGACCCGATTTTTCAGTTTTTTGGCCTTTCCCACATAGATAACAGCGCCAGACTTGTCCTTCATGATATACACGCCGGGCGCCATTGGCAATGCAGAAGCCTTGGCTTTCAAATCATCAATATGCATAAAGCAGACTCCAAAAATTACCGCCTCAACGCAGAAAACACGCATTGAGGCGGCATAGGTTGTACAATCAATAGATATCCCGCTGCAGAAGGGTCTCCAAAGAATTGACCGCAGCCTCGGCATCCGGGCCGGAAGCGCTCAGCGTGACAACTGCGCCGGTGATGATGCCCAGAGACATAATGCCCAGCAAGCTCTTAGCATTCATTCTACGATCGCCCGATTCCATCCAGATACTGCAATCAAACTCATTGGCTTTCTGGACGAAATATGTAGCCTGCTTGTTATGCAGACCGGACTCACAGCGGACGACGATTTCCTTCTTGTACATAGTAAACACTCCTTACAGTCGCGATGGTCAGACACGGACCACTTCGTATATCATAACAAATCTGGGAAAAAAGTCAACTCTTTTCCTGCCCTTTTCCAAAAAACGCCAAAAAACAAGGCATTTATTTGAACTCCGCTATGGTCACACCGTCCTCACCCTCGCCGTAGACACCCAAGCGGAAGGACTTTATGAATCGGTTTTTTCTTAAAGATTGCTGAACCGCAGAGCGAAGAACACCTGTACCTTTTCCGTGGATAATTCGTACGGAACTGAGATTGGAACGCATTGCTTCATCCAGGTACCTGTCCATCACACAGATGGCTTCTACCGCATCCATACCCCGCAGATCGATCTCTGGCGCCATTGCGGACATTTTCATATCTCTGCCAGAGTGCGCAGGACGCCCTGCCTTTTGTTTATAGGGGTTTTCGTTTTCCAGCAGGTAGACCTCATCCGCCTTTGCATTGAGTTTCAGAATGCCTGCCTGGAGCTGATAAGTGCCGTCTTTGTTGATGGCAATAACGCTGGCCTTTGTGCCAAGCTTCAGCAGTTCCACCGTATCCCCGATCAGGATGCCTCGGGATGGCGCGGGGCGCTCCTTTTGTACGGCATCAGCGCGGAGCTTCGCTTCAGCATCGTTTAATGCTCTGCGCAGCTCTGCCTGCCGCTGGTTAACGCCCTGAACATCGGCATTTTCCGCAAGCTGCTTTTTCAGCGCCTTTATCTCCTCTGTTGCAGCATTGGCAGTGCGTCTGGCTTCTTCAATGATCTGCTGCGCCTCTCTGCGGGCCTGCTCCATAGCTTTATCCCGCTGGACCTGAAGCTGCGCGCGAACCTCTTCACTGTCCTGCTTGACCTTCTCCGTCTCCCGGCGCAGTTGTTCAGCTTCCGCGCGGGCGGACTCCATTTGCTGGCGCTGCTGTTCCAGCTGTGTCAGAACATCCTCAAAATCTTTGTCATTTTGACTTAGGAGATTATTTGCGCTGTTCAGAATATCATCGGAAAGACCCAGCTTCCGGGAGATCGCAAAGGCGTTAGACTTTCCCGGAATACCGATCAGCAGCTTATAAGTGGGCTGCAAGGTCTCTACGCTGAACTCGCAGGACGCATTGATCACATTGGCTGTACGCATCGCGTATAGCTTAAGCTCAGCATAGTGGGTCGTAGCCACAACACAGGAACCCATCTTCCGGCAGAACTCGATAAGGGATATTGCCAGTGCAGCACCCTCGGCAGGGTCAGTACCGGCGCCAAGTTCATCAAATAGAACCAGAGTACGATTATCGCACTGCGCAACGATGTCCACAATGGTACGCATATGGCTGGAAAAAGTGGACAAGCTCTGTGCGATAGACTGCTCATCACCGATGTCAGCAAGAATCGAATCAAATGTGGAAATGTAGCTGCCATCGCCGGCAGGAATGTGAAGACCGCACTCCGCCATCAGCGTCAGAAGACCGACCGTCTTCAGCGTGACAGTTTTGCCACCGGTGTTGGGACCGGTGATGATCATTGTATCAAAGTCTGTACCGAGTCGCAGAGAAATGGGAACGACCTTCTTGGGATCGATCAGCGGATGGCGCGCGTTTCGCAGCTCCACCCTACCCTCGTCGTTCATTACGGGCGGCCAGGCACGCATTTGGAACGCCAGTTTTGCCTTTGCAAAGATCACATCCAGCTTCACAAGAAGTTTATAGTCGTTAGTGATCGCCTCCCGGTGGCCGGCGACCTCCGCGGACATCTCCGCAAGAATCCGCTCAATCTCTTTGTGCTCCTTCAGTTCTAATTCGCGAAGGGCGTTATTGGCATTCACCGCAGACATCGGCTCAACAAAATAGGTAGAGCCGGTTGCAGAGACATCGTGAACAAGGCCGGGAATGTCGTTTTTGCATTCGCTTTTAACCGGTACGACATAGCGGCCCTGACGGATAGTTATGATAGGCTCCCGGAGGAACTTGGAATAAGCGGAGGAAGAAATAATCTTCTGCAAGCCATCCTTGATCTTCGCGCTTTGTACCCGCATATGACGGCGGATATCCGCAAGGGCCGGACTGGCCGTATCAGCGATCTCTTCCTCAGATAGAATTGCGCCGAAGATCCGGTCTTCCAGATACTTATTGGCAGTCAGCATCTGGAAAAGAGGCGTCAAAACAGTAGGCGCATCATCGTCACTGATGTATCCTTTGACCGTTCTTGCGCAACGAAGGACACCGGCAATGGCAAGCAGTTCTTTGGGCTGCAATGTACCGCCCCGCTCCGCCCGGTCAAGAGATGCAGAAACATCATTTACGCCGGCAAAGCCGGGATAACCCTTGCGGGTAGAGAGATTGGAGGCTGCAGTTGTTTCGTCGAGCCATCGCTGCACATCCTCCAAATCGGAAGACGGAACAAGGGCAAGGCATGCGCTCTTGCCGTCTGCGCTACCGGCGCAGCTTGCCAGCAGCGCAAGAACCTGATCCAGTTCCAGCTTCCGCTGTGATTTTTGGTATAATTCGCTCATGGTAAACTCCTAGTCATCTGTCCTCACTGGGAGGAATCAGCAGTGATTTATAAAAATCCAGAGTAGAAAAGCCTCTTTCCAGCTGGGTGGACAAGTAGCTCTCAGCAATACCGGAAATCTGCTCCAGCGTCTCCTCACCCGCCATAAAAGAAAAGAGTTTCTTACTGTCACATGTGGTAATGTAGTGCATCGCTTCCAACGCTCCATGCGAGACCGGCATTCGTATGCCGTCGGAGCTGTGGTCACGGCATCCTTCGCACTCCAAACGCCCTTCTGACAGGTCAAAGCGGTCAGGAAGCGGATGGCCGCATTTGTGGCAGCCGTACAGATCCGGGGCATAGCCGGCAATACAGGCGCCACGAAGCTCAAATACAGATTTCACAAGGCTTTCCGGTACATCCAGTTTTGACAGCGCGTACAGGGAATTGAGGACCAGCGACAGCAGCTCTGGGTTAGGCAGATCTTCCTGGGAGAGAAGCTCTGCAGCCTGAGCAAAGTATGTACCCAGGGACAGCTTTTGCAAGTCCCTGCGAAGCGAGGCGAAGAGTTCAATGGCATGTGCCTCATTTACAGTGTACATAGAACGGTACTCAAAGAGTGTAAACTCTCCGTAGGCAAGCAGCTGGCACGGAGCAGTGAGCGGACTGTTCTTTCGGCGCAGTCCCCTTGCCTTCACCGTAAGCTTGCCGTGCCGGGCCGTGAGCAAGGTCAGCAGGGAATCTGTATCATTGTAAGCTGTGACCCGCAAAACCAGGCCCTGAGTTGTCAAGTACATGTCCATTCTCCACTTTCCGTGCATTGTTGTATAGCAGATACAGCTCCGGCGCACCGGTCTCCAAAAACATCTGCCAGTAATCCTGTGACGTCATCTGCATCCCCTCCGTAAATAGGGTTTGCAGCAGGGGTCAGTTTAGCCTTGGAAATTATTCTCTATACCCAAAGTTCCGCACCAAAAAATCGCTGTCGCGCCAATTTTCCTTTACCTTGACCCAGGTGGTAAGGTACACCTTTGTGCCCATAAACCGCTCACAGTCGTTGCGGGCCATAGAGGAGATTTTCTTCAGCATTTCACCTTTTTTGCCGATAATAATTCCCTTATGGCTGGCTTTTTCACAGAATATGGTGGCATCGATATCGATAATGCCGTTATCCCGCTCGGAGAACTTTGTAATCTCCACGGCAGTGCCGTGAGGCACTTCCCTCTCCAGCATCCACAGCAGCTTCTCACGAATAATTTCAGCCATCACCTGACGCTCCGGCTGATCAGTAGTGATATCTTCCGGGAACAGGAACGGGCTTTCCACCGCATACTTTCCGCACTCATTCAGCAGCGCATCAACACCATCGCCATTCTTAGCGGAGATGGGGATAATTGCGCTGAAATCAGCAGCCTTGGAATAAACGGCGATCACCTCAAGGAGGCTATCTTTCTCAACTGTATCGATCTTATTGATAGCAAGCACGACCGGGCATTTGCTGCTCTTGAGTTGGGCGATCAGAGCCTCCTCCTGAGGGCCGATGGAGGCAATAGGCTCCACCAGCAAAATAGTCATATCCACATCAGCGATTGACTCCCTGGTCACATTGACCATATAGTCTCCAAGCTTTGTTCTGGGCTTATGGAAGCCCGGTGTATCCACAAAAACGAACTGTGTGTCTTCTTTTGTGACGATACCGCAAATCCGATTGCGGGTGGTCTGAGGTTTGTTAGACACAATGGCGATCTTTTCTCCCACAAGGAAGTTCGTCAATGTGGACTTACCCACATTGGGCCGTCCTGCGATTGTGATCATAGCGGTTTTTGTAGCCATAACAGCGTCCTCCGTAAGTTAATCTCTCTGCATTCCGGAGATAGCGGAAGCGATTGCCTCTTCCCGGGTGCGCATCTGTGCCTTTTGCGGGCCTTCGTCCAAATGGTCATAGCCAAGCAGATGAAGCATGGAATGGATCGTCAGATAGCCCACCTCTCTGCGGACACTATGGCCGAACTCCTTCGCCTGCGCAACTGCCCGTTCCAGGGAGATCACCATATCTCCAAGGGGGCAAAGCTCCGTCTCCGGATCTAAGTAGTCATCCCAGCACTGTGGCGGATTTCCCGCCTCCAAAAAAAACATGGGAAAGCTCAGTACATCCGTTGCCTTGTCGATCTGTCGGGTGGCAAGGTTGATGGCCCGGATATTCTTGTCCCCGGTAATCAGAACATTGATCTCGCACGGGACATTGATACCCTCGGCAAGCAGGGTCTCCTCAACACATCTGCGGATAATGGAGGTGACGGCAAACTGCCGGACAGTAAAGGTCTCAAACTTTATATTGATCTTGTAGTGTTTCATATCATTTCTTCCTTTGGTACTTGCCGGAAGCCGGCTTGGCAGATTTGGGCATTTCCGGTTTCTTTTCTGCCCGTTCGTAGGCGCTGATAATCTCCTGTACAAGAGCGTGGCGAACCACATCAGCTGCGGTCAGACGGCAAATTGCGATATCCTTCACATCCTCCAGTACGCGAATCGCGTCCTTCAGGCCGGAGGTCTTGTCACTGGGTAAATCGATCTGGGTGACATCGCCGGTGATGACAATCTTCGAGCCGAAGCCAAGGCGGGTCAGAAACATTTTCATCTGTTCACGGGTGGTGTTCTGCGCCTCATCGAGGATAATAAAGCTGTCGTCCAGGGTCCTGCCCCGCATGTAGGCAAGAGGTGCAACTTCGATAGAACCCCGTTCCTGATATTTTTGGAATGTTTCAGCGCCAAGCATCTCATAGAGGGCGTCATACAGCGGGCGCAGGTAGGGATCGACTTTATTCTGCAGATCGCCGGGCAGGAAACCCAGCCTCTCTCCTGCCTCAACGGCAGGTCTTGTGAGGATAATGCGGTTCACAGTACGCGCCCGGAAGGCTGCTACCGCAGCAGCCACCGCAAGATAGGTCTTGCCCGTTCCCGCAGGGCCAACTCCCAGTGTAATGGTGTTCTTCTCAATGGCCTTCATGTACTTCTGCTGGCCAACCGTCTTTGCCTTGATTGGTTTACCCTTTGCCGTAATGCACACAACATCTTTTGCCATCTGCGCAACATAATCGTCATTGCCCTCTTGAACGAGTGTGATCAGATATCGAACCCGTTGTTCATCAATCACCTCACCCTTGGCAGCCAGCGCCAGGAGGCCCTCCAGAGCGCGTGCGGCCTTATCAACAGCCTCCAAATCACCGCTGACACGCAGTTCGGTGTCCCGGTTGACGATCGTCACCCCGAGGGTCTGCTCAATGCGCTTTATGTTTTCATCAAAGGAGCCGAAGACAGCAATTAAATCTTCCACCCGTTCAGAATTAACAATTCGTTCAGTCATGTTCTCCATCCTTTGGTATCATATCTTCATACTTTCTCTGCCCAATCAACTCTATGCAAGCGTAGCGGCCGTTGAGGTGGCAGATGCCGTTTTCCTCCGCAATTTCCGTCTGTGCAGAGATGACTTCTCCGGCAATCATTTCACCGTGGAGATAGTCGGCGGCAAACTCTGCAAGCCAGTCAATTGAATCCGTCTCGGCAGAGGCATCCTGGGAAGGCTCGTAAAAGTACAGCGACTCTGTGATTAAGCAAACCGGCAAGCGAAAGCCACCGGGCAAAAACACATACTCTTCCGTATATATTTTAGCACAAGTAGTACCTATAATTCCACTATCTTTCGATAATTTTATAAGTTTTTTTCCAATTCGCAGAGAATAAACCTTTTTTGTATTGGCTACAGCCCCCCTTGTGACAGACGCATCCGGTGAAAACACCTCCAACTGGCGGAATGTGAGCGCCTTAATCTCTGCATCAGCGCTGGTAGCCTGTGTGACGATTCCAAGGTCCGTGTACCCAGACACAAGAGTTTGTCCGGCTTTTACAGCCTGGCCGGTAGCGCACAATGGATTTCCTTTGAACACTGTGCAGCTTTGGATTATGCCGTCCCGGGCAGCGACGATACTGCAAACCCCGTTTTCTATCTCCGTTTCTTCTGCGGGAGCCGTCTTCTCTTTTACAGAAATGACTGCAGTACAGCCCAGGGTGTTAATGCCGGCCCACTGAAGCTGTGGGATCTCCTGCAGCAGAGCGTTTTTCATCTTTTCACTGCGGACCTGTCTACGGGATGTGCCGAAGCGAATCCCACATCTCTCTGCTGCTTCGATGATCTGGCTGTCAGGGATCTCATGATTTCCCTCCACAGATACAAACATCACTCTGCCGGACAGGAACACTGTCAAAAACAGTGCAAGGCACGAAAACGCCAATAACACCGGACGGCGCAGAATAGATGCGCCAAACCAGTATGCGCCCGTCCTTTTAAGTGCTTTTACAGACGCTCCTTGCTTCTCTGCAATCGCCATCACGGCTTTATACGTCTTTCTTGGCACTGTAATCTGCAGGGTTAGGGCGTCCAACATTGTCACATCGGTCAGAATCATTTTACTACGGTTAAGGCTGTTTAACAGTCCCGCACAATCTGCACTGGTGATCTGCAAAACAAGCATTCCGTCAAGAGAATTACGCATATTTCACCTCCTGTTCAACTGGACTGCGTCGATTTTACCACAAATCACCAATTGATCCTTGCCGATCTCCATAAGCTGCAGGTCAATTCCTTTTACCTGAACATTTCCAAAGCAGACCTTGATTCGTATTTCCTCAAGACAATAAGAAAGAATACCCATATGATTCTCGATAAGAACACGGTTATCTCCCAAAACTTCAACCAATGGGTGTTTTGCAAACTGCACATTATTCTCTGTTATGCGTTCCCAGCAGGCAAGAATGCGCCGTTTCTTCATAGTACTCCCTCCCTTTTGGAAAAGTCTATGATGTGGGAGTTTTGAATTGAACTGAACGCGCATAGTTTCTCTTGAGGTGATCAAATGAAGAGGGTAAAGAGTTGTTTTTCCGGATGTGCCGCTGGGATTGCAATCCTGGTTGTTATATTGGATGCTAAAACGACAGTAAGCGGTGGAAAGGAAGCAATTTCTCTGTGTTTACAGACAATTATTCCGTCACTGTTCCCATTTTTCGTTCTTTCGGGAATCATTAACAGCTACATTTTAGGAATAAAATCAGAAGCATTACGGCCGCTGGGAAGGATGTGCAAGATCCCCCACGGTGGAGAATCTCTTCTGCTTCTGGGGTTGATCGCCGGCTACCCGGTTGGTGCGCAGCTGATCGCAAATAGCTATCGGGATGGCGCACTGTCAAAAGAATCTGCAAGAAGGATGTTGGGTTTCTGCAATAACGCAGGGCCTGCCTTTCTCTTTGGGATGCTCTCCCCTTTGTTTGATCATCCCCTTGCACCCTGGCTGCTATGGGCAATACATATGACAGGCGCGGTCATCATCGGCTGGATTCTGCCAAATGAGCAGTGGGCAGATTGTCGTATCCCCCGCATAAAACCGGTCACCCTCTCCCAATCTCTGCAGGCAGCTTTGAGAACTATGGCCACTGTATGCGGCTGGGTCATTCTCTTTCGCATAGTCATCGCCTTTTGCGGCCGCTGGTTTCTTTGGCGATTACCTGCTGAGTTGCAAGTCCTATTTACCGGAATGCTGGAACTGTCAAACGGATGCGTAATGCTGACAAAAATACCTGACGAAGGCATTCGGTTTCTTCTCGCCGGGGTCCTCCTCTCAGGCGGCGGTCTGTGTGTAGGAATGCAGACCGCTTCCGTCGCTGGCAGCCTGGGAACAGGACTGTATTTCCCGGGAAAACTCCTCCATATGTGTCTGTCGGCTGCCATTAGTATCCCTCTTGTTTCTATGATTTTCGGTGCTGATTGTACCGTATCCTTGCCGCTGCCGTTGCAGCTGGCGCCACTTCTTGCAGGTATTGGACTGTCTGTTGTTCTGCGAAGAAAAAAAGTTGTAGCAATTAAAGAAAGAATGATGTATAATACAGGCAGTTGATTTTACGAAAGGGGTCGCAATATGCTTTTCCGCAAAAAAATGTACCGTTCCTGCTGCTACTGCAATCACGGTACTGCTATGGGTGAAGACCAGATCCTCTGTGCAAAACGGGGCGTCGTATCTGTCTACTACAGCTGCCGCAAGTTCCGTTATGATCCCTGCAAGCGTGTTCCTCCCAAAATGAAACCTTTGGATTTTCAGAAATATAACGACACAGATTTTTCCTTGTAATAATTCAGCCGGAAAGCAAAACGCTTTCCGGCTGTTTTTATTGGATCATATTCAGAAAATCGTCCTCAGACAGGATCGGTATGCCCAGTTCCTTGGCTTTCCGCTCTTTGGACCCGGCATTCTCGCCGACGACAACATAGCTTGTCTTCTTGGATACCGAGCCGGCCGCCTTGCCGCCAAAGAGCTCAATCTGTTCGGTGGCCTCCTCACGGGTAAACTTGCTGAGCGCGCCAGTCAAAACAAAGGTCAGACCTGCAAACCGGTTATCCTTTACCTGCCGCTGACTTGTAAAGTTCACGCCTGCTCGTCGCAGCTTATCAATAAGCTCCTGAGATTGGGGTTGGGCAAACCAATCGGCAATAAATCCTGCCGTGATCTCACCGACATCAGGCACCTCAGTCAACTCTTCACGGGTGGCAGCAGCCAGGGCATCCAGGGTATTGAATGTGGTTGCGAGTACCTTGGCAGTCTTTGCGCCCACTTGCCGGATACCTAAGGCATAGATCAACCGGCTGAGGTCCTGCTGCTTGCTGCCTTCAATGGCCTGCAGCAGTTTTTTTGCCGCTGTGTCACCCTTTTGCCACAACTGCTTCAGTTCATCAAGGCTCAGATAGTAAATATCCGCTGCCGATTTGAGCAGATCCCGCTCAATAAGGCCTTCCACAATCGCATCGCCCAATCCGTCGATATCCATCGCGTCACGGCTGACAAAATGGGCAATATTTCTCGACAGCTGAGCGGGACATGCCGCGCCGGTGCATCTCAAAAACGCACCGTCCTCATCACGGGCCGTTGCCGCACCGCAAATAGGACAAGTATCCGGAAGCACATAGGCCACCGTGCCGGCAGGGCGCTTGGAAAAGTCGACCTCCAATATTTCGGGAATGATCTCACCTGCTTTGCGGATGCTGACAGTGTCACCGATCCGGATGTCTCGTTCAGAGATAAAGTCCTGATTGTGGAGTGTTGCGTTTGTGACAGTGGTTCCTGCAAGACGAACAGGTCTCACAACAGCTTTTGGTGTCAGCACGCCGGTGCGCCCAACCTGGACGACGATATCCTCGATCACAGTGGATTTGATCTCCGGAGGATATTTATAGGCTGCTGCCCAGCGGGGGAACTTTGCGGTAGTGCCAAGATCGTCCCGCAATGCCAGACCGTTCACTTTAATGACCGCGCCGTCAATGTCGCAGGGCAGCTGGTCGCTATTCTCCTTGATAGCCAGTACCTGCTCGTTGATCTCATTCACTGAAGACAGCAGCGTGTACGGGATCACCTTAAACTGCAGGTCTTTCAAATAGTCAATGGATTCTGCGTGACTGGAGAATGAGACACCTTCAGCAAGCTGCACATTAAAAACGAGAATGTCAAGACCCCGCTTTGCAGCGATCTTTGGATCCAGCTGGCGAAGAGAGCCGGCTGCAGCATTTCTTGGATTGGCAAAGATAGGTTTTCCCTCAGCCTCCTGGGTGGCGTTGAGCTTCTCAAAGCTCTTCTTGGGCATATACACCTCACCTCGGACGATCAGCCGCGGAGGGGCATTGGGAACGGTCATAGGAATCGAATAGATTGTTTTCAGATTCTCCGTCACATCTTCACCCACAGTACCATCGCCACGGGTCGCTCCGCGGACAAAAACGCCGTCAACATACTCCAGCGCCACAGAAAGTCCGTCGATCTTCGGCTCAACCGTAAACTCAGCATCGGGGTGGGCTGACAGGATCTTCTCCAAAAAATCGTCCAGCTCCTCCAGGGAAAACACATCCTGAAGACTCATCAGAGGCACAGGGTGTTCCACCTTTTCAAACTTGCTCAGCGCCATACCTCCGACACGCTTTGTCGGGGATTCCGGCAGCGCAAATTGCGGATATGCAGCCTCCAGGTTTTCAAGCTCCCGCAGGAGCCTATCATACTCAAAGTCCGGCATTTTAGGGTCATCCAGCACATAGTACTGGTGATTCGCCTGATTCAGTTGGGCCGTCAGAGCTTCAATTCTCTCTTTCATAATTTCCTCCGGTTTGGAAATAGGTGTTGGGGACATCCCCAACAATGATGGTCTCAGCAACGACCACCTGACTGCTGATGGTAAAACTGTTGGTCTGTCCAAGAACAAGTACCGTCACATCCACACTGACATGCATATTCATCTGCTGCAGTGTCTGATTGATACCCGCCTCCCGGAAATCGCTGCTGAACGATGCGTCGGAATTGCGAATGGACATAATTTGCACGGGGATGCTTGGACCTCGGCCGGAAAGAACTTCCGGCAGGATCAGACTGCCCACAGGGATTCCAAGATCGTCCATACTCAGAGCCAGGATCTCATCGTTGATAATATTCAGTATGTCCGTTTTCAGCCGGTTGACCTCGCTCATGTTGGTCTTAAGTGCTGTAATGCGTCCGTCCAGATCCTTCTCAAAATAGACGATCCGGTCATACTGAATGTTTCCGTTCTCGATCTGCCGGTCAATGGCATCATTGATCAGATCTGATGTGGTGTTGCGCACCTGCGTTTCCGCAAGGGAACGTAGCGCTGTCCCAAACTTCATCCTAAAGAAAAGCAATCCGATCAAGGACAAGGACAGCAGTACAATGACCAGCCTTAGTAATTTTGTAAGATTCCTCATCCCATACGCCCCCTGCAGGAGCATATGCGGAAAGGCGGAAAAAATCACAGCTTTTTCATATGCACAGTAGCAGTTTTTGCCATCAGTTTCTTCGTGCCGATCTGGTCAAAGGCGATCTCAAGGAGAGCATCATTGCCCATCTTTACCACGCTGAGCACCATACCTCTGCCAAAGGCCGTATGCTGGACCATATCGCCCTTGCTCAGGTCGATGTAAGTCGTTTTAGCCACAGGCTCAGAATAAGCGCTCTTATAGGAAACAGGCTTTGGTTGCACAGGGCTGATGAAACTTGCCGCAGGCGTCCGGAAGCCGCCCCTTCGTTCCACCACATTCTCCGGAATCTCCCGCAGGAATCTGGATGGGAGGGCTGCATTGGTACGGCCATATAGCATACGCTGCCGTGCGTAGGTAATGGTGAGATTCACTTTGGCTCTTGTGATCGCTACATAGCATAGCCGCCGCTCCTCCTCCATTTCCTCCCGGTCGCCAATGGCGCGCATCCCCGGGAACAGGCCGTCCTCAAAACCAACAAGGTACACATTGGGGAACTCAAGGCCCTTTGCCGAGTGCATGGTCATCATCACAACAGCATCGTCGCCGTCGTTATATTCCTCAATATCCGTGTACAGTGCGATCTCTTCCAGGAATCCGGCAAGGCTAGGTGCTTCTGCATTCTGCACATAGGCATTGATGCTGGATTTTAGTTCGCGGATGTTTTCAAGTCGGGTCTTATTCTCCTCTGTCGGCTTGCTCTCCAGCATTGCAATGTAGCCCGTGCGAACCATTACCTCTTCGTAGAACTCGGGCAGAGCCATACCGTCTTCCAAAAGCTGAGCAAGTTCCTCAATCAGTACGGTAAACTGCAGCAGTTTTCCTGCTGATTTTTCCAGCGGCGCATAGGAATAGGGATCAGAAACCACATGGTACAGCCCTTTCCCTTCCGCCTGTGCGAGACGGTCAGCCGTCTCGATCGTTTTTGCACCCAGGCCTCTTGGAGGGTTGTTGATGATCCGGTGCAGACGCAGATCGTCTGCCCGGTTGTTGATCACGCAAAGGTACGCCAGCATATCCTTCACCTCAGCCCGGTCAAAGAAACGCATACCGCCGATCACGCGGTATGGAATGCCGTTGCGCTTGAAGGCGAATTCCAAAGCGTTGGACTGAGCGTTTGTGCGGTAGAGTATCGCGTAGTTTTTGAAATCGCGACCCTTGGAGCCGGTAATGATCTGGCCGGCCACATAATTTGCCTCCGCGCCCTCATCAGATGCCTCATAAACCGTAATGGGCTTTCCCTCTCCATTGGCAGTCCAAAGGCGTTTACCCTTTCTGCCGATGTTGTGGGCAATAACCCCATTGGCTGCATTCAGAATGGATTGCGTGGAACGGTAATTCTGCTCCAAGCGGATCAGTCTGGATTTCTGGTATTGCTTTTCAAAGTTCAGAATATTCTCAATCGTTGCGCCACGGAAACGGTAAATACTCTGGTCATCATCACCCACAACGCAGATGTTTTCATAGCCACCGGCCAAGAGCGATGTGAGCAGGTACTGCATATGGTTGGTATCCTGGTACTCATCCACCAGTACATAGCGGAACTTTCTCTGATAGTATGTTCTGATGTCCTCATTCTCCTGCAGAAGAATGACGGTCTGCATAATAATATCGTCGAAATCAAGCGCATTGTTCTCTCTCAGACGGGTTTGGTATTTCTGATACGCACGGGCGATGTGTAGCATCCGGTAGTCATTATTCGCCTCTGCCCTGCTTAGCAACTCTTCAGGCGACACCATAACATCTTTTTCCCTGCTGATAATGGCAAGGACATACTTTGCCGGAAAGGTTTTGTCGTCAAGGCCCATATCCCGGATAATATCCTTCATAACCCGTTCGGAGTCCGCTGTATCGTAGATTGTAAAGCTCCTTGTATATCCAAGACGCTCAATATCACGGCGCAGAATACGGCAGCAGGCGGAGTGGAAGGTCATTGCCCAAACATCCTGGCCTTCCGGGCCGAGTATGTTTGTCAGACGCTCCTTCAGCTCGTTGGCCGCCTTGTTGGTAAAGGTAATGGCAATGATGTTCCAGGGGGAAACCGGCTCCAAGGCGCACAGATGGTCCGCACGGTGGCGGTCAAGCTCCGAGACAGACTCCTGCAGGGATTCAAGGAAATAAACATCGTCCTCCGTCACGTTGTCCAGCACTTCGGAAGAGTCCGTTGCCCGGCCAAAACGGATCAGATTTGCGATTCGGTTGATCAGCACAGTTGTCTTACCGCTGCCTGCGCCTGCAAGGAGCAGAAGCGGGCCTTCCGTTGCGGTGACAGCCTCTTTCTGCATTGCATTTAAGTTTTGAAATTGTGAGAGAATATACCGCTGTCTTGCGCTGACAAAGCGGCCCAGTAAAGCATCATTCATAAGTACACCTATTGTAAATCAAGATATACTTATTTTACCGCATTTTCTCCCAAAGGTAAAGTATAAAATGCGCTTTATGACATAAGTTCCCGCAATTTCTCCAACGCCTTCTTTTCGATTCGCGAGACCTGCACCTGACTGACATTCAGCACCTTCGATACCCGCTGCTGGGTCAAGCCGTGAAAATATCGCAATTTTATTACCATCGCATCCCTTTCAGGCAATTTATCAATTGCTTGCCGCAGTGCCATCTGC
Organism: Faecousia sp.; assembly: GCA_045586485.1. GTDB lineage: Bacteria > Bacillota > Clostridia > Oscillospirales > Oscillospiraceae > Faecousia. The sequence continues at coordinate 32,093 of JAZNAK010000001.1, read as the reverse complement.
TCCAAGAGCGCGTCTTCCGAGAGCGTGTTTGTCAGCACATTTTCCAGAGTGAAGCCTTCGTCACCGGTGACCTGGTGAATCGACTCGATTGTTGCGGTAGCGGTCTCAGCAACCGCAATATCCTCTGGAGACAATCCGGTCTCTGCGGAGATCTCGCACAGGGTAGGTTCGCGACCCAACGTATTGGCAAGTCTGCTTCTTGCAACCTTGATCTGTGATGCCCGTTCTTTGATTCCGCGAGAGACCTTGACGGCGCCGTCGTCCCTCAGGAATCGTCGGATCTCACCGGCAATTTTAGGAACTGCATATGTGGAAAACTGCGTGCCGAAGCTCAGGTCAAAGCCATCAACTGCTTTCAAAAAACCGAGACAAGCCAACTGATACATATCGTCAGCCTCTGTTCCTCTACCCAGGAAACGGCGGGTGACGGACCATATAAGGCCGCTGTTTTCCTGTATCAGCAGTTCCTTGGCATCCATATCACCGGCCTGGCAGCGGGCAATCAGCTCCTCTACCCTGCTCATTTGCGCCGCTGCAGTCTTCTGCGCATATGTACAGTCGTACCGCCGCCAGGCTTTGAGGAAACTGTGAAGCTTGTCATAAAGCTCTCCATGATGGTAAAGCCCATACCGCTGCGCTCAGAACCACCGGTTGTAAACATAGGCCTGCGCGCCTCGTCCACATTTTCAATTCCGACGCCCTTGTCTTTGATCACAATGTCAAGAACATTGTCCTTCAGAATCCGGCAACGCAGGATAATTTGCCCAATCCCATCGGGATATGCGTGTACAATACAGTTGGTGACGGCTTCTGACACTGCCGTGCGAATGTCGCCCAGCTCCTCAAGGGTAGGATCCATTTGCGCGGCGAAGCAAGCCACAGCGGATCTCGCGAAACCTTCATTGGATGAGCGGCTTGGAAACTCCAAAACCATATAGTTTTCGAACTTCATTTCACTTCCTCCTTAATATTCACAAGCTTGTCTATCCCAGATGCGCGAAATACCTTCATTGGTTGCTGATTCAGCGACGCCAGCTCCAATTTTCCCTCGATCCTGGTCATATTCCGCAGCGCGTTGATCACGATTGCGATCCCGGAAGAGTCCATAAATGTCACCTCCCTGAAATCCAAAATACATATCCTCGGCGAAAAAGCCTCAATCTTTGCAGTGATTGCCTGCATAAAATCCTTTGCACAATGGTGATCAATCTCACCTGTCAATGCGATTGTAAGTGTACCGTTTTGCAAATAGCTTGTTAAGCGCATATGTTCCCTCCTTGGTATGATCATTTTTAATATAATCCCAATGCCCATCTTTTTCCGTCGTAAACAGGCATAAAAAACAGGTGTGCAAACAAAATGTTTGCACACCTGCTATCAAAGTGGGACTTATTGCATTTTTCTCATTGCTGCTTCGCTTTGTTCCAGCTGAGCAATCAGATTGCGGGCCTTTTCCGCCTTGTCACGAATGTCGGCAACAACCGCTTCCGGGGCTCTGGAGGTAAAGTTTTCATTATTGAGCTTTCCTTCCAGGCTCTCAAGATTCTTCTTGGCCTTTTCCAGCTCCTTAGTGATCCGCTCCAATTCCTTCGCCACATCCACAAGCTGACCCATGGGGATATAGAGCTTTGCGATGTTGGTAGCGCAGCAGACCATACCGTCCAGGTTATCCCATTCCTTATCAAGGATGATCACATCGTCAGCATAGGCAAGTCGCTGGATGAAGCCTTCGCCCTCGGTGAAGATGCGAGGCTGAGACGTCAGCACATACAATGCAGCCTTCTTGGAAGGAGGCACATTCATTTCCGCTCTCCGGTTGCGGATAACACGGATCGCTTCCATAACAGATTCCATCAGATCCTCCTCAGCCTTAAACTGAAGATCATTCCGGAACTCAGGCCACTGAGCGACGATCAGCGCTTCGCCCTGGTGGGGCAGGCTCTGCCAGATCTCTTCCGTAATGAAAGGCATAAAGGGATGCAGCAGGCGGAGCGTCTGATCCAGGACATACACAAGCACCTGCAAAGCAGTCTGTTTCTGATCGGCATCTTCACTGTAAAGTCTTGCCTTGGTCAGCTCAATATACCAGTCGCAGTAGGTATCCCACAGGAAATCATAGACCTTCTGCACAGCAACGCCAAGTTCATACTTCTCAAGGTTCTCCGTCACTTCGGAGATCAGAGTGTTCAACTTGGACAGGACCCACTTGTCAGCGATGGTCAGCTGATCAAGCGCGGGCAGCTCATTCTTTGCATCCTCGCCAAGATTCATCAGGACATACCGGCTTGCGTTCCAAAGCTTATTGGCAAAATTGCGCATAGCCTCGCAGCGCTCCACATAGAAACGCATATCATTGCCGGGGGCGTTGCCGGTGACCATGTTCATACGCAGCGCATCGCAGCCGTACTTTTCGATCATTTCCAGCGGATCAATGCCGTTGCCCAGGGACTTGGACATCTTCCGGCCCTTGTCATCACGGACAAGGCCGTGGATCAAAACGGTGTGAAAAGGTGTCTTTCCGGTGTGCTTGCAGCCGGAGAAGATCATTCTGGCAACCCAGAAGAAAATGATGTCGTAGCCGGTGACAAGCACATCGGTGGGATAGAAGTATTCCAGATCCTCTGTCTTGTCGGGCCAGCCGAGAGTCTCAAAAGGCCACAGAGCGGAGCTGAACCAGGTGTCCAGCACGTCGGGATCACGCTCAATGTTGACACTGCCGCACTTTTCGCACTTTGTGGCATCTTCCCGGGAAATTGTAATGTGGCCGCAGTCCGCACAGGTCCATGCAGGGATCTGGTGACCCCACCACAGCTGACGGGAGATACACCAGTCACGGACATTTTCCATCCAGTTCAGATAGGTTTTGCTGAAGCGGTCGGGAACAAACTTGGTCTCCCCTTCCTTAACCACGCGCAGCGCTTCCTCAGCCAGGGGTTTCATCTTAACAAACCACTGAGCGGAGATAATGGGCTCCACATCATTGTGGCAGCGATAGCAAGTGCCCACATTATGGGCGTGGTCTTCCACCTTCACAAGATAACCCTGCTCTTCCAGATCGGCAACGATCGCCTTTCTGGCTTCGTAGCGGTCCATGCCCTCATACTTGCCGCCATAGCTGTTGATCACGCCGTTATCGTCCAGTACCCGGATGACCTCCAGGTTGTGGCGCAGGCCCACCTCAAAGTCATTGGGGTCATGGGCAGGAGTCATCTTGACGCAACCGGTACCGAACTCCATCTCAGCGTAATCGTCAGCGACGATGGGGATTTCCTTGTTGACAAGGGGCAGAATAACCGTCTTGCCAACATAATCAGCATAGCGCTCATCATTGGGGTTGACACACACGCCGGTGTCACCCAGCATTGTTTCGGGGCGTGTGGTTGCTACGACAACCTCGCCGGAGCCGTCCGCAAAGGGATACCGGATATGCCACAGGTGGCCTGGCTTATCTACATACTCCACCTCAGCGTCAGACAAAGCCGTCACACAGTGGGGGCACCAGTTGATAATACGGCTGCCCTTATAGATCAGGCCCTGCTCATACATAGAGACAAAAACTTCGCGAACTGCGCGGGAGCAACCCTCGTCCATAGTGAAACGGGCGCGATCCCAGTCGCAGGAAGCACCCAGCTTCTTCTGCTGCTCAACAATTCTGTTGCCGTACTTATGCTTCCAGTCCCAAACCTTTTCCAGGAACTTCTCGCGGCCAAGGTCATAACGGGTCAGACCGTCCTTGCGCAATTCCTCTTCCACCTTAATCTGGGTGGCGATGCCTGCGTGGTCAACGCCGGGAAGCCACAAAGCATTATAGCCCTGCATACGCTTGAAACGGATGAGGGTATCCTGCAGAGTTGCATCCATGGCATGGCCCATGTGCAGCTGACCGGTCACATTGGGGGGAGGCATAACGATGGTGAAAGGCTTGGCATCCCTACTCTTGTTGGGCTTGAAATAGCCGTTCTCCTCCCACATCTTGTAGATCTCATTTTCGACCTGCTGGGGTTCATACACCTTAGGCAGTTCTCTTGTCATAGTTAACACTCCTTAATAAAAAACGTCCTGAGCCATAGGCTCAGGACGAAAGATTTTCCGTGGTACCACCTGATTTTCCGCACATGGCGGACACTCATCATGCTATAACGGGCATACCCGCACTCCCCTACTGTCCGTTCAGGAAGCAAACTCCGGGACGACAGTTCGTTATGCCTGTGTATGTTCGCACCAACCACATACTCTCTGCAACAGGTGGAAAACAAACCCTTCCCATCAATGTCTTTACATATCGTGATAAAAATACCACAATTATCACTGAATGTCAACGGTCTTTTCCCTTAAAAGGGCCTGTTTCCCTTGACAAACTGCAGTTTGTTTCGGATTTCCAGCAGGTCCTCAAAGGTTTCCGGCCGCTTAGTCAGATCCCGCAAGAGCGCAGACGGATGGTAAATAGCAGTCATCCAAATACCGCCGATGTTGCTCCATGTGCCGTGCTCACGGGTGATCCGGAACTCCGGATCGATAATCCGTCTTGCTGCTATCCTGCCAAGGCACACAATGATCTTCGGCTGGATAAGTGCAACCTGGGCACGCAGATAGTCAATGCAGGCCTCCTGCTCGTCCTCCTGGGGATCCCGATTGTGAGGCGGCCGACATTTTACGATATTGGCAATATATACGCTGCTTCTGTCGAGATCAATAATGGAAAGCATATCATCCAGCAGCTTTCCGGCAGGACCCACAAAGGGTTCTCCCTGCAGATCCTCCTGCTCACCGGGGCCCTCCCCGATAAACAGAATATCTGCATTGCGGTTTCCCACGCCGAAGACTACATTGGTCCTGCCACTGCACAGACCGCAGCGAGTGCATCCTTTGCAGGCTTGTTCCAGTTCTTCCCAGGTGTGCATATTATCTGCTCCTTCTGCGGCTTCTGCGATAACGGCGGCTGTGTTTTCTGGCTTTGGCAATGCGAACTGTACGGATGAGCACCAAAACTACAATGCCGCCCAGTGCGATTACCACGAAAGCGCCAAGGATATACAACACAACAGTCAAGAATCCGGAACGGTCTCTTCCGCCATCATTATTAGTGACCAAAGACGCGGCAACAGGCACACTATTCAGGGCATAGAGTTCCGTTTGCGCAATACAGATATTGCCGCACCAAACCTGCAGCGTGGCAAGGCGTGCCCCCTCCTCAATGGGAGCTGTCAGCACCGTCTCATCGACATACCTGTACACCAAACTACCGGTATCCACATTGGCAGGAATTACGGAAAAGGCCGATTCTCTGGTTCCGTACGATATGTCACAGCTGCCACCGGAAACCGGTACTTGCTTCAAAACCTGTCCCTCATGGAGGATCTGCGCAGCTTTATATCCTTCAAATCCCAGATCCAGCAGCTGTTTTGTCTCTTTGTAGCCGCCGAATACTCTGACTGTATATCCATCGCTTTCATATACGGATTCCGACCCGATCACAATACAGATCAGATTCATATCCCCAACCTTAGCAGTGGATGCAAGGCTCCTTTTGCCCCCGGTAATTGCCGTACGGCTGCCGGTCACCCGGCTGTCATAGTAGATCTTCATATCGTCGTCACTGAGCAGATAGTTTTGCGTGGACAACCAGCGGGCTTCATACTTATTGGTAGCGGGAACTGTGTAATACACCGCACCGAACAGTTCACAGAACTGCTCATTTTGGGTGGCGTGCGCGAGCATCTTCGCTATATCTCTTGCAGTTGTGTACTGATTGTCGTCATCCAGGCCGTGTGCGTCGGTAAAGTGCGTGTTTGTACAGCCCAGTTCGGCAGCATAGCGGTTCAGTTCTGCAACGAAAGCCTCCTGGCTGCCCATAACATGATCGGCAAGAATCGCGGCAGCATCATTGCCGGAGGCAACCATCATACAGTAAAGCAAATCCTTGACCGTCAAAACCTCGTCAACCATGAGATCAACGACCAAAGCATCTCTGGGCAGCGTAGCAAGAACAGACTCCTGTACAGTCACCACATCCGTCATCTCGCTGTTTTCAATGGCAATAAGCGCCGTCATAATCTTTACAAGGCTGGCAGGCGCGATAGGCTCATCCGCATTATAGGCATACATCAGCGTATCTGTATTGGTTTCGTAGAGAACCATCGCATCTGCATTATCTACAATCGGTCCATTTCCCAGCACAGGCACCTTACTGTCCAATGAAACGCAGCCGTTTGTGAGAGCAGCGCTTTCCTCATTTTCCGTGGCAGAAACCTGCAATATGCAAAGCAGCAGCACAAGGATCAGACAAATTACGCCACTTTTTTTCATATTTCCCCCTCAATATTCATCGCCACACTTGTCCTGCGGCAATTTCATGTGTATAATAATTTTATCATATTATAGCATTTCTCCCCAAACTAGTCAATAAAGGAGGCGTATTTATGAAGAAACACAAGTGGATACTTTTGGGAATTACCGGCTTGTTTCTTTGTCTGATGATTGGCGTGTTTGTGGGAAGAAATCTGACCGGTGCTTATGTTCCGGTGGACGCCATCGTAAATCCCGAGACAGAACCGGAAATTGTGAATACGTCACCTATGGACGGGAGGATCGATCTGAACACTGCCACCGAACAGCAACTGCGGCTACTGCCCGGTGTTGGCGAGACAACCGCAAAGAAGATCCTTGCCTATCGTGAGGAAAACGGTCCGTTCAAGTCCCTTGAAGAGCTGATGAATGTAAACGGCATTGGCGAAAAGAAGTTTGCAGAGATGCTGCCGTACATCAAGATTGGAGGAAACAATGAAGATTCTGGTAGTTGACGATGAGGAATTGCTGGTAAAAGGTATCCGCTTCAATTTACAAAACGACGGCTACACCGTCATCACAGGATCCAACGGTCTGGAGGCTATCGCAGCAGCCAGGAACGAGTATCCCGATTTGGTCGTCTTGGATGTTATGATGCCGGAGATGGACGGTCTGACGGCCTGCTCTATGATCCGCGAGTTTTCCAATGTACCGATCATTTTGCTCACCGCCAAATCTGACGATATGGATAAGCTGATGGGCTTTGACAACGGAGCCGACGATTATTTGACGAAACCCTTCAACATTCTCGAGCTGAAAGCCAGAATCCGGGCGTTGCTCCGCAGGTCGGGATCGGAGAAATCCGCAGTACCCTCTACCCTGACAATTGGCAATATTACCCTGGATCCGGACGGCAGAAATGCATATAAGTCCGGTGTTCTTGTGGAACTGACCGCAAAGGAGTTTGATGTGATTGAGTTCCTGATGCGAAACGCAAACCGCGTTTACTCCAGAGAGGCATTGCTGGATACAGTTTGGGCCGATGAGTATCGCAGTGACATCCGCACGCTGGATGTACACATCCGCAGACTTCGCGAAAAGTTGGAGGACAATCCCGCAGATCCACAGTACATTATGACGAAATGGGGCGTTGGCTATTACTTCCGAAAAGAAACATAAGTTTGGCGCACAATTTAAGAGTTCCCAGTTTCTTTATGCGCTGGTCTACATCGTGGTCACCTTTATTGTTTTACTGTTTCTGAATATCTACACCTTCAATGTGAATCAGACTCTGATCTTCAGCAACAAAGAGACCGCTATGCTTGAAAAATGTAATATTGTATCGATTGAAGTCAGCCGTTTGCAGGTCCTGAACGAATCCACAGTAGAGACCGCCGTATCCCAGCTGGGTCAATCCAAATCTGCCCGGCTTTTGATCACGGATGCCGCAGGCCTTGTGCTCTACGACTCTGATCAGACCATCTCAGGGCAGAATCAGTATGCCCTTTATCCGGAGATTATTCAGGCGCTAAAGGGAAACAATGTATTCACAGGCCGATACGATAACGGCAATATTCAGTCCCGTGCTGCAACACCGATTTACGCTTACGGAACATTGATCGGCTGTGTATACACAATGGAAAACGATCTCCAGCAAGGCGCCCTGATTCAGTCTGTGCAGGAAAACACCCTAAGTGTCAGTATTATCCTGGAGGTTGCGGTCATTATATTCTCTCTGATTTTTTCCAGTATTTTCTCCAGTCGTCTGACACGAATCACTGCATCCATGCGTGAGATCCGTGCCGGCAATTATTCGCAGCGAGTTAAAATTGGAGGCAAGGACGAACTAACCGTACTGGGCAACGAGTTTAACGACTTGTTAGACAGGTTGCAGACCTCCGAAAGAAAGCGTACAAACTTTGTCTCCGACGCATCCCACGAGCTGAAGACACCCCTTGCCTCCATCAAGCTCTTATCTGACTCCATTCTGCAGAATGATATGGACATTGACACCATCCGAGAGTTTGTTGGCGATATCGGCAACGAAGCTGACCGGCTGAACCGCATGTCAGAGAAGTTGCTCTCCCTGTCAAGAATAGAAACCCAGGAGGACAGTGACTGCGAGATCGTATATATGGCGCCTACCCTGGAGCGTGTCATGAGAATGCTGAAAAGCCAGGCAGCCAGGAGCAATATTACCTTTGAAACAGACTTTTCTGATGACTGCCCCATTCTGATTCTTGAGGACGACCTGTATCAGATCACGTTTAACCTTGTGGAAAATGCCATTAAATACAACACCAATGGCGGCAAGGTATTGATCTCTCTCCACCGGGAAGCGGACAATGCTGTTCTGCAGGTGAAGGATACCGGCGTCGGAATCCCGGAAGACGCCCTTGAGCACATCTTTGAGCGATTCTTCAGAGTCGACAAGGCCCGTTCCCGGAAGACCGGCGGCAGCGGACTTGGCTTGTCCATCGTACGGAATATGGTGGAGCGAAATCAAGGTACGATCAGTGTGGTCAGCACCATTGGAGAAGGCAGTACATTCACACTTACATTCCCGGCATTTGATACGGAGGAGACCCTATGAGATGGACAATTTGCCTGATTTGTATTGTTGCGGTTGTTGCTTCTTTCTGCGGATGCGGAAATAACGACACCGATTACACCCGGCCTGTAAATCTGTACTACTGTACTGACACCGTTGACTACAAATCTACCGAAAGTGTTTTTGCCTATGAGACACGGGATTTGTATGGTTGGAGTGAAAGACTGTTGGACTTTTTGAATGTCTATCTGACCGGTCCGAAGAAAAACGGTCTGGTCTCTCCCTTCCCGATCGGCGCCAGTATTAATAGTCTGCACACAAACGGAAGCTGCATCAATGTGCAACTAAGCAACCATTTCTCGCGTCTTTCCACCAATGAACTGACCCTCGCCTGCGCCTGTCTGAGTATGACAATATTGGGTATCACCAATGGAGAAACTGTTAATATTCAAATTGACGACTACGGTGACGGAAATACCAACATCACTATGACGCGGGAGAATCTGCACCTTACAGACACACCAAACCCGGAGGAATGAGAGGTTAAGGCTATGCGTTTTATATCCTGGAATGTAAATGGTCTGCGAGCCTGTATGCAGAAAGGTTTTTTGGATTTTTTCCATTCCGTGAATGCGGACTGCTTCTGCCTGCAGGAAACAAAATTACAGGAAGGCCAGATCTCTCTTGACCTCCCTGATTACAAACAATTTTGGAACTACGCCGAGAAAAAAGGTTATTCCGGCACAGCGATTTTCTCCAAATCCACTCCCCTGTCTGTCTCCCTTGGGATCGGTGTGGAGGAACTGGACACGGAAGGTCGCGTAGTCACACTGGAATACCCCGATTTTTTTCTGATCACCTGCTATACGCCCAACGCCCAGCGGGAGCTTGCCAGGATCGACCACAGAATGCGCTGGGAGGAAGCCTTCTGTGCATTCGTGAAGGGACTGGATATGCAGAAGCCTCTGGTCATTTGTGGCGACCTAAATGTCGCCCACAACGAAATCGATCTAAAGAACCCCAAAGCCAACAAGGGCAACGCAGGTTTCTCTGACCAGGAACGGGCCTGCTTCACGAAGCTTCTCTCTCAAGGCTTTACAGACACATTTCGTTTCAAAAATCCCAATGTCACTGATGCGTACACCTGGTGGAGCTATATGTTTAACGCAAGGAAGAATAACGCCGGATGGCGCATCGATTATTTCCTTGTGTCCGACCGGATTGCCGAACGCATTACGGCTACACCGATTTACAGCGATATTCTCGGCTCGGATCACTGCCCTGTGGGGCTTGAACTTAATCTATAATAATTACACTCTGCCCGTCTGCGCTCTGCAGTCGGGCAGATTCCAACTTATCAAGATGGGGAAACGGCTCTCCATTTTTCACCGGCACTGCAAAGTCATTATTCATTGCTTTTCCGTCAACCAATGTAAAGCGCAGAGGGCCTCCCTGAAGCTGCTTGACAGGAATCCTTACTGTCAGAGTAAAATCCGCTCCGCTGGGTACACAAATCCCCAGGTCCCGTGTATCCTTTCCGTTGATGGCCAAAACCCTGTATATTCCCCGTGCAGGCGGTCGGCAGCAACAACAGATGCGGTAATACAAGCCTTCCTTTTCCATCTTGGCCGTTCCAACACAAACATCGTTCAGCATGATATCATACAAACAAAAACACCCCCTGCAGCAAACTTATGCCGCAAAGGGGTGTTTCATTACCTTTGGTCGTTAAGGCCAAAGCTGACTGCGATGGCATCGTTGACAAGGGCCATTTGATGGTCTTCAAGATGGCCCATATGCTCACGCAAACGCTTCTTATCGATGGTTCTGATCTGCTCCAGCAGGATGACAGAGTCCTTACTCAGTCCCACACTTCCGCCGGCAATATTTATGTGTGTTGGCAGTCTCGCCTTTCCTGTCTGGCTGGTGATCGCAGCCGCAATGACTGTGGGAGAATGGCGGTTTCCGGTATCATTCTGGACAATAAGAACGGGTCGGGTGCCGCCTTGTTCGCTGCCGATTACCGGCGACAGATCTGCATAGAATATATCACCGCGTCTGACTGTGCTATCCATGTGCTTCACACTCCGATGAATCATTGCCAGCGCTACCGGACAAAGCAGTATGTAGCGCGGCTAAATGTATTCTCCCACGCTCAACTGCAAAATATACGGCGTCACTGTCAATTTATCCTATGCACATTTCAGCAAAAAGCTACAAAATCGAAAACTCTTCGACAATCAGTGTTAACACACGACGGCCCTGCCAGAAGATTTCGCTGGCTACCGGTTTATCATCCTCAACACTGACCCGCAGCTGCAGGGCATCCTCCTCATAGCTGTCATCAACGGAAATGAGGTAGTCGTGTTCCTCTCCGGTACAGTCCCTCATATAGCCGCCGCACAGGCTTCTCATAAAGACCCACGGAGCAGATACGGGCGTAATCTGTCCGTCAGCCATTGTGCGAAAAGCGAGCACCTTATCGTCAAACGTGATTGCGCCTCCGTCACTATTGATCCTTCCGGTGATTCCGGCAATGGTCGCAGGCTCAGTGACGGTAAAATACAGATTACCATCCCGATCCGTCTTGCAATCCATTCCAAAGATATAGATTTTCTCACCGTAGTCTGCCGTTATTTTCGTGTGAAAGCTGCATCCATCACTCTCATTCAGGCTATCGCGCAAGGAAAGCGCGTTGTCAAGCGGGCCGGTCTCGCCCCTACAACCGGAAAGAAAAAGGACAACGCAAATCAAGGCGATCATTCTTAAACGCATATTACTGCCACCTTCGTTTCAATTCACGGCATTCTATTTGATTCAACTGCCGCGCACTACATATATACGCCGGGGAAAACGTAAATAACACTTGCAATTTCTAACAATATGTGCTAGTATTTAGTTTGATATTCAAAGGCTGAGATTGGGCCGTCTTGTGTTGATTACACGCACACAGAGAGAGCGGGATGGTGGAAACCGCTTGCGCGCAACATAGGGCTTTCTCCCAGGAGCTGCTGCCTGAAAGTTCAGTAGGGTTTGCCGGGTGATTCCGTTATGAATCTATGGTGTGTTTGCACCGAAAGTGCGCCGTCAGGCGAATTGCGGGTGGTACCGCGGAGGAAGTCCTTCGTCCCGATATGGGATGATGGGCTGTTTTTTATTATCAATTACCTGTTATCAGGAAGGAGAACGACTATGAAGGAACAGTTAGAGCAATTGAAATTGCAGGCACTGGAAGCCTTGCATAATGCCGACACCCCTGCTGCACTGGAAGAACTGCGGGTCCGGTATCTTGGCAAAAAGGGCGAAGTGACTGCCGTTTTGAAAATGATGGGCAGCCTCTCCGCTGAGGAGCGGCCTGTAATGGGTCAGCTGGCCAACAGTGTGCGCGCTGAGATTGAGGCAAAGCTGGATGAACGGAAAACTGAGATCCACGCTGCCGTCCTGGAGCAAAAGCTTGCCAGCGAAGCGCTTGATGTGACCATTCCCGGTGAGCCGGTGGAAATGGGTCACGAGCATCCTATGAATCAGGTGCTTCAGGAGATCAAAGACATCTTTGTTGGTCTGGGTTATCAGATCGTGGACGGTCCGGAAATCGAGCTGGCTGACTACAACTTTACCCGTCTGAACATCGAAGAGGGTCACCCTTCCCGCGACCGCTCCGACACCTTCTATTTCAACGACAGTGACTCTGTCCTTTTGCGTACCCAGACCAGTCCTATGCAGATCCGGGTCATGGAGAATGCCAAGCCTCCCATCTGCATCCTGGCTCCCGGACGTGTGTACAGAAAGGACGAAGCTGACGCCACCCATTCTCCCATGTTCCATCAGATCGAGGGTCTTGTGGTTGATGAGAACATCACTATGGGCGACCTGAAAGGCGCTCTGGTCACTCTAATGAAGCGGATCTACGGTCAGGACGCCGTTATGCGCTTCCGTCCCCACCATTTCCCCTTCACAGAACCCAGCTGCGAGATGGATATGCAGTGCCACAAATGCCACGGCACAGGCGAAGTGAACGGTCAGGTCTGCTCCACCTGTCACGGTGAGGGTTGGATTGAACTGTTGGGCGCCGGTATGGTCCACCCCGATGTGCTGCGCAACTGCAACATTGACCCCGATAAGTATTCCGGCTTTGCCTTCGGTATGGGTCTGGAGCGTATGGCCATGGGCCGTCTCCGCATTACCGATCTGCGCCTGATTTTCGAAAACGATGTCAGGTTCTTGAAGCAATTCTAAGGAGGTACAGACAATGAAGCTTAACAGAAAATGGCTCCATGAAGAGTTTGTGGATCTGTCCGCTGTGTCTGATAAAGAATATGTGGAAAAGCTGACCATCTTCGGTCAGAAGGTTGAGACCTGGGAACGTATGGACGCCGAGATCAAGAATGTCCTTGTAGGCAAGGTGCTTTCCATCGTCCGTCACGAAAACTCCGACCATATGTGGGTTTGCCAGATCGATGTCGGCGCTGATGAGCCTGTACAGATCGTCACCGGCGCTCAGAATGTCCACGAAGGAGACCTTGTACCCGCCGCTCTGCACAACTCCTGGTTGCCCGGCGGCATCCACATCACAAAGGGCAAGCTCCGTGGCGTTCCTTCCAACGGTATGCTCTGCTCCTTCACAGAACTTGGCCTTACCCAGAATGATGTTCCCTGCGCCTATGAAGACGGCATTTGGATCCTCAACGACGAAGACTGCAAGGTTGGTGACGACATCAATCTGCTGATCGGCAATGATGATACGGTTGTTGATTTCGAAATTACCAACAACCGTCCCGATTGCTACTCTATAATCGGTCTGGCCCGTGAGTCCGCTGCCGCATTCGCTCTGCCTATGAAACACCACGAGCCCGTGGTCAAAGGTAGTGACGCCGGATCTATGTATGAAATGCTGGATGTGGAAGTGCCTGCCACCGAACTGTGCAACCGCTACACCTCCCGTATGGTCGCCAACGTGAAGATCGGTCCTTCACCCAAGTGGCTGCGTCAGAGGCTGCGTGCCAACGGCGTGCGGCCCATCAACAACATTGTTGACATTACCAATTATGTAATGCTGGAATACGGTCAGCCTATGCACGCCTTTGATTACCGCTATGTAGGTTCCGGCAAGATCATTGTTCGCGAGGCGGAAGAGGGCGAAACCCTCACCACGCTGGACGGCAATGTCCGCAATCTGAAGCCGGGTATGCTGGTGATCGCCGACGAAACAAAGCCTATCGGTCTTGCCGGCATTATGGGCGGTGAAAACTCCGAGATTATGGACGATACCACTACTGTGGTGTTTGAATCTGCTAACTTTAACGGCACTTCCATTCGTCAGACTGCCTTGGCTCTCGGCATGAGAACTGAGTCCTCCGGTAAGTTTGAGAAGAACCTGGATCCAATGATGACCATGCCCGCTGTTCAGAGAGCCTGTGAGCTTGTAGAGCTGCTTGCTTGCGGCGATGTGATGGATGGCATCATTGATATCATCAACTATGTTCCCGCCGCCAAAACGCTTCCTCTTGAGCCTGAGAAAATCAATGCCCTGCTGGGCACGAACATTTCCCGAGAGGATATGGTAGACTATCTGAACAGACTGGAAATCCAGGTTTCCGGTGACGACATTCTCGTCCCCTCCTGGCGACCCGACCTGAACCTGATGGCTGACATTGCTGAGGAAGTGGGCCGTTCCTTCGGTTATAATGAGATTCCCACAACTGACTTCAAGAACTCCACCCAGGGCGGCTATACACATGCTATGCTGCTGGAGACATCCGCTGGCCGTCTGTGCCGTGCGCTGGGCTACAGTGAGATCATCACCTACTCCTTCGTCTCCCCTGCAATCTTTGATCAGATTCGCTGGCCCAAGGACTGCGCCCTCCGCAATGCCCTGCGCATTCAGAACCCCCTCGGCGAAGACACCTCCATTATGCGCACTACCGCGCTGCCCTCTATGCTGGACATCCTCTCCCGGAACAGCGCAAACCACAACAGAGCCGCTAAGCTTTATGAACTGGCGAAGATTTACTTGCCTGAGGAAGGTGCTGTGCTGCCCAGGGAGCCGAAGATCCTGATGCTGGGCACTTACGGCGCAGGCGCAAACTTCTTCTCTGTCAAGGGCGAGCTGGAGGCCATCCTCACCGGTCTGCGCATGCCCAAGGCAAGCTATGAAGCCTACAAGGATAATCCCTCTTACCATCCCGGCCGTTGCGCAAAGGTGACTGTGCAGGGTGTCGAAGTCGGTTATATCGGTCAGATTCATCCTTTGGTGGCAAAGAATTACGGCATGGACTGTGAGATCTTCTGCGCTGAAATTAATTTCACCGTCCTTATGGCACTGCAGTTGCCTGAGAGCACCTACACTCCCCTGCCCAAGTATCCCACCGTCTCCCGTGACCTGGCTGTTGTGTGCAATGAACAGATCACTGTGGCACAGGTTGAGAACATCATTGAAGCTGCTGCGGGTAAGCTGCTGCGGAACATTCGCTTGTTCGACATTTATCGCGGTCCCGGCGTGGCAGATGGCAAAAAGAGTATGGCATTTGCCCTGGAACTGCGAGCAGACGATCGGACGCTGACGGACATCGATTCCGAACAGGTTGTCAACAAAATGCTGGACGCCCTGAAGTTTGAGCTTGGCGCAACCTTGCGGTAAAAAATAAATTATTTTCCTAAGAAAGTACTTTACACCGCAACCAAAATCGGCTATAATAGTTTTACTATTTGGAAGGAGGTCATGACACTATGAATAATAACCAAAGCACCATTAAGTTTCGAGTCCCCGGCGATGAAAAGGAAAATATGCACGCGATTCTGCGTAGTGTCTTTGATGCTCTGAACGAGAAGGGTTATAACCCCATCAACCAGATCGTAGGCTACCTGTTGACAGAGGACCCCACCTACATCACCAATTACAACAATGCCCGCAGCATGATTTGTAAGATAGACCGTGATGAGCTTATGCAGGAACTGGTCCGCTGCTTCTTGCAGGACTAAAACGGATCCATTCGGGAGGCTTTTGTCGCCGCAGAAGCCTCCCCATTCTTATTCTTAGGAGGTCACTATGTCTGAAGTACTGACTTATAAGGGTCACCCTCTTATGCGCAAGGACAACCTGATCTACTATGGTTCCATGGCTGACAGCCACATTGTTATGCTGCAGGTCCTGGAGACAAAGAAGGTCAACAATGTGGATATTGCCACACGCGTATCTGTCCAGCTCCAGCTGACAGATCCCGCCGCCAAGAGCCGTGACCGTGTTGTAAAAAAAAGCGAAAAGCCCGGCTTCTACACCGCCCTCGATGTTGGCTGTGTATGGCTGGAAAGAGCCCTTGCGGGTAAATAATTATCCTGACTGCTGACTCGAAAGAGTCGGCAGTTTTTTTATGATATTCTGTTTGTTTTGTAGCATACTACCAAAAAGGCAGGTGCGCAAAATGGTAAATCAAATCTGTGGAAAACAAAGTTTCCGCTTGGAAAACCCACCGGTCATAACTCATTGGGCAAGTGTTGCCGGAAAAAAGGAATCCCAGGGACCACTGGCAAAAACCTTTGACACTGTAGAGTCTGACTCCTATTTTGGTCAAAAAACCTGGGAGCAGGCGGAAAAACGAATGCAGCAAATGGCGCTGGATAAGCTTTGTGAAAAGGCAGGAATACGGAAGAGCGATCTTGGTCTTGTCTTCTCCGGGGACCTGCTGAATCAATGCATCGGCTCGTCATTTACCCTCAGGAATACCGGCGTTCCCCATATCGGTCTGTACGGTGCTTGCTCCACAATGTCCGAGAGCCTTCTCATGGCATCTATGGCCGTAGGGGGCGGCTTTGCAGATAATGTGGCTGCAATGACCTCCTCTCACTTTGCCAGCTCTGAGCGGCAGTACCGTTTTCCACTCGGCTACGGTGGTCAGAGAACACCTACCGCGCAATGGACGGTCACCGGCTCCGGTGCAGCGCTGGTCTGCAGCAGCGGCAAAGGGCCGAGGATCACAGCCTGCACAATTGGTACAGTCACAGATCTCGGCATCAAGGATGCAAACAATATGGGCCCTGCGATGGCGCCGGCCGCCCTGGAGACCATCTGCGCGCATTTTGATGATCTGAAAGTCAGTGCAGAGGACTATGATCTCATTGTCACGGGCGATCTTGGACAGCTTGGCAAAGACGCTCTGCTGACGATAGCTCAGCAAAGAGGACTCAGCCTGGGCGGCAAGTTAACTGACTGCGGTACCCTTGTCTTTGACTGCCTGCGGCAGGATGTCCATTCCGGTGGATCCGGCTGCGGATGCAGCGCCATAACTCTCTGCGGATACTTGCTGGACAAGCTTCGCACGGGAAAACTGGGCAGTATTCTCTTCTGTGGCACAGGCGCTCTGCTCTCCCCCGTCTCCACACAGCAAGGTCTGCCGATCCCCGGTGTTTGCCACGCTGTTGCCATTCAGGGAGGTTAACAAATGGATTATATCAAGGCGTTTATAATTGGCGGACTTCTGTGTGTAATCGGACAAATACTGATCGATAAAACCAAATTAACACCGGCTCGCATTTTGGTATCCTATGTCGTTATTGGAGTTTTCCTTGGAGCAGTTGGGCTATATGAACCTCTTGCAGAGTTTGCTGGTGCCGGTGCAACAGTTCCGTTGACTGGATTCGGTTATAATTTGGCAAAGGGCGTCAAAGAAGCGGTTGACAGTGATGGTTTTCTAGGGATCTTCACCGGTGGACTGAAGTCCTCTGCCGGTGGCATCACTGCCGCCATTACCGCAGGTTTACTGGTCAGTTTCATTTTCCGGCCAAAGGATAAGAGTTAAAATACCGGGAATACTACCCTGGGGAAACCCAAAAGAATTAATCCGGAGGAATTGATTATGAACAACCAGAACAAGAATCAGAATCAGAACAACAACCAGAACAACAACCAGAACAACAATCAGAATCAGAATCAGAATCAGAACCAGAATCAGAACAAGAACAGCCGCTGAAAAAACCGCCGAAGGGGTCTCCCTTCGGCGGCTTACTTAAATCACATCTACAAATGTATTCAAATGAAAGAAATAGAGTTTTGCCGATTTTACCGGCATTTGGTAAATCCTCTCAAGGGCGTAGGCATAGGTAAGTACCTGCGCTCTGTATCGGACGGTCAACACATCCAGGGTCTCTTCCGATGCGTAGTCCGTCTTAAAGTCTATGATGGTGATGCCATCCTCCTCCATCAGCGCGCAGTCAACAACGCCCTGAAGCAGGATCTTTTCACCCACAGCATTTTCATAGTACTTTGCCGCATCGTCAAGCAATGAGAACTTGAACTCCCGGAGAACATGCTGACTCTCGCACAATTTCTTTCCCAAAGGGGACGCAAAGAACCGCGCAAGGCCGTTGCAATCCACAGCATCTGCCTGCTCCGGAGAGATCAGGCGCTCTCTTACCAGCCGTTCCAGCTCACCGCGAATACCATCGGCATCAGCGCAGTTGGCAAACCGGATATATTGCAGAGCACTGTGTACAGCATTGCCGTAATCTTTGCCGGTGATCCCGTCCGCCGCACCCGGTTTTCTGAAGGATATGCTTCTTGTCTGCTTAGCGCCTTCGGCAACTTCCGTGTCCAAAATCCGTCCCTTCATTTGCGTCGCAGTCAGCTTTGACGGGATTCTAGTTGCGCCGGGATAGGGATAGGAAAAGTTTAATCTGGAGTTCAGTTTTTCGTAATCAAGCTCTGGCTGTGCCTGCATCGCTTCTGCAGGTGCATCTGTCTGATCTTCCGCATCCACGCCCCTTTCAAGGGTAATCTGCCATTGGGTATCCCAAACCTGAGCGCAGTCAGGGTGGCCGGCAACAGCAAAAAGCGCACCGGCTTCCGTCCTCTTCAGCGCAGTCTGGAGAATCCAGGCGCCGGGGCAATTAACCTCCGATGCCAGGAGCTCCGGACTGCTCATATCCAGCCTTTGCGCAAGCGCTTTCAGATGGGTCTCGACATACGGGGATGCATAAGTCATGATCAGCATATCTTTTGCCCTCGTCATTGCAACATAGAGAACACGCATCTCTTCGGACACGCTCTCCTGGACCATCTTAGCGCCGATGGCATTCTTGGCAACAGTAGGATACCGCACCCGGCGGGACATATCAACACACCCCAGACCAAGTCCCAGATCCTTATCACACAGGACCTGATTGTGGGCGCTTTCCTGGTTAAACTTACGGGCAAGTCCGCACAAAAACACAACCGGGAACTCAAGGCCCTTGGATTTGTGGATACTCATTATGGTGACGGCGCCCTTATCCTGTTGAGCGCCAGCAACACCCAGGCCCTTCTCCTTTGCCGCCTCAAGGAACTCCAAAAGCCGACCCAATTCCCTCGGTCCACCGCTTTCGTAGTCCGAAACGATCTGGTAGAATGCCTGAAGATTCTCCAATTTCATTTCACCGTCGGGCAAAGCGGAATAGATGCTGAGCAGATTCGTTTCCGTATATACCGAAGCCAAAAGCTGTGTCACGGTCTGAATGCTTGCATCCCTGCGAAGCTTGTTAAGCCTCTTCATAAAATCACGGCAAATGGGGTCTTCCGATCCGCTGATAAGGGTATAAATACTACCAAAACGGTTCTCACCTCTGAGCCTGCCAAGGATATCGGCTGTGAAACCAAATACGGGACTCGTCAAAGCCGCAGTCAGTGGAATATCCTGCAAGGGGTTATCGATCACCTGCAGAATGGAAAGAACAGTTGAGATCTCTTCCGTCTGCAGAAGATCTGTAGGATCACCGGTTATGCACCGGATTCCCCTGGTCTGCAAGGCATATTGGAACTCACCGCCCACAGATTTGGGGCTGCGTAGCAATATCACAATGTCCTCCGGCGCGACGGGCCGCAAGACCTCCCCGTCCCGGACATAGTGATTGCCGTTCAGAAGCTCCTGAATCCTGTCTGCGACAAATGCTGCCTCCTCGGCATAGGTATCCTCCTGCACCTCAATGGCGTGGAACGCAACCTCCGGTTCATTAAGGGGGGTATGCGGAATGCCCTCTCGTAGCATCTCGTCGTCGCCATACACCAGTCCTCCCACCGCTGGGGACATACATTGTCCGAACACATCATTGACAGCGCTGATCACGCCGCCGGCAGACCGGAAATTATGACTAAGCATTACCTTACGGCCTTCTCTGAATTGGGCTATATCGGCATACGCATAGGTGTTGTACTTATCAATGAAGATACTGGGATCTGCCAGGCGGAACTTATAGATAGACTGCTTTACATCGCCAACCATAAAGCAGTTTTGTCTCTTTTGGGAGAGCGCATCAAAAATCGCGTCCTGAATACCGTTGGAATCCTGGTATTCGTCCACCATAATCTCACGGAAACGCTCACCGATCTCAGTCGCGACGGCAGTTATCCCGGTGCGGCATTTGCCAAGAAGAAGATCCAATGTCTTATGCTCAAGATCTCCAAAATCCAGAATGCCACGGTTGCTTTTCAGGCGGTCATAGCAATCTGTGAACTCACGCACCAGCCCAACAAGGCCGCGGGTAGCCGCAGCCGTCTGAGAGAGGTCGTGGAGGACGGTTTCGCTGGTATCGCCAAAAGGGGCCAACCGCTTTGCAAGGCTCTCCTTACAAGCCTTCCGCACAGCCTTCATCTGCTCTGACAAAGGCATAGCCTTGCATTCCTTACCAAAGGTCAGCGTACCGAAGGAGAAATCCTTTCTGCAGACGATCTCGTCCCATGTGTTGCAGTCCCGCAACGCCTGCAATTGGGAGAGGTTCTCTTCAAATACGGCAATGGGTTTCACCATACCGGGAACACCGGTAGCGGCATTAATACATCGTTTGAACGCATCGATCTGCAATTCCAGGAAGGACTTCAGACCATCGATCAGGTATCGGCCCCAGGGAGTTTCCGATACATCAGAAAGCTCTCCGGCGTTCCCCGCTACGCACCACTGAAGCCATTTGTCCGGGTCGGGATGGCATCTGGCGCTATTATACACCTGAAGGACGATCTCCGGAATCTGCCTGTCATCACGCCCAAGACCCTGGGTGTCCACAAACGCTCTGAAATCCGAATTATCAGCTGCCGTTTCATAGGCGGCATCCAGTGCCTGTTCCAGCGCTTTGAGCTGCAGTTCCAGACACTCACCTTCATCTGCGACGCGAAAGTCGGCAGAGATGTCCAGCCGGTATGCATACTGCCGGAGAATATCTGTGCAGAAGCCGTGAACCGTGGAAATCTTAGCGAGATACAGCCTCTGCATCTGTCTGCGCAGATGCTTGTTGCCGCTATCACCGGCAATCAGTTCCGACAGTTTCGCCGCGATCTTTCCCCGCAGCTCTGCTGCGGCAGCCTTTGTATAAGTAATAACAAGGAAATCGTCAATATTTGCCGGGTCCTGGGGATCCAGCACATAACGCATCAATCGGTCCACCAGCACCTTTGTTTTACCGGAGCCGGCGGCAGCGGAAACCAGCAGCTTACCACCCCGATTGTAGACAGCAGTCAGCTGTTCAGCAGTCAGTTTTTCAGCCACGGTTTCTCATCTCCTTCTCTATCTCATCCCAGAATCTCTGCCCATTCATGGAAGCAAAGTCCCTTCTGCCCTCCACTGTCGCAGCATTGCAGATTGCGCCATAGGGGCAGAACGCACATACATTATGACGGCTCCCTCTTGTATAGGGATTGGGCTCCACACAACCGGAAGAAATGTCATCCACCATCTTTCCAAGAAGGGCAAATACATAGCCCTTCAGCAGCTGCAGCTGACGCCTGTCCGCTACCTCACCGGACAGCGAGCCGTCCTTGATGGAATAGGAAAGGCGTTTGGGCTTCTGTGTTGGCTCCATAGCCGTCAGCACCCCTTGGTCCGCCAAAAGAAGTCCCTTGCGTTTCCAGAGTTTTTCCCTCTCCTGGTTGATAGTACGCTCGTCACTGATATTGCTGACGGACACCACCGGCACTCTTGCCGGGAAATATTGGACTCCAGCAGGAACGGGATTTTCGCCCAGATGCTCCCCGCCTTTTTCCTCAAGAGCGAACAGATACAGAAGCATCTGCAGGCCAAGTCCGTTGTAAATATCACAGTAGTCAAAATCCTTTTTGCCGGTCTTATAGTCCACAACACGGAAATAGACTCTGTCATCGTTATTCCATACATCCACCCGGTCCACAAATCCCCGCAGCATGGCGGTCATTGTCTGTCCTTCAATGGTGATAGCATTTTCACCGCCAAAGGCCAATTCAAAATCAGCAGGCTCAAAGGCAGAGTCCCGCAGTTCTTCCCAAAGCTCCGTAACCACCATCTCCAGCTCGTGTACATTCCGATTAAACAGATAGCTCACCCGCTGGGAATCGATTTGGCTGAAGCGCTCTGCAATATAGGCTCTAGAATACTCGTTGGCGATCTCCAGGGTCTGTTCCAACGAAACCTTGTGGAAGCCGCCGAGCTCCATAACCTTCTTGCCTGTATCCTCCAAAACTGCATGTACATATGTACCGAACTCTGCCGGGTCAACGGAAGCTGTCTTTCTCTCCTTCAGTCTCAAACCGTACCGAAGGAAGTAGGCCAAGCGGCAGTCCGCCTGCTTATCTACCTGAGATGCAGACAGGTTCAATGTATTACCGTATAGCTTACGGACTGTTTCTTCACTCATACGGCCCATGGAATGGATCTTTTTCAGGAAAATATCATCAAAAATCTGACGGATACCCAGTTTGTCTGCCGCCTCGTTGGCGCTGTTGCGCACCAGTAAACC
Source organism: Faecousia sp. (assembly GCA_045586485.1). Lineage (GTDB taxonomy): Bacteria > Bacillota > Clostridia > Oscillospirales > Oscillospiraceae > Faecousia. The sequence continues at coordinate 9,532 of JAZNAK010000001.1, read as the reverse complement.
ACCGATCTCCAGCGGATCTACGGGCGTACTTTCTGCAGGCGGATTGGTCTCACCGCCTGCCATTTCGCACAAACGGCGATAGAGGTAAGACGGCTGACCGCCGGAGCAGGAAACACTGACAGTCTCTCTCACTCCGCAGAACACGCCATATATCTCAGCAAACTCAGCCTGTAAACCCTCGATCGCGCCGCCGGTGAGTGGCATGCCTAAAACACGCAGGGCAGTTCGCTCTTGATCGGTCAGTATTCCGGCAGCGCCACTGTAGGCCGGGAAAGTACCCTCGTTTGCGCCGAGGATCATCAGGTGTTTCGGTTTCTGGCAACGCATAGCGCTGACAGAACCCACCATAACGGCATCCAGTACGGCAGGGATCGTGCCCACATCATACTGGCTCAAAAGAAGTTTCAGAAGCTTCGTAAAAGTCTTGACATCCCAATGGGTCTGTCCAAGCATATCCTGCAGCTGCTCCAGAGCGGACAACAGGATCTCCCACAACTGCATGAGTATCTGCGCCGTTCTGAGATCACCGGAGGCTTCCATCTCCTCTGCAAATGTTCTAAGCTTATGATCCAGCTTCAGCTCGTCCAAAATGGCATAAAGCGCCTCCACCATCTGACCGAGGGTCGTCGCCTCCTGTAATGCCTTCCGCAGACGGAACAGCGGATCCAGCGCCCTCCTGCGCGCTTGATTCAGATATTCCAGCCGTGACCTGTCAGAATCAGTCCAGCTCTCACCAAGGCCGCGGGGATGATTTTCCCACTGCTCCGCCCAGCGGCTTCCGGTGACATTCCATACAATGGCATAATTCTCGATCCTGTCACAGGTGGCGATATCCAGCGGTGAAAGGGCAGATTTCAGATAGCGCATTACATCAGACCGCTCAAATCCATTCACCGCCGCGTCGATTGCTGACAACACCGTGGTGATCACAGTCTTGTCCAAAATGCTATCCGTGCCGGAACGGTACAGCGGAATATGATACCTGGAGAAGATCATATCAAGGGTATTTCCGTATGCCGCCATATCCGTGCAAACAACGCTGATATCACGATAGCGGCTACCAGCCTGTACCAGAGAAACCACCTGCTCCGCAGCGCAGATGCAATCCTGATATACAGAGTCCGTGTGGTACAGGGTGAGAATATCATCCAGCTTCTCGTTGCGGATAACCTTTCCGTCAAACAAATTGGCAAGCATCTGGCGTACCGGCAGTTTCGCCGCTTCTACGCGGTGAATCTGCACCTCAGCGCCAACTTCACGGGCAACGCGCAAAAGCTCACCGGCAGTGCCTGCAGCCTTCTCAAAGGCAGGATCGGCGCTGTCGATATCGTCGCAGTTAAGACTTACAACAACCTGCTTGGATTGTGCAATCAAATGCTTCAGGATTGCCGTATGCTGGCGGGTAAAATCGGGGAAACCGTCTATGTAGAACACATGCTCTTCAGCAAAGCTGCTGTCCTCCAGCTGCTCCAAAAGCCAGGTCATTTGATCCCGGGGATCCCGCTTACCGCGGGCGCACAGGCTATCATATGCCTCCAGGATCAGGGAAAGCTCCTCCAGTTTCTGGGCAAGGCTTCCCTCTGTCTTCCGTGAGGCCTCCTGGAGATCTGCTGCGCCGATACAGCAGCGCTTAAACTCATCAATGGCGTCCAGCAGGCCCGATAGAAACTCCGGCCTGGTCTCCACTGCCGCATACGCCTTCAGCTTACTGTGAAGCTGCCGTGTTGCAGACGCGACCGCCACAAGGCGGCCGCCGTTGTCAAGGCACTCCGGCGCGCCAAAGCCTGCTGCGTCCGCAACACGCTTGGCAAGACGCGTAAATGTAAGGACCTCAGCATAGCGGCTTGCTGTATCGCCGGCATGAGCGCAAAGTCTGCGTTCCGTGTCGTGGCTGATCAGCTCGGGGACGATCAGAATACGGCCGGATTGCTGCCGGGCAACATCGTCTGATATCATCTTGAAAACCGCATCTGAATTAGCGGTCCAGTCCGGACCAATCAACAGTTTTAACATCTCGCGGCCTCCTCTCTCTTTTTTATAATCATACCACAGAATCGGTCCAAATAATAGGGTCTAATATAAATTAAATAGGATATTTTCTATTTTCCCCATACAGTCCAAAAGGAAAAAACGCAATTGGAATCCTTCCTTTCCCGTCAGTGTATCTGTGAGTGTATCTGAGAATCCAGTGGATACAGCTGCATCCTGAAAACCGTCGCTTGTGGCAGGCAGGCATAGTGTTGGAAACACAACGCACCACCAGTTCTTCCCTTCCGCCTCGCCGATCTCAATGCGCAGAGCATCATACACACCGGCTGGCAGTATAAAGGTATCATAGTCCCGTGTACCGAAGGCCTCCGGCTCAAGGCTCACCACCGCAGAATCCTTTGCCCCTACCTTTGCAAGAACATCGTTGGCAAGCTCCTCCAATGCATCAAGATTCTCTTTGATATACTGCAGGGCATGCTCTTTGTCAGGAAGCTTTTCCATAATGGGTTGCAAATACTCCACAATGGCATCCCGTACCAATAGCTTTGTTTCTTGATCCTCTGCAGAATCGGAATTGGCAACCACATGCAATCGGATCAAGTCATTCTCAAGCGTCTGGCGGTCCTGCCAAATGCGGTAAAGACTCAAGAATGTAAGCACCAAAATAATGCTTATCATCAGTTTAATAATTGTTTTCATAAAAAAACACCGTCCATACTGAAATAGTTCCAGTATGGACGAGTTCAAGAAAAATTATACAGGTTTTGCAATATAAATGTTAGGATAATTCTCTTTGAGCATACTGCAGATAACGGCAGCAAACTCAAAATCGGGCACAACGGCAAATACCGCTGAACCGGAGCCGGTCATCTGATGGGCCACAGCGCCGTAGGAGTTGAAAATAGACTTAATATAATTCAGCTCCAAATGCTCCTGCGTGACAACAGGGTCGAATACATTATAGACATTTTCACAGACCTTACCCAGATCACCGGCCAGCAAAGCGCTCTCCATCGCCTGATGGTCCGGTCTTCTCGCGATCGCCGTACGGTCAATCTTCTCATACAGCTCAGGCGTAGAGGACGAGAAGTCCGGCTTGCAGATAACGAAAATGCACTCCGGCATATCCGGCAATTTTCTGAGCCGCTCTCCCCTGCCTTCCACCATGGCCGTGCCGCACAGAGTGCAGAACGGAACATCGCTTCCCACAAGACTTCCCAGCTCTGCCAGGGCCAAAATGGACAATGGCTCGCCGTAGTGTTTATTCAGCGCTCTGAGGACCGCACCGGCATCTGCGCTGCCGCCCCCAAGACCTGCCTCGGTGGGGATTCTTTTTGTGATCCGGATTTCAAGGCCAGTCGTCTGCAATTTTGTATTCTCATAGAACACCTTCGCAGCTTTCCAGGCAAGATTTCGCTCATCAGTGGGAACGCCTTCCTTGTCGCAATGCAGAACCCAGGGTTTTCCGGTATCCACATCGATCTCAATATCATCCCGCATGGAGATGGTCTGCATCACACTTTTCAGATTGTGATAACCGTCAGGACGCTTATCCAGCACATCAAGTGTCAGATTGATCTTTGCAAAAGCGCCTTCATAGAGCGTTGTCATAAGCTTAGCACTCCTAATTGTTTTTTGAACATTATAACGAATTAGGCGACTATTTTCAATGGGGTGCATATTTTTATTTTTCACGGACACAATAGCACTATCCAACTTAATGAACGGAGGTAAACAAATGGATACACTGGCATTGATTCTCTCCATCATTGGCTCACTAAACTGGGGCCTTGTGGGTATCTTCAAGTTTGACTTGGTTGCCTGGCTTTTCGGTGGGCAGGCTTCCGTCGTCAGCCGCATTATTTACGCCCTTGTGGGTATCGCCGGAGCGTGGTGCATTACACTGCTGTTCCGCAGAAACCGCGACAGCATTAATGCAGAGTAATGAAAAACGGCAGCGCCTCACGGTGCTGCCGTTTTGCTTTAATTGACGCGAACGATGCAGGTATAGGTGACACCGTTATAGGTGGCATAGACCTTACCGTCACTGGAGGAGGAAACACCCTTAACGGTGTTTCCGGACAGGCTGATACCGCTGCCGGTGGCAGACCAAGAGACATTAACGCTGTTTCCCTCATTGTCCTTCAGGAAGAAGCGGATCTCATCGCCCGGGTTGATGGTAATGTCATTGCCGTTTGCAGGACCGTACTGGGTATGCACCGTGTAGGTCTTGCCGGTAGTGCTGCCGCCATCCTCAGAAACACCGCCGTTGCCACCGATACCACCGGTCTCTTTGAAATTGCAGCGGATAATGCAGCTTACCTTTTGGTCTTCATATTCGGCATAAACCGTAGTCACACCACCGCCAACAGCTACAACCTTGCCATCTTCAAAAGTCGCGATTGCGGTGTCATCGCTGGACCAGGTGATTTTGCTTGTATCGATGTCGCCGCCGTAAAGGACCCAGCTGTCGCCCTTGGCGCTGAATGTAATATCCATACGATTCAGCCGGAGAACTTCCTGGGGAACGGTTTCCTCTGTGGTAGGCTCCGTCTCCTCCCCGGTAGATTCCTCCGCAAACTGGCAGGTGACCGTGCACTCCTTGGTAAGATCGCCGCAGGTGATAACGATCTTTGTTGTACCATTACCGACCGCAGTGATCATGCCGGCGCTGCTGACTGTAGCAACCGTCTCGTCTTCAGAGCGGAACACGACCTTGTCCGTAGTATTCTTGGGTTCAACAGAAACACTAAGGAGTCTTCCGTCACCAATCTGCTCAAAGACAACGGAATCGGTGTTAACAATGATGCCGACACAGGGAATATCCTCGCCCTCGGTATTATGAATGCCGCCGGTGGAGTCGGTATGATCGGGAATGGGATTTGAGAGCGGGCCAAAGAACCGGAGAGCGATATAGATCACCGCGCCGATGATGGCCAGCAGCAATACTACTGCTGTAATCACCAAGCCGATATTGGACTTTTCATCCTCATTTTCAGGAACGCTTACAGGGGCGCTTGCGCCGGCGGCGCGGGTCTTTGCGCGTTTCTTCACATTCGACTTGGAAAAACGGCCGCCTTTGACATATGTATATCCACCGGTAGACTTGCCATCCTGGTTGCGTTTATCATTCACGGCCTGCACATCACCCGGGCGGACGCAGCCGCAAATAGGGCACCGCGTTGCCGTTTCAGCATAGGAAGTTCCGCAAATATTACAAATAATCTTACTCATAATTAGCCTCCATTTCTGCAGGAGAGCCTGCTCAAATCTCGTGGGATCATTATAGCATTTCCGGCAGAATAATACAACTACAAACCAGTTGCTTTTTTGTAAATATTTTATTATAATATTTCTAGTAAAAAGGAGGCGATTTAAATGTCAGAGGCTAAACTGATTTCGCCAATGCTGGACAATTTTATGATGGGTGACGCGATCAGCGAACACCACGGTATTTCCTGCTACCCGGCAATGGAAAACGGAACCGATAATAAGTACATTGTAAAGGTCATTTCCGTTCCCGCGTCCGAGTCACAAATGGATGCGCTCCTGCTGACCGGCGCCTATGCGGACGAAGCAACCGCTCTTGCCTATTTTAAGGATCTTGCGGAAGATGTGGCAAAAGAGGTCAATGTCCTGAAGACTCTGTCCCAACACGAAGGTTTCCTCGCCTACAAGGCCTGCCAGATTGAGCCTATGGAATCCGGAAAAGGTTATGACATTTACCTGCTGGGTGACTATAAGCGCTCTCTTACCAAGCATTTTCAGCGCCACGTTTTTACCCACCTGGATGTGCTGAACCTGGGCCTTGATATCTGCGCCGCCCTTTCTGCCTGTCGACGGGCCGGGTATCTGTATGTGGATCTGAAACCCAGCAATATTTTCGTTTCTGATCAGCGCCAGTACCGCATCGGGGATCTTGGCTTCGTGCGTATGGATTCACTAAAGTACGCATCTTTGCCCGCCAAATATATCAGCGCTTATACCGCTCCTGAGATCACCGACGCGTTCTCTTCTCTGAGCACCACTATGGACACCTATGCGGCCGGTCTGATCCTCTATCAGGCCTACAACAACGGCGCGCTCCCCTTTAATGATGACATTACCCCCGGCAGCAGCCTCCCTGCTCCCCTGTACGCCGATTATGAGATGAGTGAGATTATCCTTAAGGCTTGCCATCACGATCCTGAACAGCGTTGGCAGGACCCCATACAGCTTGGTCAAGCCATCGTCAGCTACATGCAGCGCAACGGTGCCAGCGATACGCCGATTGTTCCCGCACCTGTTCCGGAGGAAATCCAACCGGAATCCGTTGAGGAACAAGTGACAAGCCTTGCTGAAGAGGCCAACGACACTGCTGTTAGCGAAGTGCCGGAAGATACCTTTACCGACGAAGCTCTCGACGAGGACATCCAAATTGACGATGCTGCAGAAATCTCCGAGGATGTGTCCGAGATTCTCAGCCAGGCCGATGTCCTTGCGGCGATAGAAGTCCCCGAGCCGGTAGTTGTTCCGGATTATGTGGAGGTTCCCGTTCCTGAAGTCATTATTCCGGAGGAGCCGGAAACTGAGGAGGAGCCGGAACCGGAATCCAACGAACCGGAGTCCACTAAAGAAGTACCCACCGAGGAAACGGACGAATCCATTTCTGAAGTGGAAAATGCAGAGGATACGCCCGAAACAGAAACCGTTGAGGAAGAACTGCCTCTGCCTGCCCCTAAGAAAAAGAGCCACTGGCTGCGCAACAGTTTGATTGTCGTACTTCTGCTGGCATTGATTGCAGGTGGATATTTCTATTATACCAACTACTACTTGCTGCCCATTGAGTCCATTTCCGCTGTAAGCAACGAAGATACGCTGACCGTCTTTGTCTCCACTGACATTGATGAGTCCCTCCTGCAGGTCATCTGCTCCGACGCATACGGCAACCAGACCTTCGCTTCTGTGATTAACGGAAAGGCCGAGTTTACGGGCCTGGTTCCCAACACAGCGTATACCGTCAAACTGGCTGCCAACGGTTTCCATCGCCTCATCGGTAACACTTCCACCGCGTTCTCCACACCGGTGCAGACCAACATTGTGCAGTTCGATGCTATCACCGGCATTGCAGACGGCAGTGTAATCCTCAGCTTCACGGTTGAAGGACCTGACTCCGCCGAGTGGAATCTTGTTTATTTTACTGAAGGCGAAGAAGAGCGGTCAACCACCTTCAATTCCCACCTTGCTACCTTGACAGATCTTACCATCGGCAAGGAGTACACCTTCCGTTTGGAGCCTGCTCAGGACCTTTACATTACAGGCCAGGATCAGATTACATTCACTCCCAGCAAGGTTATAACTGCCGAGAACCTTGAAATCATTGGCTGTGTTGACAACTCCCTGACCGTGGTGTGGGATGTCCCCGAGGGTGAGAATGTAGTGAACTGGTCCGTCCACTGCTCCGGTGCAAATTACAATCAAACCGTCATCACCACTGACACTTCCGCGACCTTCCAGGACATCGATACTACCGCTGCATACGAGGTCGAGATCAAAGCGATCGGTATGAGCGTTGGCAGAGTGGTCAGTATCCCGGAAAACACTGCTACTGCAGTTAACTTTGCTGTCGATACCTCTGATCCCCGCATGCTCACCTTTACCTGGGATACCGATGCAGTGATCCCTGCTGAGGGCTGGACACTTCGCTATAGCATTACGGGTATTGAAGGAGAAGGCACTGTCACCTGCTACAGCAATTCCGTCGCCATTAACCCCTGCGTTCCCAACGCCGAATACACAGTACAACTGGCCGATGCCAATGGCAACATTGTGCTTGGCTCCAGAATGACAGTATCCACCGGCGACACTGTGGATTTCCAAAGAGACTTTGTGGGATTCTCCGCTGCAAAAGATGATCTGGTCTTCTCTATGTGCAAGACACCTGATGTAGCATACTGGGATCGCACCGACCTGCAGGAGAGCGACTATACCACAAGCTTTGCCGCAGGTGAAAAGGCATCCTTCCTGGTACGATTCCGCAAGACCTACAGCGCTACCACTGAAGAAGTCAATACGATGTTCGTTCTCCGCACCGAAGACGGAACGCTTATCCAGACTGCTCAGCAGGTGGATTCCTGGCGCAATATGTGGTACAAAAACTATTGCGAAATGGACATTCCTGTCATGCCCGAAGATGCTGGCAATTACACAATAGAAGTGTATTTTGACGGTGAGCTTGTCCACATCCAGAGCTTCACCATTAACGAATAATAAAAACCTCCGGCTTAGCCGGAGGTTTTTTCATTACAAATCATAACACAGAGTAAAACTGTTTTGCGTGACTGTTCCATCTATGTATACTGCTGAATCCGATGCGCGCAGAAATCCGCATTTCTCGTGGAGCTTCAGCGAGGGAATGTTTCTCTTGCTTACATGAGAATAAACCTTTCTGCAGCCTGACGCACGAAGATGCTCCAGAACAGCTGCCGTAAGCGCAAGGGCATATCCACTTCTCCGCTCATCAGGTGCGGTCTCAAGGGCCTCAAGAAGCAGGCCATCCCGATACGGCTCAAGGCGTAAAGCGGACACATACCTCCCCTCCGGGGCCCACAGGGCATAGACTGCGTTGGGACTTTGAAAGAAATCCTCCCTCAGGTACTCGATAAATCTGTCCTCCGCAAGGTGCCGTTGGGTCTGAGGATTTTCCTCCGGAAAAAGCTCCCGTCCGTTCTCCAGATTCCCCTCAAAATAGACCTTCATCAGCTGCTCTGTATCCAGTTCTGACAGTTTTGTTATCAATTTCAGCATAAACTATCCAATTCCCATCTTTTCCACAGAAATCAGGTAAATGTTTGTCGAAACAACGTTTTTCCACTGCGATTTCAAATGGTTATGCACACTATCCACAGACTTTTCCACATCACGCAACCAAAACCACCGCAAGAATGTTCGTATTTTCTTCCGTTTTTCGACAAAATATCGCACTTTTTGATATCAAAAATACAGCAGTAATTTAGCAAGAGAATATGAGTTAAAAATTATACATTCATAGCGTCTCGCCAAGGATCGATTTTGTTGCATAGGCATTGAGTTCCATACCGGCGACATTGCCGCTCAGATACTCAAAATAACCTTGTGAACCGATCATTGCAGCGTTGTCTCCGCACAGGGAAAGAGGCGGCAGATAGACCTCAACTCCAAACTGTCCGGCAGCAGCCACAATGTCCTTACGGATTCTTGAGTTTGCCGCCACGCCACCGGCAACAGCCAGTTTTTTTCTGCCTGTCTGCTCCAAAGCCATTACCACACGCGGCACAAGAGTGTCCGATACCGCAGCAGTAAAGGACGCGCAAAGACTATCAATATCCAGCCTCTCCCCTACCTGCTCGGCGTGGTGGATCAGATTCAATGTTGCTGTCTTCAGTCCGGAAAAGCTCATATCATAAGGATTGGCGCCCGGCTTTGCCACCGGCAGATGGTATTTGCTTTCATCTCCCTGCTGAGCAGCCTTGTCCAGCGCTGCGCCGCCGGGATAAGTCGGAGGCCAAGCGGTCTTAGGAAAGAC